>JAYVIO010000144.1:0-5044 GCA_043770175.1 Verrucomicrobiales bacterium | reverse complement strand
AGCGGGTCGAGGAAGTCGTCATCGATGCGGCGGTAGATCACATGCACCTGCTGCAGGCCATGCGTGGTCCGCATGAAAACGCGGCCATGATGCAGGATCAAATCACGACCCTCGACGATGGGCACGCCCATTTGCTTCGCTAGATAACAGTGCTCGAAATAGGCGCTGTTAAACACACCCGGCGTGAGCACGACAATGTTCGGATCAATGACGTTTGCGGGAGCCAGATGAGTCAGCGTTTCACGCAGCATCGAGCCATAGGCATCGACAGGCCGCACGGGAAGTGACTGTAGCAGGCCGGGAAAGGTGCGCTTCATCGCATTGCGGTTCTCCAGCATGTAGCTGGCACCGGAAGGGCAGCGCCCGTTGTCTTCGAGCACGAAATATTCACCCTTGTCATCACGCACCAGATCGGTGCCGCAGATGTGGATGTAGATGCCGTGCGGGACTTTGACGCCCATGAATTCCGGCCGGAAATGCGAGGCAGACTCGACGAGTTCACGCGGCACGATGCCGTCGTTGATGATCTTCTGACCGTGATACACGTCGTTTAGAAACAGGTTCAACGCCGTGATGCGCTGGATCAGGCCAGACTCGACACGTTCCCACTCTTTGTGGGGAATGATGCGCGGCATCAGATCGAAGGGGAAAATGCGCTCTGTGCCCTGATCATCACCATAGACGGTAAAGGTCACCCCTTGGCGGAGGAAAACGGTGTCAGCAGTGCGCTGACGAGTGGCGTATTCGGCGGGTGTCAGAGTGCCGATGCTGCCCATGATGCCGGAGTAATGCCCCCTGGCAGCCGCAGGCGCGGAAAACATTTCATCGAAGAAGCTACCTGGTTGGTAGTCGTTAAACAGAGACGACATGAGAGTTATATTAGCAGAGGCTGTGCCAGAGTTCACACGGCCTTTTGAAGACGAGGCAGATCACGGTCCGCCCACCGGCTCCACATCCACACCGACCTCCACGCTGTGCTTGCCGCCACCGGTGATGATGCCACGCACGGGGCTGACATCAGAAAAGTCTCGTCCAATGGCGACGGTGATGTGATCGAGCGAGGTGAAGCAGTCGTTCGTGGGATCAAAATCGACCCAGCCAAAGCCGGGAACGAAGCAGGCCGCCCAGGCATGCGAGGCATCGACACCCACCAGCCGCGGTTTGCCTGCGGGCGGATGCGTGCGCAGATAGCCGCTGATGTAGCGAGCGGGCAGGCCCATGGCACGCAGGCTGGCGATGGCAAGATGCGCGAAGTCCTGGCAGACACCGCGCTTCTTTTCCAGCACTTCGGCCAGCGGCGTGCTGATCGTCGTGGCCTTCGGATCAAACACGAACTCGCGATGGATGCGGGCGCAGAGATCGGCGGCGGCGGCGAGCACCGGGCGGCCCGGCTTAAAGCTGGGCAGCGCAAACTCACGCAGCGGCATTTCATGCACCAGCAGCGGGCTGCGAAACACAAACTGACAGGGATCCAGCAGATCCACGGGCACCGGATCACGGAACAACGCGGCCACCTGCTCCCACGGCGGCGTTTGCGCCGCATCCGGCTGCACCACGGGGGTGAGCGAGACGAAGCTGCGTGAAGTGACCGCAAAGCGTGCATGCAGCTTCTGAATCGAGAAGCAGGCAACCTGGTTGCCGAAGGAGTCGGTGTGCTCGGTGAGCAGGTCGGGCTCAGGATCGAAGCTGAGGCTGAACTCCTGGCAGCGCTGCGTAGCCGTATCACGCGGACGCAAACGTGCCGCATGATGCGAGACAGCCACCCGCGAACTGTAGGCATAGGTGGTGCGATGCGTGATGCGGTAGTTCATCGCGTGGGCGTCGGTTCGACGGCAGGCTCGGACTCACTGCTGTTGATGGTGGAATGGGCGAAGTAGCCGGCGGTAAGGGCATCATTGAGGGCCGGCATGGCTTCAATGAGCTGGGCGAGAAGTTTCGCGACCTGCGTTTGCGACCACGTTCCGGCTTCGACGCGTGCCAGCTCCGTGGGATCGCACAACTGCAACCGCGTGCTGTTTTCAATGAGCACGCGCATCGCCGGAGTGAGCAGTGCGGAGTTTTGCTCGCGCGGCAGGAGTTCGAAATGCTGCTCAATACGCTCGAACTGGAAGCGCAGGCCGCGTGGATTGAGTTCGTCGAGCATGAGCAGGTCATACACGGCGGCAAGCTGCGGCAGCAGGCTGTAACGGTTGCGATAGGTGATCGTGCTGTCGCCAACTTCGAGGATGGCTTCGAGCAGGCTCGGATTTTCCGCATCCGTGGAGCGCAGTCCGGCGCGCAGCAGCTCACAGATGTACGTGGTGCGCTCAATGCGGTGCCCGGTATCCAGGAACATCCAGCCCTGGGCGCGTGTCATGTTTTCCTTCGCCAGACCGTGGAAGGAGGCGAGTTCGAGAATGACACGCGTGAGCACGTTTAACGTGTCTGACATCGGCGAGATGCTCGGCGGGTGATCAAAGGCGTCCAAAGCATCGCTGAGCTGGCTGATGACCCGCCAGGTATCGACGGAGATACGGTCCCGCAGCAGAATGCCGATGCGCTGGATATGCGTGACGCTGGAACGAATGGAGGCAGGATGCTCAGGATCGAACACCGCCTGCAGCAGCCGGGCTTCGAGCTGCTCCTGCTGCGCGGCCAGCACGGCGGTGTCAGGCACATCATCCAACACTCGCAAATTGTGCAGAGCCTCCAGCAGCGGCAGCAGCAACGGCGTTTCACTCATGCCGCTTTCAGGTGAGCAACGCAGCAGCGTGGAGCGCAGCAAACGCGCGCTGGACTCCGCACGTTCCGCATAACGACCGAGCCAGTAGAGATGATTTGCAACACGACTGCCGAGATTGTGGCCGACGCGGCGGAGTTCCACTGGCGTGCGCGTGGTGGTCAGCAGGGTGACATTTTCCACTGGGCCATCGCTGAGCACCCAGGTGTCCTTGCTGCTGCCACCCTTCTGCATCGAGACCATTGGTGAATCGATGCTGGCCGCCACCCGCGTCAAAGCACCCGGCATCACCATGTAGCCGTCTGCCGTCGCGACGAGATACACGCGGACGCTGACCGGCTTGTGAACGAGGCGGCCGTCCTCCCATGTCGGCGCCGTGGAGAAGGTGATTTTCTCCTGCGCCGCCCAACGATCCGGCGCAAAGCGCATGCGCTCGATGAAAGCGGCGCGTTCGGCGGTCGAAAGGCCCTCGCCAAAGTGAACTTCACGTCCACGCGCACGGAAGGCGCTCTTGATGACCAGATGATCGAGATTTTTCTCCATTTCGCCACGCGGACGTTCCTGGCCGCACCACCACGTTGCCACGGAGGGCATGAGCAAATTTTCGCCGAGCAGTTTGCGACACAAACCGGGCAGGAAGGCCATCATCGCCGGCGCTTCGGCCAGACCGGAGCCGAGAGCGTTGGCGAGCGAGACGTTGCCGGCGCGCACGGCACGCACGAGGCCGGGAACACCGAGCATGGAGTCATTGCGCAGCTCCAGCGGATCGCAAAAATCGTCATTCACCCGACGCAGGATCACATCCACCGGCTCCAGGCCGCTGAGCGTCTTCAAATAGACGCGGTCATCGCGCACGGTGAGGTCTTCACCCTCGATGAGAGTGTAACCGAGATAACGGGCGAGGTAGGCCTGCTCAAAGTAAGTCTCATTGTACGGTCCCGGCGTCAGCAGCACGACACGTGGTTCTCCCGCAGGCCGCGGGGCCAGCGCGGCGAGGGATTGCTGCATCTGCCGGAAAAATCCGGCCAGGCGGCGCACCCGTGCATCACGAAACACATCCGGCAGCAGGCGTGAGGTGATCAGCCGGTTCTCCAGCGCATAACCAGCGCCGGTGGGGATCTGCGTGCGGTCGGCGATCACCCACCAGCGACCATCCGGCGCACGAGCCAGGTCAGCGCCATAAACCTGCAGCGGCTTCGCATGCGGCGTCTTGATGCCGTGGCAGGGTCGCAGATAGGCCGGCTGCGCGAGCACCATCGCCGCCGGCATGTCGCCTTTACGAATCAACTGCTGCGGGCCGTAGCTGTCTGTGAGGATCGCATTGAGCAGTGTCGCCCGCTGGATCAGCGCCTTCTCGATGCCCTCCCACTCACGCGCGGAGATGACAAATGGCACCGGATCCATCGTCCACGGCGTATCCATGCCCTTGTCATCATACACATTGAAGGTCACGCCACGTTCCGCCAGCAAACGCCGCGCGGTGTCGGACATGCGCTTCACTCCGGCCGAATCACGCCGTTGCAGGTCCGTGATGACCTGATCGTAATGCGCCCGCACCTTGCCCGCGTCGTCGCGCAGTTCGTCGTAATGCTTTCCGGCTTCAGGAGCGTCCACACGCGGTGCAGCAACCCGTGGAGTTGCGCCTGCGTGAGAAGTGGAGCTTTGCGATTGGAAGATCAATGCGTGGACAGGTGTGAAAACGGAGTCGCTGCTGCCGATAGTAGGAAACGTTCAAGCCAGCGCATCCCGTTTCTTTACTTTTACCCATGCCGCAAATCCAAGGTGAACGGGAATTCGGGATTCGGCACCGCCGGTGCGACCTTCATCTTCCCCGGCGTGTGACCGTGGCGGAAGAAGCGGGAGAGGCGGCGGCTTTCGGCTTCGTAGCCGTTCACGGGGAAGGTGTCGTAGCTGCGGCCACCGGGATGCACGACGTGGTAGGTGCAGCCGCCGAGGGAACGTTCGTTCCAGAGATCGACAAGATCGAGCGTGAGCGGCGCATGCACACCGATGGTGGGCTGCAAACAGCTCCCCGGCTGCCACGCACGATAACGCACACCGGCGATGAATTCGCCATTCGTGCCGGTGGGGTGCAGCGGCACGGTGCGGCCGTTGCAAGTGATGGCATAACGGCCTTCCGTGAGGCCCATGGCTTTGATTTGAATGCGTTCGAGCGAGGAATCGACGAAGCGCACGGCACCACCTTCTTCACCCAGTACATGCCAGGGCTCCAGCGCCTGACGAATCTCGACATGCACATTGCGTGAGGAGAAGTCGCCGCTGAGCGGGAAGCGAAACTCGTGATGCGGGGCGAACCACTCGGGC
>JAYVIO010000143.1:0-15054 GCA_043770175.1 Verrucomicrobiales bacterium | reverse complement strand
GCTGCTGGCCTATCCGTTTCGGGAGATTTTTCTGCGCATTGCCAATGTGCGCGGCGTCTGGGGCTACTTCCTGCCGCTGGACCTCACCATGTCGTCCTCGCTGCTCTATGAATTGATCGAATGGCTTGCCGTCGAGGTGCTGGGCAGCGATCTCGGCCAGGCCTATCTTGGCACACAAGGGGACATTTGGGACGCACACAAAGACATGGCGTTCGCATCGCTCGGTGCCATCATCACCATGCTCATCACCGCTGCCATCAACTACCGCTATCAGCGTGATTTTGCACGCCAGTGGTCGGACAGTTGGCGGGTGAAGACCAAGGGCGACGCCTTCGCCGCCGAACCCGTCAAATAATTCCCTCCATCATGCCAACCACACTGCCAGAGACCTCCGAACTGCTGCAATCTTTTGCTACGGCGCTGGGACTTGGACTGCTGGTCGGTTTGCAGCGTGAGTGGGTGCAGAGCCGGGTCGCGGGCATCCGCACGTTTGCGTTGCTGTCACTGTTCGGTGCGCTCAGCGGCGTGCTGGGAATCGTGTATGGCGGCTGGGTCATTGCAGCGGCCTTGATCACCTTCGCCAGCATGGTCATCCTCGGCAATCTGGCCGAAATGAAAAGCAAAGATCTGGATTCCGGCCTCACGACCGAAATGGCGATGCTCGTCATGTTTGCGGCGGGCATCCTCACCGTGCTGGACCATCGCTTGGAAGCAGTGGTCATCGCCGGCACGGTCATGGTGCTGCTGCAAAGCAAAAAGCCGCTGCACAACATGGTGCGCCGCATTGGCGAGGATGATCTGCGCGAAATCGCGCGACTCGTGCTCGCCGGTCTCGTCATCCTGCCCGCGCTGCCGAATCGCGAAATGGGCTACCTCGGTGTGCTCAATCCCTTTGCCATCTGGCTCATGGTCGTACTCATCGTTGGCATCAGTCTCGCCGCCTATCTCACGGGGAAATTCATGGGCGGCAACAAGGGTGCTGCGCTCGCTGGCATCTTCGGTGGGTTGATCTCCAGCACCGCCACCACCGCCAGCTTTGCACGTCGCAGCCACGTGGCTGGATCGTGCGGCATCAGTCTGGCCGCCATCATCCTCATCGCCTCCGCCATTGTCTTTGTACGCGTGATGGTCGAGGTCGTCATCGCCGCGCCTGCGCACCTGCAATCAATGCTGCCGCCACTGCTGGCCATGATGTTCTGGTTCGGCCTTGTAGCTGCCATCGCTCACCGCATCGCCGAAAAAAAGGGACAGCATCGTGCCGATGAACAGCCGCCCTCCGAGCTTAAGAGCGCCGTGATCTTCGGCCTGCTCTACGCCGTCGTGCTCATCGCCGTCGCCGCCGCGCGCGAGCATTTCGGCAACTCGGGTCTTTACGCCGCTGCCGCCCTCTCAGGCCTCACGGACATGGACGCCATCACGCTTTCAACTTCTCGTCTCGTCAGCACTGCTCACCTTGATACCACCACAGCGTGGCGCATGATCCTCGTCGGCGGCATGGCTAATGTCGTATTCAAAATGGGCCTGGTTGCCGTCCTCGGTGCCCGTGCCTTCATCAAGCCCGCACTCATCGGCCTGGGCACGGCATTGTTTGGCGGAGCGGTGATTCTTGCGCTGTGGCCGTGACGCATGCCGGCAAGGAATGCGCTCACAACCGCAAGGACACGTCATTTCGGCGAATGCATGCTCGTATTGCCCCAAGCCCGTCCATACTCACGTCATGCCCGCCAAGTTCAAAGATTACTACGCCACGCTCGATGTCCCGCGCGATGCCAGCCCTGACGACATCAAGAAAGCCTTCCGCAAGCTGGCCCGCAAATACCATCCTGACACCGCGAAGGACAAGAAGAGCGCCGAGGAGAAGTTCAAGGAGATCAACGAGGCCAACGAAGTGCTCGGCGATCCCGAAAAGCGCAAAAAGTATGACACACTCGGCGCGAACTGGCAGGAACCGCAAGCATCCGCCCCCTATGAGCAGGACGTTCACTTCGGCGGCACCGGATTCAGCGACTTCTTCGAGCAGTACTTCAGTGGCGGCAGCCGCTATGGCTTCCCGCAGGGCTTTGAGGAGGAGATGCCAAGGGGGGCAACTCGGCAGGGTCGCGCACGTCGCGGTCATGACATCGAGGGCGACATCCTCGTCACGCTGGAAGAGGCGATGCATGGCACCCAGCGTCCGATCTCGCTGCAAACGGCCAATCGGCAGACCGGTGCGGTGCAAACACACTCCTTTGAAGTGCGCATCCCACCCGGAGCGACCGATGGCCGCCGCATCCGCGTGCCCGGCCAGGGCGAACCCGGCAGCAATGGTGGCACCGCGGGCGATCTCTACCTGCGCGTGCGCCATGCCTCGCATCCCGACTTCACCACCCACGAGGCGGATGTGAATCACGAACTCGACATCGCCCCCTGGGAGGCCGTGCTCGGTGCGGAGGTCGTGGTGCCCACGCTCGACGGCTCCATCAAGCTGCGCATCCCCGCCGGTGCTGAGAACGGCCAGAAACTCCGCGTACGCGGTCGTGGCCTGCCGAAAGGCAAGACCGGCGAGCGCGGCGATTTCTTCGTGATCCTCCATCTCGTGCTGCCCACCACGGTCAGCGCTGCCGAACGCGCATTGTGGGAGCAGCTCCGCAGCGCCACCACCTTCCACCCACGCGCCTGACATGAACGACGCCACACCCCAAGCCTACACGCTGGAGATCCTCGCCGAGATCACCGGCGTCTCCACGCAGACGATTGTGCAGTATCAGGAGCACGGCCTCATCCATCCCGAGTTCGACGACGAAACCATCCGCGCCCTGCGCCGCATCGAGCATCTGCGCGAGACCTGCGAACTCAACCTCGCCGGCTTGAAACTGCTCACCCAGTTGCTCGATGAAGTGGAGCAACTGCGCGCTGAATTGCGCACCCTGCGGTGACGCAGCGACGCCCCACCCCTGCGTTCCCTCGTTCTCCTCGTCCTCGATGCCTGGATCAGGCATGCAGTCACCGGTAAGCAGAACCAGGGTAGGATAACACCCCATGGATTCGCTGCGCTCAGGGGATGATGACTCTGTCGCTGATCCCATCCACCGCGCCTACCTCTTGCTCGAAGCCATGACCACCACTTCCTTCCGCCCGCTCCTGTTCATCGGTGCCTTGCTGCTGGCCCTGCTGCCAGCTCTGCGTGCAGCCGACCGCGTCCCCAGCATTCAGCAGCGGGCACCGCAGACGGCACCGGTCGCCCCCAAAAAGCAGAACTTTTTCAGCCGGTTGTTCGCCGGCAAAACCCGTCCACCGGACAGCGACGAGCGCAAACGTGCGGCCCCTGCCGCGCCGCCGCGCCGCCAGATGCCACAGCTTTCCGCCAGCTTGCGCCCGACCGCCCGTAGTGACGACACCACGCGCAGCACGATCGACCAGCCGCTGCCGCTCACCGCAGCGCGCATGGTGGTGCCACCCGTCCCCTCGGTGCCCAGCACTCCTCCGGCCCTTGAACCGGTCCCATCATCGTCCAATCCGGTGGTCGCGTCACCCATGACTGCCGCGTCCGTCGCGCCCCTGCCTGGGGGGCGGCACGCATCCTTGGCCGCGCCCACACCCGTAGCAGCCCCACTGTTCGCGCACCCCGTGCCCGGCAAATCCGGCTGTGTCTATCCACCTGGGGTGGAGCGCATTCCCGCCAACATCGTGGACGTCACCGGCCTGCCTCCCGGCGCCATGGCGCGTGACCCCGTCACCAACATTGTCTTTGTAGTTCCCTGAACCGCGCAGGCTCACCCCCGGCGCGATGCGCCGAGTGCTCAAGCATCGTCCCCCTCTCCGCCCTCACTCAAACCGTTGCCTCCGCTCGCCCTGCCGCCTTAGTTAATAGTGCCAAGGAGTCGAGTGAGCATGCGCCGCTAGCGCGGACGGGCCCCCGCAGGATGCACAGCGCGGCCACCCCCAAGTGCAGGTGGTCACCGTCACAGTCGTCGTCTCTCGTGCACCCCAAGTGGTGGGGTAACGCGACACGCCCACATACCGGTCCGTCCGGGTCCGCACCCTCAGGGGCGCAATGTTGCGGGGCTCGCAGTTGCACGCGGCACAGCGCAGGCCCAGTGGGGAACAACTGCGGCCGCAGAGCGTGCCGGTGCCGCAGGGTCGGCTGCGGGAGTAGCTGCTGCCACATTCGTACGATGGCGTATTGGCATACGGCGCTCCATCGCCATAACCGCAGGAGGAAAGCGCGCAGGCCACAGCCAGCACCCACACGTGGAAGCAGAGAGTTTTCATAGACAAGAGTGGTTCAGAAAGGGCTGGCTGCCAACGGTGGCCTGGCCCCGCCCGGAAAGGATACGCCGCCCGGGACTAATTCGCCGCACTGCCTGCCACCGGTCTCCTCGAACTCGTCCTCGATCCCGAGGCATGGATGACATCACAGAGCCACCGAGGAACACAGAGTTCAGCCATGAACGGCCTACGGAACATGCAGAACAATCGGAAATCAATCTGGCACCGCAGAGACGCCGAGTGGCAGAGAACGCAGAGTCCCTTGGCAGAGGAATGCTTGGCAAGGGAATGTCCCAAGCCTGCGATGACACGTCATCGGTAAGCAGTGATCAGTCCACTGCCCACCGCCCAGCGACAACCGATAACCGCCCACCGTCCCCCTCGTCCCCGATGTTTGGCTCCGCTCCCTCCCTACCCTCCTGTTCCAAACCGGAAATCTCACAGGTGATAACAAAGGTAACGAAGCTCCGGTCTGAAAGCCGTTTTTGCCGCTTGCCGCCCCACGAAATGTTTCGGCTCGGAGCGTCTCTGGGTTCGTGCAGGAGCAGACAGACCTTCGCAGCACCCTCGACACGCCCGAAGAGCCGCTTCTCGCACGCCGCCGGGCCAGAACGGCAGTGATGGGACGAGCGTGACCGGGGCGGTCATTGATGGCACCAACACGCTCAATCCCGGTGACGCCGCACAGGCCAGCGTGACCTGGGATGGGGCGAACGTGTGGTTCACGTTTGGAATACCCAGAGGTCAAGAGGGTCAGGCCGGGCAGGCTGGGGCACCGGGGCCGCCGTTTACGAACTTCCAGGTGGATGGAGTGAACACCCTGAATCCCTCCGACAATGCGACGGTGCAGACCACCTTCGAAGGCAGCAATGTGTGCTTCACCTTTGGCATCCCCCGCAGCCTGAACGGCAACGACGGCGGCATGGGAGCTCAAGGAACGCCGGGTGAGGTGACGAGCACCCAGCTCAACAGCGCCATCGCCGGCTCCAGCAGCAACAGCAATACCGTGGCCGCGCTAAGCTTCGGGGCGGCACCAAGTTATGATGCCGCGCAGCAGCAGGATATCATCGGGAAGGTCAATGAGCTGATCAGTGCGCTGAGGAGGTAGTCCGCACATTGGCTTCGCCTGTCTCGCAGAGCCTCGGCTCCATGTGCAGTTCCATCCTGCCGCACACGAAGTCCGGCTGCGCCGAGAGAAGCGCGCTCCCTTCACTGCAACGACGGCAAGATGCCGTCGCTCCTTGGACCACGTTCGAGGTAGGGCGCGTGGTCCCAACGCGCCGCCTCACTCGCTGCCCCGGCCGCCTGGCATCCGCCGCACCAAGAGCAGGCAGTAGAGCAGCGGGATGGACCCAAAGATGCCAAAAGAACAATCCACCAGCCGCCAGTGGAACGGGATGTCGCGCAAGGCACCGCAGATCAACGCCAGTGGAATGACGCCCGCACAGGCCACGAGGCCAACCTGCAGCACCCAGGCATTCCCCACCGGATCACGCCACGGGCCGATGAAAAACAGCGCGATCATGAGGTGTCCGAATGCCAGCCAGTCCGTGCCATAAGCGAGGAACGGGAACTGCGCATACGTCACCTCCAGCCCATGCCAGACGAAACCGATCCAATACGCCAGCCCGCTGCGCTGTGCATAGGTCGCGTGCTCCGTGATACCGAGCCACGACGCCATCAACCGCAGTTCATGCAGCAGCGGAAACGCCGTGAGGCCGCTGAGGATCAGACCGGTGATGAACAGGCCAAGCACCAGCCGATAGCGTCTTAACAGCGTCTCCTGCGTCATGTCACTCCTCCACCGGCAGCCAGCGTGCGCCATCGACCACGACGTAGCCGTCCGCGCCCTCGTTGGAAATGGTGATCGCGGTGTCGTTGCCGCATTCGCACACGCCGAGGTCGATCCAGAACAAGCCCTCGGCCGGCTGCGGTGATTTGAGGTCGATCTTCAGCTTCTTCACGCCTCCCGCGTGCTGCACCTCCACCGGCGCGTTGCTAGCGCGGTTGTTGTTCGGCGGCGCAGCGAGCATGAGGCGGTATTTGCCGGGCTGTTCGAGTTTGGGCTCGAAGCGAAGGCTGCATTTGCCGTCCTTGGTGTTGTTGTCGTGGCTGTAGCCGTCGCCGATGAAGTTCTTCGCCGCGCCGCTTTCCTTCCACTCTCCCGTCACCTTCGCCTCCGCGTCATCCATCACGATGCCTTTAAGCGATTTGGGATCGACGCCGTTGGAACTCTTCGGGCCGTCGTAGTGCAGGATCTGGCCGTCTTTGAGAATCTGCGCCTTCAGTTTCTCATACGGCACGTCTTGCACGGTGATGCCCGCATCAATCGCCATCGCCGCCGCGGTGGCGGCGCTTTGGCCGAGGATCATGAACACCGGCTCCATGCGAATGCTGCCATACGCGATGTGGCTGGCGGACATCGCCACTGGTACCAGCAGATTGCCCGCCTGGCCTTTCTTCGGCACCAGCGAGCCGTATGCGATCTCATACGGCCCCTTCGTGCTCACGCCGATGTCGCCCTCGTTCTGCACGAAGCCTTCCGGCGTGATGTAGCGCTGGATGTTGTGCGAGTCGATGCCGTAGCTGCCCATGCCGACGCTGTCGGGCGTGAGGCGCTTCTTGAGCAGTTCGTTCTCGGTCATCACATAGCTGCCGATCATGCGCCGTGCTTCGCGGATGTAGAGTTGATGCGACCAGTTGCCGTTGTCGGTGAATTCATCCTTCGGCAGGCCCCAGGTGTTGAGTTCTTCCTGAACTTTCTTTGGCACGCGCGGGTCATTCGCCACGAACCACAGCAAGCCCTGCTGGTATGTGCGATGCTCGGCGATGATCTCGCGGCGCTTCTCGTAGCTGGCCTCGGGGTAGTCGTAGTTGTAGCCGATGTTGTCGAAGCTGAACGGCCCGTGGTTGTTCGTGTCGGTCTTGTGATTCGGAATCGGATCGAACTTCTCAAAGAACTCGCCCCAGCCTGCCTTCAGCACACGCAGCAGGATTTCATACTGGTCGGCATCGTAACCTTCCGGCTTGGGAAACGGGATGCGGTTCTCCGGGACGTTGGTGTAACAACTGCGGAAGCAGTAGGCCTGCACCTTCTTGTCGCCCGCGTCTTTGACACCGGGATCTTCCGTGCTCACGCGTGGCAGCACGCCACTCTTGGGATCGCCAGGCACCTTGTAGGCGCTGATCGGCTCTTTCACCGCACCGAAGTGATGCCGGTGATGGAGCACTCCGACCTGAATGCCATTCCACTTCTCATCATAAACCGACGTCGCCTCGCGTCCGACGTGGTAATCGCAACCCGACGCCGCCATGAGGTCGCCCTCATAAGTTGCGTCGATGAACATCTTCCCCGCATAGGTCTTGCCGCTCAGCGTGGTGATCGAGACGATGCGCTCGCCGTCCTTTTTCACGCCCTTGGCGCGATCCAGCCACTCATCGCGCACCACTTCGAGACCGAACTCTTGGACGTAGTCCTCAAACACCTGCTCCGCCGCATGCGGCTCAAAGATCCACATCGTGCGGTTCTCGCCATCGACAGCGGGAGTCCCCTGCCCCTTGCCGCCGTATTCCGACTTCTTCTGCTGCACCCAGGACGCCTCTTTGTCATAGTGCAGGTAGATGCGATGATAAAAGTCACGCGACAGGCCGCCGATCACCGCCTTGTTGCCCGTGTCCGTGAATCCCAGCCCGCCGCTGCTCAAGCCGCCGAGATGCTTGTCCGGCGACACCACGACCACCGACTTCCCCATCTTCTTCGCCTGCACCGCCGCAATGATGGCGGAGCAGGTGCCGCCGTAGATGACGATGTCATGCTCGGCAGCATAGAGGATCTGGCTGAAGACCAAAAAGGAGGCAAGACAGGCTCTGAGTTTCATGACGATGGTCAGGGTTGGATAGGGAGGCTGGTTTCAATCGCTGCATGAAAGGAATCGGCAAACAGATTGTTTACAGCGCATGCTCAGCCGACCCGCCCTCCTCCTCGCATTCATCACGTCCGGCGCCTTCGCACAGGAATTGCTGCCCAAGCCTGCAGTGCTCCAACCCGAGGGCAAGTGGTCCGATTTCCCCGCACTCTGCACCGCCGCTGATGGCACGCCGCATGTCGCCTATGTGCAGTGGGATGGCACCAAAGACACGCTGCACGTCGCCAAGCTCGTGGAGGGTGCCTTGAGTGATGTTTTAACCGTCGGCCAGCCTGGAATCATCCATCAACCCGCCATCGCGACGGACGGCAATGGCAACATGCATGTCGTTTGGAGCCAGGTGGACGCCCAAGACCTCATAGAACTCAAGGCGGCACAGATTCGTGACGGCAAACTCTCCGGCGAGATCACCACGCTCGCCAGTTCGCCCAATGGCGGCAACGCCTTTGCGAAAGCGGCCACCAGTCCCGCAGGTGACGTGTGGGTGGTGTGGCAGGGCATGCGCGGAAAGCTGGGCGATGTCTTTTGCCGCGTCTTTGATCCCAAGAAAAACACATGGTCCGCCGAAGTCAGCGTGGCCGATGATGCGGGGGGCGACTGGGAACCCTGCGTGGCCTTTGACGGCAAAGAGGGTGCCTGGGTGCTCTACGACTCCTCTCTTGGCAATGAATTCAACATCTATGCGGTGCGCATCGGCTCGGATCTCAAAGCGGACAAACCGAAGACGCTGATCGCTACAGAACGCTACGAAGGCCGCGTCTCCGCCGTTGGCGCGAAGGATGGCAAGGGCCTCTGGCTGGCCTGCGAACGCGGCAACCAGCAATGGGGCCTCGACATGCGTGCGCACGGCCATCCGCAAGGCCTGAATGGCCGCAAGGATACCGTGGTGGCCTATTTCGACCTCGCGAGTGGCAAGGTGGAGGAGTTGCCAAGTCCGGATGGCCTATTTACCGATCTTCCCGGCCCGCAGCCCATGCCTGCCGCTGCCCCACGAGCCAACAATCCCAAGGCGAAAGCCAAAGCCGAAGCCAAGGCGAAGAATCAGGCCGCCGCACCCAAGGCCGAGCAACAGGCGAAGGCCAAAGCCGAGCAACAAGCCAAGGCCAAGGCCGCGAAAGACAAGGAAACCGGCCGCGCCGGCCCCAATGAAGTCGCCGCCGTGAATCTGCCGCATCTCATGCTCGATGCCGCCGGTCGTCCGTGGCTCACCGTGCGTTACTTCAAAGCCTACGCCTGGCGCATCGCGCTCACCCGATATGATGAGGCCACGAAGCAGTGGACGAAGCCGTATGCGGTCCCGGGCAGCGTCTATTCGCAGGATCATCAATCAACCCACGCTCTGGGCAAGGACGGCAGCCTGTGGATCGCATGGCCGAGCGATCTGCGCGGTTCGAAGCTGCAACTCAACACCGGCATCCATCTGGCCAAGGTTGCCACCGATTTGGAAGTGCCGCTCGTCGCCGCACCCGTCCGCAAACCGCGTGATCCTTTCCCCGCCTACATCAATCCCATCACACCCGAGCGTGATCGCGATGACCGCCACACGTGGACGCACGACGGTGTGACGTACAAACTCTACTGGGGCGATTACCACCGCCACACGGACGTCTCCAACTGCATCACCGCCAACGACGGCTGCATCGTGGAGCAGTTCCGCTACGCCTGGGACATGGGCAAGCTCGACACCCTCGGTACCAGCGACCACACCGACATCGCCAAGATCTACACGCCCTACGAGTGGTGGCTGAACCAGAAGCTCGTCGATGTCTTCTACGCGCCCGGCTTTTTCGCCAGCATGTATGCCTATGAGCGCGAGCAGAAGTGGCCCTTCGGTCATCGCAACATCGTCTTTGCCCAGCGCGGCGGCCCGATCGTCTATATCCAACGGAAGAACTACCTCGCTTCGCCCTGGCAGAAGATTTTTCCGGTCAAAACCGAAGGTGAAGGCGAGCTGCATCCGACCGAACTTTGGGACGTTCTCACGCGCTATGGCAAACCCGTCACCGCCATCTCTCACACCGGCGCCACCAGCATGGGTACCGATTGGGATCAGATCCCGCCGGTGGATCACCGCGTCGAAAACGTCATCGAGATCTATCAAGGCGCCCGCGTCAGCTACGAGGGCCTCAGCGCCCCGCAGCCCACCGTTGGTCTGCGCAAAGGTGAAGCCTACAACCACTCCTCCACCGTCATCGGCAAGCCGGTCGTCGGTGAACCGATCCGCAGCTTCACCGAGAAGAACAACGGCGTGTATCAGCACGCGCTCGAACTCGGCCACAAGCTCGGCGTGTGGGCCAACAGCGATCACATTTCCACGCACACGAGCTACGGCGGCGTCTATGTGAAGGATTTCACCCGCGAAGGCATCATCGAAGGCCTCAACGCCCGCCGCACCATCGCCGCCACCGACAAGATTTTCGTCGAGTTCACCTGCAACGACAAACTCCTCGGCACCGAGATCGCCGTGAGTGGCAAACCCGTGCTCAAATTCAAAGTGGATGGCACCGCCGCTCTCAAACGCATCACCCTCGTCCGCAACGAGCAGAACCACCAGCAGTGGGAACCCAACGCGAAGACCTTCGAGCAAACCTTCACCGATGAGACGCCCATCGCTGGCGAAAACCGCTACTACCTTCGCGTCGAGCAAACCGACGGGAACATGGCGTGGTCTTCGCCGGTGTGGGTGCGTTCGGAGTCCCGCCTTTAGGCGGAGAAGTGCGGCTCGCATGGGGGTGAGCAAGCTTGCCTACGCTGAACTTCGGCGAGTGCCTTTCCGGCTGAAGCCGGTACTCCGAGCGATCCTAACTCGCGGGGTCATCCCACCCCTCACCATAATCCAGTACTGGAAACTCCTTCCAAATCGACGCTGCGGCATCTATGCCCACACGTTCAAGAAACACTGCAGCGCTGCTCCACGGCCAGTCCGTCCATTTCTCCACATAACCATGCCGTACCGGATTGTGATGAACATAGTTCAATGTCGCCATGTAATGACGATTGGAACGAATCGTGCGCTCCACCGCACCATGGAAATTCTTCCGACCACGGGAGCTCTCCTCCTGATTCCAGACAAATGAAAGTCGTCCATGCATCTGCCCAAGCTCAAACAGCGCCTTCGCGATGATGGGCGTCTCGATGAGCACATGATAATGATTTGGCAGCACACACCACGCCACCACTTGGGTCTCTGAGTTCTCCAACACATCAAGCAAGGCAGCCGTAAAATCATCCATCCGAGCTTCCGACCAACCAATGTGGGGTCGATGCTCATAGCAGGCGGCAGTGAGATGATAGTGCTGCCACCCTTCGTTAAAGCGATGTGGCGGGCTATGCCAGGGATGATGTCGGCCTTGCCGCAGATACAACACCCGTTCACGTTGCTCCGTGGTCATCCCACGCCACTCATAAGGACGAGACATGACTGCTGGTTAAACCAAAGGGCGGATGGTTTGTCCAGCACGGAGTTTGGGGGTTGGAAAAGTTCGGAGTCCCACGCTCGGAGTCCCGGCTTTAGCCGGAAAAGCTTCCGCCGAAGACATGTGTGACCAATTTACCCCACGTCTTGCTGACCACGCTTCACCGCCTAAAGGCGGGACTCCGAACAGAAAAGCCCGCGCCGAAACGCTGCGTTACGAAGTTCGATCACGCCACCTCTACACAACGCTTCACCGCCTGAAGGCGGGACTCCGAACTACTTCCACCCACCGCCCAGCGCCTTCAGCATCGCCACGCTCGCCATCAACCGCTGGCCCTCGACCTGCGCGGCGAGCAGCTTCGCATTCAACACCGTGCGATTGGCATCCACGACTTCAAAGTAACTCGCGAGACCCTTTTGATACCGCAGCTCGGCAAGGCGTTGCGTTTCGTGTGCGGAGGCAATCGCCGCATCCAGTGCGGACTTCTGTTTCCCATACGCACGCGCATCCAGCATGCTGTCTTCGACTTCCTTGAGCGCGGTGAGGATGCTCTGGCGGTAAGCGGCCAGGGTTTCCTCGTAGCGTGCCTTGCTCGCCTGCAAATTCGCCCGCAGTTTGCCGCCTTGAAAAATCGGCAGCGTCATGCTGGGGCCGATGGTGAGGATCTTGCTGCGCGCATCGTAGAAGTTCGCCGCACCGATGCTCTCCAAGCCGCCAGTGCCGCCGATGCTGAACGCGGGAAAGAAAGACGCCTTCGCCACGCCGATCTGCGCATTCGCCTCGCGCATTTTCTGCTCCGACGCACGGATGTCCGGACGGCGCTGCAATAGCGTGGAAGGCAGTCCGCCCGGCACTTTTGGCGGCGATGGCAAGTTCGCGTTGCGTGCGATGCGGAAAGTCGAGGGAATCTGGCCACAGATCACCGCGAGCGCATTTTCCGCGTTGCCGCGCTGACGTTCGAGCACCGCAAGATCATTGCGGGACAGTTCAAGCTCCGTGCGGGCGCGTGCCACATCCATTTCGTTCGCCAAACCGCCTTTGAAGCGTGACTCCTGCAGTTTCACGGCCTCCGCACGCCATTCGAAGGTCTCGTTCACGACCTGCATCTGCCGATCCAGCGAGTGCGCCAGGAAATACAGCCGCGCCACTTCGGCGGCGAGGGTCAAGCGCTGCGCTGCGAGCGTTTCCATCGCCGCCACCTGGGATGCCTTCGCACCCTCCACGCCGCGCCGCACCCGACCCCACAAATCGAGCTCCCAGCCCAGTTCAAACACATTTTGGAAGCGCCGCCGCTCCAACGATGGCAGCGGAATGCCCGCTGGCAGGTTCGCACCGAACGACGACTGCGACAGATGTTCGTAGTTCATCGCCTCTTTCATGCTGAGCTGCGGAAACCAGTCCGCCTGCTGCACGCCGACGAGCGCCCGCGCCGTCTCGACGCGTGCCAGCGCACCTCGCAGCTCTTGATTGCTCGCCAGCGCCTGTTCCACCAGCCGGTTCAGTTCCGAGGAGCCAAACAACCGCCACCACTCACCCGGCACCGGCAAATCGCTTACACTCGCCGTTGCACCATTCTTCCACTTCGTGGGCAGCAGCACATCCGGCAGCTTGAACTTCGGCCCCACCGTGCAGGCGGAGAGCGTCAGCAAAATCGTGAGGCTTAGAGTGCTTAGTTGGTTCATCATCTGCATCCAAGCGGCAAAACCTTGTGCATGCAACCAGCATGAGGCCGACGCCATGCGCGATTCATCCAGGAATCATACCTTTCACTTTATGGCACCAGCTCGCGAAGACATCGTTGGCCATCTCATGCGCTTCATCGACTTCGACGTGCTCGGTCACACTCTGCGGGGCGGGCAGCCAGGCAGGAGTGGTGGTTTCGCCCATGTGGTCGTGCTGCGTCGCACGGAGGTAGGAGCGCAGGCTGACGGTGAGCTGATTGGTGCGCCGGTCATGCGTTGCTTCGGCTTCGGCGCAGATTTCATGCGTGGCACCGTCGATTTCGAGGGTGCCAACGACTTGAGTGGTGTCGAGCAGGGCGTGAATCATGACTGAAACCGTCGGCAGCAGCTAAAGCCTGTCGATGGGTTGTTTACCTCCTATTTTGGCGAAGGTTTGAGCGCGGGGCGGCGTTTGAGAGGCTCCATGCGCCTCCTGACCTGTCTTCTCACTCTTGCCACGCTCAGCCATGCGGCTGAGAAGCCGTTAAATATTCTGTTCTGCTTCGCGGACGACTGGGGCCGCTATGCCAGCATTTACGCGGAGCACGAGAAGTTCCCGTCGCCGAACCAAGTGGTAAAAACACCGAACATCGACCGCATCGCGCGTGAGGGGGCGCTGTTTCGCCGGGCGTATGTGAATGCGCCGAGCTGCACGCCGTGCCGCAGTGCGCTGCTGTCCGGCCGCTACTTCTTCAACTGCGGACGTGCGGCCATTTTGAACGGCGCAGTGTGGGATCCGGCGATCCCGAGCTTTCCGCTGTTGCTCAAAGACAAAGGCTATCACATTGGCAAGGCGTTCAAGGTCTGGAGCCCGGGCGATCCGGCGGATGCGCCGTTTGGTGGTCAGGCACATGCGTATCAGAAGTCCGGCGGGCGCTTCAACAATTTCTCGGAGGAGGTGACGAAGCTCGTCGCAGGCGGCACCGCGCTCGCTGCGGCCAAGCAGCAGATGTATGACGAAGTGCATGGCAATTTCGCCAGCTTTCTCGCCGCACGCCCCAAGGACACGCCGTTCCTGTTCTGGCACGGGCCGACGAATGTGCATCGCAAATGGATCAAAGGCAGCGGTCAAGCGCTGTGGGGCATCAATCCCGATGATTTGAAGGGCAAGCTGCCCAAACATCTGCCGGATGTGCCGGAGTTCCGCGAAGACTTCGCCAGCTACCTCGGCGAAATCCAAGCGTTCGACGCGCAGGTCGGTGTACTGGTGAAGCAGGTCGAAGAAGCCGGTGAACTCGACAACACCGTCATCGTCATCAGCGGCGACCACGGTGCGCCCGGCTTCCCTGGCGGCAAGTGCAACCTCTACGACTTCGGGGTGAACGTCACGCTCGCGATCCGCTGGCCCGGCCAGCCCGGAGGTCGTTTCATCGACGATTTTGTGAACCTCATGGACCTGTCGCCCACCTTCATGGAAATCGGCGGCGCGACGATTCCACCTGGAGTGAACGGCAAGAGCATCGTGAGTTTGATGAAGACCGGCAAGGCGGGCCAGATCGAGAAGGAGCGCGATTACGTCATCACCGGCCGTGAGCGGCATGTGAGCATCGCCCGTGAAGGCAACCTGCCCTATCCACAGCGGGCGCTGCGCAAGGACGGCTTCCTCTACATCCACAACTTCAAGCCCGACCGCATGCCCATGGGTGACTACAAGAGCCTCACAGACAGCTTCACCCCGGATCAAAACGCCCTCGAAAACGATACCTATGCCGCTTTCCCTGACATGGATTCTTCTCCGGCGAA
>JAYVIO010000142.1:0-15067 GCA_043770175.1 Verrucomicrobiales bacterium | reverse complement strand
TGATCTGCTCTATCCGGTCTATGATGCGCCCGCCTTTTCTCCCGCCATCATCGTCACCAAGTCCGTCTCTGTGCCGATGGAAGTTGCCTGCACGTTTGCGGCCAAAGGTGACTCCTTCCATCACATTGCCGTGGATTTGACTCATGGGGCCTCAATCGCGACCCTGGCTCTCTACAAGGCGCTCCATGCTCCCCGTGGTGTCATCCATTCCTTCGGTGAAGAGCGCCCCGATCCACAAAACTATGTCCTCTATATCGCTCACAACAAAACGTTCCGCCAGGCGGTTCACATCCCCGACCCGCGCCTGCTCGACCAGCCATTCCGATTGACACTCCGTTTGGAGCGGGATCAGGTGGAAGCTGATGTCAACGGCCAGTGGCGGCTGAACATGGACTCCCCTTTCGCCCTGGGCAGCGTGCAGGCCACCAATGGCTGCCGCATCTCCTGGCCCAAGGACATCGGACTCCAGGAACTCATCCTCCGCACCCGCCGTGCCGATGTCACCAGCCCACTGGAGCGTGCCGACCTGCTGGCCGCGCAGGAGCAGTGGGCGGCGGCACGCCGCCTGTATGATGACCTCCGGGGCAACCCGCTCTATGGCGCAGAGGCCAGCTACAAGATCGCCGAGTGTCTGTGGTGGCAGAATGATCACGCCGCTGCCTTGACCGTTTGGGAGCGGCTGCTCCAGGGTCCGCACTCTCCCTGGCGGGATCGCAGCATCATCCAGCTCTGGGTGCGCAGCGCCATGCGGCGGACTGCTGACGCCGCCCGTTACCTCGCCCTGCTGCCTGATCCCCTGCCACCCGCCATGCTTCAGCAGATCGATCCCTGGACGCAGGCCGAACTCAAAAAAGCCTACGTCTCTCTCGGCCTCGGCATCGCCATGCCCAGGGTGGATGCGGCGGAGATCACCGCCGCCGCCAAAGCCTACCGCCTCCTGCAAATGCCCCTGGTGCAGACGGCCAACCGTTTTGCCATGGCCCATCACATGGCACGGCTGGATCAGGAAGCGGACTTGATGAACCGCTACGCCTTGGCCGATCCCATAGTCATTTCCAGCACCGTCAGTCCCAGCACTGCCGAAAACCTCACCGCCGCCCTCAACTGCCTCGACCAGTGGTGCCGCATCACCCCTTCGGAGAAAAACGCGGAACTGGCCGAGCGTCATGCCAAGTGGCAAAAAGCCCTGCCCAAAGACCAGACCGTGCAGGCCATCTGGCACATGGAGCAGGCGCGCCGTGCCGCGCGTGCCGACGACCTCAAAACCGGCCTGGCAGCCGCCCGCACGTCCCGCAGCCACAGCAAGGCCGACAACCGCGTCCTCACCAGTGCCTGGCTGCTGGAGGGCCTGATCCACCGCATGTTGCAGCGCGAGGACAAAGCGCAACAAGCCTGGAGCAAGGCACTCGAAGTGGCCTCCACCGTCACCTTCAAAAACCCCCTGCATCTCTGCGACTGCATCCTGCTGCACAGCCTCACCCAGAACTGGGATCTGCGCCGCGCGGGCGACGTGCTCACCACCCTGGTTGGAAAGCACCTCCTGGACACTGACCGCAGCATCGCCCAGGCCGCCTTTAACCAGACCTTCCTCACCGATCCCGCCTGGCTCACCACCTTCAACGCCGTCCTCCAGGACGAGCGCGGGCGAACATTTGCCGAAGACTACGTTCTCTGCCGCGCCCCGCCGCGCGAACTCGTCCAGCGCTTCTACCGCCTGCTTTTTGAGCACTACTTCCTCACCACCGCCTTCCCGCAGGCCAAGCCGGAGCAGAGCACACGCGTTCGCCAGATCGTGGACACCCTCGTCACCGAAATGACCACCAACCCACGTGGCGAGATCGAGCACCTTTACGCCTACCTCCACGCCTGGAAGGATCCCGCTGCTGCCCAGACCCTGTTCCACAAAGCCTATCCCTACAGCCCTGAATTGATCGAAAACATGAAGTGGCTGCTGTCCATGCGGCACCGCCAGGTGATCGTGAAAGCGGGAAGATAGCCGGCGCCAGCTAAAAAAAAGAGCCAGCACTGTCACCGGGCGCCACAAATCCGGTACGGATGAGCAGACACTTCTCGCTCATGGCCCGACCTCCCTCTGCCTGCACGCTTAAACCATTGACCTCGCAAGCCTGCGGCCTGCGCCAGGGCACGACGGCCGTGGCAGACGCGCCGCCGCGCAACCGCACCGGCCACCAGCCCTTTTGCATGCTGTGCATTCACTGCCCCCAATGCCTCGGGGCCAAGGGGGCGGTGCAGTGTGAACTGTGCGTTAGGTGTGAGCTCTGCTCGGTCAATCACGGCAAGCAGTGATGCACGCTGTCAGCATGCTTTTGGCAAAGATCATCCAGAAGAAATTCACTGCGCCCAATGACGCTGTGCGAAGTTCAGGTACTGCGTCCAGTCGAAGTCGGTGACGTCGTGTTTGCCGGTGCGGATGTGGTAGCCGGTGAACTCGGCTGACTTCAACCCGGCCCAGAAAAAAAGCCTGATTGCCGGAAATGATTTCGCGGATTACTTCATACGCCTGCCTGCCATCGTTCATCGCCGTCCATCAAGCCCAACCGAGATTCTGCGGGAACTTCAGGCGCTGCCGTTTGAAACCCTGAATCATCTTATGCCGCGCATTGATGCCCTGCGGCTGCGCAAGCATCCCCAGGTGCTGCCTGCGCGGGAAACCTGGCTGCTGAAACGTGTGCAGTCCGGCCTGCCCGCCACCCTGCGTCAAGAGCATGAGCGGATGGCAAGCCGGAGAGATGCGGGCACGCTGACTGCCACTGACCGCAAACGCCTCAACGCCTTGGCCGCTGAAATTGACGCCCATCAGGCCAGACATCTGGAATGGCTGATGGAGCTGGCGCCCTGCGCAAGACCTCGGTTGCCGCACTGGTGAAGCGGCTTGGGTTGCCTGGACGCTGACATGCCAGCCCGAGCACGAGTTTCAGAGAAACTGCGCCGCCAGGTTTTCGCGCGGGCGAAATTTCGCTGTGAATACTGCCAAAGCCCGGAAGCCTTGTCCGCGAGTCCTTTCGTCGCTGAGCACATCGTGCCGCTGGCGTGTGGCGGAAGAACCTGTGCTGAAAACCTCGCCTGCGCCTGTCATGGCTGCAATTTGCTGAAGGCTAACCACCAGACGGGCTGGGATGTGGTGGCGCGGCAGGAGGTGTTGCTGTTTGATCCGCGTGCTGACCGCTGGACGGAACATTTTCACTGGAGTTCCAACGGCCAGGAGATCATTCCGCTCACATCGAAGGCGGACGACGCTTCACCGACTGGCTCTGAACCGGCCTGGGTTGCGGAACCTGCGGCGTCTCATGTGTCTGGCGGACAAATCGTTCCCATTCAACGACGCAGAATAATTCCGCGTGGCGTTCAGAGTCCGGGCAGATCACGTGATGCAGTCTTTGCCTCGCCCGGCTGCGGATCAGTACGGGCCATAGGCTTGGTCCCACTCGTCGGCCTGTTCCTCGGCAGTGAGCAGCGGATTTGTCGTGATGCTGACTGGCATGGCAAAAGGATGCCTCTGAATAAGCCTTGGTCAATCCAACTTCACTGCGCCCAATGCCGTGAGGCGAAGTTCATGTATTGCGTCCAGTCGAAGTCGGTGACGTCGTGTTTGCCGGTGCGGACGTGGTAGCCGATGCAATCACCGACGGGGGTGTCGATGGCGGGGTGTTCATCGACAACGGTGCCCTTTTTGCCGAAGAGGGCATACACGGGGCTGGCAAATTTGCCGGAGAGGAACTCGCCTTTAGGATCGGCCCAAGTGTCCTCCACGGCGCTGGCGATGTAGATGGGACGCGGTGCGGCGAGGGCGATGAGCATGTGCATATCGATGGGGCACGCGGCGGCGTTGTTGGCGTAGCTGGCATACTTGGGCGTGAACCAATGCGGGAAGGCTTTGGTGATGATGGCGGTGGTCTCGCCGAAGTCGCGGCGCATCAAAGCGGCACCGCCTTCGCCGGAGTTGTTGGAGATGACGACGCCGAAGCGAGTGTCCTGCATGCCGGCCCAGAGCGAGGTTTTGCCGAGGCGGGAGTGACCGATGACGGCGAGGTGTTTGGCATCGACCTGCGTGTCGGTTTCGAGGTAATCGACGATGCGGCTCAGTCCCCAGGACCAGGCACCGATGGCACCCCACTCACCATCTTTCCAAACAGTGTTCGCACCATCCGTGTTGACTGCGGCGCGGAGTCCTTCCTTCCAGCCGTCGGCGTGGTCGGGTTCGATGTCGCCGTAGTAAGCGGTGGCGACGGCGAAGCCGCGTTTGAGGATCATTTCGAGCGGCCAGCGGCTGCTTTCGCTGCCCCGTGAGGCTGCGGTGGCGCGGTTGTTGACGATGTTCTTTTCCTTGTTGTCGCGCTGCCAGCGGGTGTTGAGCGGAACGTCGGTTTCCTGGCTGACGGCGTGATTGCCATTGAAGCTGAGGCCGACAAAGCAGGGCGCGGACTTGGTGGCATTCGGAGTGTAGAGCATCACGTCCATGCCTGGCCATGCGGGACGGTTTGGGAGCGAGATATGGATGAATTTGCGCGTGGCGAGTCCCCCGAGGGCATCAGGCTTCGTGGCGGTGACTGCAAACTTTGGTGTGCCGATGTCGGCGGGTGTTTTGCCAAAGACGTGGTCTTCAAAGAGCGTCATGATTTCGGAACGGCGCTTGCTGGTCCAATCCTCGGCAGTGGTGAGTTTCAAATCGGGCAACGGGGCGTTGCCGACTTTAGTTTCATCGTAGTTCACGCCGGGACGTGGCGTCTGGGCATGAGCGACGGTGGCGAGGAGGAGAATGAGGAGCGGGCGCATGGTGGGTGAGAATGAACGTGATGGCGGAACAGAATTGTGCGTGCCTTGGCTGGCAAGGTGATGTTTGATCGGCGGAACTTTATGGAATCCACCGCCTCCCCACCGCCGCTGCCTCAGGCAATGAAATATCGCCATTCCAAGCTGGGGCTGGTGCTGGCGGTGGGTGTGATCGTGTTGTGCGCGGTGTTTGTGGTGCGGGTGCAGACGGTGGAGAGGGGCGAGGGGGCGGCAGTAGCGAAGCCGAACCGCATGCTGGAGCTGATCGCGCGTTATGCGGTGGGCGTGAAGGGTTTGATGCAGGGAACGGGGCAATGGAACGCGGAACTAAGCGAGTCCATGCTGCATGATACGAAGACGCTGACACGCAGTGATGAGGATGCACTGCGAGTTCTCATGCTGAAGGGCTGGATGAACGACTCATGGCCTACGGAGGCGGATCTGGAAAGGGTTGCGATGAAGAGTGCAGCGTTGGGGCGGGATGTGGTGACGCTGGAGCAGATGAAATCGTCGCAGGGCAAGGTAGATGCCGATGCATGGAAGCAACTGCATCAGCGGCATGGCTGGATCGCAGACCTCGCTCACGCACAGACGCTGGCTGCGGATGATCCAGCCCGGCAGGCGGTCGTGCAGCAAGGCATGGGAACGGCAATGGTTTTGGTCGGTGCAACTCTCCTGGGAATGATCGCTGCGGTGGGAGGGCTGGTGCTGATGATTCTGGCGATCCTGCGCTGGCGCAGAGGAAAGCTGCAACTTACGCTGGCAAGGCGCAGTCGTGAGCATGGCGGAGTGTTGATCGAAGGTTTCGCGATTTACCTGATGCTCTTTCTGTTGCTGCCGTGGCTGCTGCATTTTCTGCCGATGAAACTGCCGCGCTGGGCTGGCTATGGGCCGGCGCTGGCGGCGTTGTTCATCGGCATGGCGTGGCCGCTGATGCGCGGCATGCAGCGGCCACTGTGGCGTGAAGCATTGGGGCTGCATCGCGGACAAGGTTTGCTGCGGGAAATGGGTGCCGGCGTGCTGGGATGGCTGGCGGCGCTGCCGCTGCTGGTGTTGGGCATGATCGCCGCCTCATGGATCATGAAGTTCACCGGAGATTTTCCCTCCCATCCGATCGTGGATGTGTTTGCGGGCGATGGCTGGGCAAAGCTCGGTGCCATCGTGCTGGCGGTGGTGTGGGCACCGATTTCGGAGGAGGTGATGTTTCGCGGACTGCTGTTTCCCGGCTTGTCAGCATGGCTGCGCTGGCTGCTGGGCATGCTCATGGGAGCGTTTGTGTTTGCGGTGATTCATCCGCAGGGCTGGGCCGGCGTGCCGGCGATCATGGCGCTGGCGGCCACATTTTCACTGCTGCGGATGTGGCGGCAGAGCCTGATCGCGCCGATGACGGCGCACGCGCTGAACAACGGCATCATGTGTGCGATGATGCTCTTGCTCTGGTGAGCGCAGTTGCTCGGGTGTAGGCCGGATGTGTTCGGCGCACAAAACATCGCCAACACGATGAATTTCCTTCGCCGAACTATCCGGCTGGTTCGGGATCGTGGGTGTCTGCGGCGACCGAAGCAGCCGGATAGTTTGGCGAAGATGACACACCAGTAGGCGAGCATTTCCTCGCCAAACACATCCGGCCTACGCTGGACTCGCCCGCCAGACCTTTTTTCAAACGCCCCCCACGATCTCACGTCTTGTGCTCGCTGCTCCTGCTTTGGTGAGCGCGGCGACGAGCGACTCACGGGCGGTGTGCAGGCCTTTGTAGTGAGCGAATTCGTCGGACATGGTGGCGAGGATGCGTGCGAGCCGTTGCGCGACGCCGGGGTGTGGCGCGAGTTGATCAAGGCGATGATTGGTGACGCGGATGCCAAAGAGGATGGCATTGGTGATTGGAAGCCGGGCCAGAAATTGTTGTTCGAGGCGCAGCCAGGTTTGCTCGAGCGTGGCGTGCATGTCGAGATGTCGATGCGGGAGCGCCGGGTGAAGATTGAGCGAGGGGTCGGCGCTCAGGCCCCAGTTGTCGCGTTCACGGGGCGTGTTCGGTGTCAGGCGTGAGAGGAAGGTGCTGATCTGAGCGCCGATGCTGCTTTGCAGGCCGGGAACAGGTGCGTGGACTTCATGCATGGGTTTGCCGATCTTATCTTCAAGCGCCCAATGGGACGGGAAGATGACGGCACCGCCGATGACGGGATGCGAGCGCTCGGCATCGCCGGAGAGCACGACCCAGTCGGGTTCGACTTCACCTGCGGCTTGCTCTGGAGGGCACGTTGGGCGGTTCAATGAGCCCATGATAAAGCTGGCGGCTTCATGCATGGCATCTATGCCTTCGGGAAGAATGAGAAAGTGGCGCTCGGGGTGTTGCGCGAGCCATTGGTGGCGTTCGGCGAGGACGGTTTCCGCTTCGAGCGAGTGCTGCCAGAAGCGGTGAGCATCGCTGGGCCGCAGCGACATCTGGAGGCGATGCTCAGTGTCGGGGAAGATGCGGAGCCAGTCGGGGGACATACTTGGCATCAGGCTTCCGCAGGAACCGGGCTAAGTTCAGGGGATTTTGGGCGTGAGACGAACCACGCTTTGAGATCTTCGACGGCGATGTAGCACAGCGGGACGAGGAACAGGGTGATGACGGTGGCAAAGAGGCTGCCGTAACCCATGGCGACGGACACCGGCGTGAGGAACTGGGCGTGGGTGCTCTGTGCGCCGTTGCTGAAGAAGAATGGGGCGATTTTGGAGAGCCAGGTGCCGTCGAAGATGAGCGGGACGAGGCCGAAGAAGGTCGTTATTTGCGTGAGGAAGATGGCGCGGAAGCGCAGGAGGCCGCCGCGCTGCACGGCTTCACGGATGGGGATGCCTTCTTCGCGCAGATGGTTGATTTCATCGACGAGCACGAGCGTGTCGTTCACGACGACGCCGCAGACGGCGAGCATGCCGAAGCTGCTCATGATGCTCAGCGGCAGGCCGTGGAAGAGATGGCCGATAACGGCACCGACGACACCAAAGGGCACCACGAGCAGGACAATGAAGGGCTGCGTGTAACTGCGGAATGGAATGGCCATGAGCGCGTACATGGCACCGAGCACGAGCAGCAGTGAGACGAGCATCTTCCAGGAGCTTTCCTGCTGGGCGCGGGCCTCGCCTTCAAAGGTCCAGCGGATGTGGCCGTGGCCGACGAGGAGCTGCTCCATGAAGGCAGACAGGCTGGTGCGGAGCTGCTCCATGTCGGTGTTCTTCTTGTCCACGTCGGCGGTGATGTTGAGGGCGCGGCGGCGGTCCACCCGTTTGATGGCGGTGAAACTTTTGACAACTTTCGCCTCGGCGACACGGCCAAAGGGCATTTCGAGGCCGCTGGGGATGCGCACGCGCATGGATTCGAGCGTGGCGAGGTTTTTGCGGTCATCGCGTGGCATGCGCAGCATGACTTTGACTTCATTGCGGCCGCGCTGGATGCGCTGGACTTCATCGCCATAGAAAGATTGACGCACCTGCCTGGCGAGATCGTTGACGGTGACGCCGAACTGACGCGCCTCGGGCTTGAGGCGAAGCTGAATCTCGCTGCGACCGGAGTCGAGTGAGTCGTTAACATCGAAGACGTTTGGGAGCTGCAGCAGGTGTTCTTTGATCTTTTCCGAGAGGCCGAGGAGTTCGGTGGGGTCGGTGCCGGTGAGTTGAATGTTCACCGGATCGCTGCTGCGCATGATCTCGGCACGGAAGGTGAGTTCCTCGGAGCCAACGATTTGACCGATGCGTTTGCGCCATTCATTGGACATCGCCACAGTGTCGGCATCCATGGTGCGCTCTTCGGGGCCGTAGGTTTCCATGATCACGGTGCCGACGTGGGTCTTGCCGACCTTGTCCATGCTACTGCCGCGCGAGAAACTGGCACCGCTAAGGGCCATGACGTGTTTCACCACGGAGACACCATTGGCGTCGCTGTATTCCTTCTGCATCTGCGTGGCGATGTCGTAGATGCGGGCGATGTGGCCATCGGTGACTTCAAAGGGTGTGCCATCGAGCATGCTGAGTCGGCACTCGATGCGCTCGCTCGGCACGCGAGGGAAGAAGGCGGTGGGGATGCGGCCGCTTTGAAAAAAGGCAAACATCACCAGCAGGCTGCCAAACAGCACGGCGAGCACCGTGTAGCAGTGGCCCACGGCAAAACGAATGCTCGGGCGATAGACGGTGTCGATGAACCATTGCAGCGCACGATCCGAGCGCTGGTGGATGGGAGCGAGGAGATCGCCTGCTTTACCGAGGAAGGGATGCGCGAGGTGGCTGGGCAGGATGAGCTTGGTCTCCACCAAGGCGATGAGCATGACGGTGATGAAGACGATGCCAATGGGCCTGAACATGGAACCCCAGTCGCTGTTATCCATGGCCATGGGCAGGAAGGCGATGACGGTGGTGAGGACGCCGAAGGTGATGGGCACCGCCATGCGCTGCGTGCCGACGATGGCAGCCTCAAGCGGCGCCATGCCGTTTTTTCGCAACTGATCGCAGTATTCGCTGATGACGATGGCGTCATCGACCACAATGCCGAGTACGAGGATGAAGCCCATCAGCGAGGAGAGATTGATGGTGACATCGAGATACGGCATCAGCGCGAAGGCACCGAGGAAGCTCATCACCATGCCGACGGCGACCCAGATGACGGCCTCCAGGCGCAGGAAGAGGCCGACGCAGATGAACACGAGGATGAGGCAGCTCTGGGCGTTCTGCATCAGCAGGTCGATGCGTCCCTTGACGATCTTCGAGCGGTCGCTCCAGTAATCGAGGCGCACGCCATCGGGCATGCGTTTGTTCATGTCGGTGACGTACGTCTTGACGCGTTCGCCAATGGTGATGGCGTTCTGGCTGCCCTCTCGCATCACAGTGATGAGCACGCAGCGGCGGCCGTTGAGACGCGCGATGAGCTGGTTCTCGTTAAACCCGTCAATGATCTTCGCGATCTCGCCGAGTGTGACCTTGGTGCCGTCAGGGCGTGAAACGACCGGGATGCGCGCGTAATCATCTCCAGTGTAAGCACGGCCACGCGTGCGGATGGAAACGTCACCCGCCTCGGTTTGCACGACACCGGCAGGCAGATCCACGGCGCTGCTGCGAATGGCGGCGCTGAGGGATTCAAGACTGAGGTTGTATTTGCGCAGCGTGGCTTCTTCGACCTCGATGGCGATCTCATCTGGCCGCACACCGCCGAGTTCAGCGTGCGAGGTGCCTGGGAGGGCCGCCAAGTCATCGCGCACCTGCTCGCCGAGGCGTTTGAGGTCACGTTCGGCCATGTCGGCACTCAGGATGACGGTGATGACGGAATGGAACGAGTCATCGACTTGGATGACGGGCTTTTCTGCGAGTGCAGGCAGGTTGGAAATCGCATCGACCCTGATCTTCACGTCATCGAGCACGCTGCGCGGGTCGAGCCCTTCTTGCACTTCGATAAAGACGCTGCCGCCGCTGGCACTGGCGGTGGAGTTGACGTGCTTGATGCCACCGACCTGCTGAATCGCTTCCTCGATCTTCAGCACGATGGTTTCCTCGACTTCATCCGGCGAGGAGGCGGGATAGGGCACATTGATCGAGATGAAGCGCGACTTCATGTCCGGAAAGACCTCCACCGGAACCTTGTCCTGCCACAGCGTCCAGCCGCCCGCGACCATGACGGTGAGCATGAGAAGATTGGCGGCGACGGAGTTGCGGGCAAACCAGGCGATCATGGGAGGGAAGCGGTCAAGAAAGGGTCAAGCAGTCAACGGGTCAAGGTGGGTGGTCAGGGAAACGGCATTATACCTCGCGTCATCAAGATTTGGGAGTCCCGGAACTTTGGAGTGATGGAGTGATGGAATTCTGCATTCCAGCACTCCATGACTCCAGTACTCCGCATTAAAGATTCACAAATCATGGTGACGTTGGGTATAACTGCCACGAATCGCATTGGCTGCGCGAAAAAACGGCTGCCATCAACGCCGCCCATCAGGATTCATGAATCCAACGCGCTTGTGCGCTTCCCAAGCCCATGCATCTGTGGCACCCCTGCTCGTCTGTGATGCCTCCCGACTTCCGCCATCAAGCCACTTTCCTCACCACCCGCTGGACGCAGGTGCGGCAGGCCAAGGCGGACTCGGACGATGGTCGCAAGGCGCTCGCGGATTTGTGCGATGCGTATTATGAGCCGGTTGTTGCATTTCTCCGTTGTGAACTGCGCGATGCGGACGCGGCACGCGAGCTGTCGCACGAATTCTTCGTGCAATTGCTCGCCGGTGGCGGCATCACGCATGCGGAGCGTGAGCATGGGCGCTTCCGTTCCTACCTGCTCGGCGCGGTGAAGCACTTCCTCGCGCACCAGCGCGAGGCCGCGCAGCGTCTGAAGCGCGGCGGCGGTGTTGCGCCTGTTTCGCTGGATGAGGATGCCTCGGCCATGCGGGCCATTCCTGATGCGCGGCAGATCTCACCGGATGCCGCGTTTGATCGTCAGTGGGCGCTCACCCTGCTCTCACGTGCGCTGGAGGCCGTGCGTCACGAATGCAAAGCGGCGGGCCGTGCGGACTTTTTCGAGAAGGTCAAACCCTGGCTCACTGGCGAGGCTGCGCATGGAGATCAGGTGGTGCTGGCTGAGTCCTGCGCTATGACACCCGCTGCGTTGAAGATGGCGGTGCAGCGGCTGAAGCAGCGCTTCCGTGACTGCGTGAAGGCGGAGGTCGCCGGCACGCTGGATGACGCCGCCATGGTCGCGGCGGAGATGCAGGTTTTGTTCGCGGCGCTCGCTTCTTGAAAAAACTTCGTTACCAATGCCTGCCGCCGCGTCAGGCAACGTCATGAGCGATTCTTCTGCCCTTTCCAAATCCTGCCCCAAGTGCGGCACGGAACTGCCCGCCGAGGCCACGGACGGACTCTGCCCGCGCTGCCTGATGGGCGAGGCCATGCAGCCCACCATCGTTTCGGATGCCTCGAAGCCCAAAAGCCCCTCGGCCATCCTTGCACCGGAGGAATTGGCCCCGTTCTTCCCGCAGTATGAAATCCTGCGCATGCTGGGGCGCGGTGGCATGGGCGCGGTGTATCTGGCCCGGCAGATCTCGCTGAACCGCCTCGTGGCGATCAAAATCCTGCCTGCAGACCTGGAGGAGAGCGACAAGGGTTTTGCCGAGCGCTTCAAGAACGAGGCGCAGGCCATGGCCCAGCTCAGCCATCCCGGCATCGTGGCCGTGTATGATTTCGGGCAGACCACGAACGGTCTGCTCTACATCGTCATGGAGTACATCGAGGGCACGGACGTGCAGTTGATGATCACCAGCCAGGGGCGGCTGCACAGCGCGCACGCCATGGCCATCACCGCGCATGTGTGTGATGCGCTGGCCTACGCGCACGCCTGCGGCATCATCCACCGCGACATCAAGCCCTCCAACATCATGGTCGGGAACAACGGCGTGGTGAAGGTGGCGGACTTTGGTCTGGCGAAGATGAGCCAGGGCCAGACCACCGGCCTCACCCAGAGCGGCATGGCGATGGGCACGCTGCACTTCATGGCCCCGGAGGCGCTCATGCTGGGTTCGGCGGTGGATCATCGCGCGGACATCTATGCCGTGGGCGTCATGCTCTACCAGATGCTCACCGGCAAGCTGCCGCAGGGCATGTTCGAGATGCCCTCGTTCCAGGTGCCCGGCCTCGATCCGCGCTATGACGGCATCGTCGCTCGGGCGCTGCGCGAGGATCGCGAAGTGCGCTATCAGGCGGCGGGAGAACTGCGCCACGATCTGGATGCCATCCTCACCCAGCCGGTGGAAAAAGCCGCGCCGGAGGCCGAGACCGAAGTGAAGGCCTTGCCGCCGGTGGAGGCGCGTGGAAAAAAGAAAGCCCGCGTGCCGAGCCTGCCGCCGCCGAATGCAGTGCCGCCGGTCTCTCCGAAGAAGCTCCCCTCGCGTCTCCAGCGTCGGTTTGCCCTCGCAGCAATCACACTCGTTGTAATAATTACTTTCTTCGCGTGGCGCAGTACGTACTTTGCGCCGCAATCGGGTGAGATTCCGGCATGGAAAGACGCCATCGAGCTCCTGCCACTGGTCGATCCCGCCAACGATGTCGAACACGGCAAGGCGACGCTGGTGAGTGGAGAACTGGTCGCTACGAGCGACACCACCTTCATGCTGAAGCTGCCTTACCAAGCTCCAGAGGAATACGACTTCCGCATCGTCTTCACGCCGGTCGCAGAAAAGAGGGCCGAGACCTGGCAGATGCTTTCGCTATCCGGGCGCACCGCTGCCTACAGGCTGGGGTCAAAAGGCGAGCACGACCTTTTTGGCTTCCTCCTTCTCGAGGAAAGGGAGTTGTCGAAGGGTGCGGCGAAAATACTGACTCCGCTGGAGAGTGGCCGCCGCTATACTTCCGTGGTACAAGTTCGGAAGGACGGCATCACGACGTATTTGGATGGCGCGAAGGTTCTCGATTGGAAAACGAACCCGGCCGACCTTCTGCAGTTGGCGGAAGACAAAAAATGGTCGCAACTCAGCGATCCGAAGTGCCTGGGCCTCGGCTGCTGGCTTTCGGGAGCGATTTTCCACAGCGTCCAAGTGAGAGAGGTTGCAGGGAAAGGCACGCTGCTCCGCGCATCGCAGGATAACATCGGAAGCACGAAGCCGGATACGGCGACGAAGGAGCAGCCGTTCATCAACACCCTCGGCATGAAGTTCGTCCCCGTGCCGGGAACAGATACTTTGATGTGCGTTCATGAAACGCGAAGGAAGGATTATGTGGCCTTTGCCGCTGAAAACCCCGGCGCAAGCAGAGCCTGGGAAAACGTCTTGCGGTTGGGTGTACCTGTTGACGCAGGCGATGACAATCCCGTGGTGAGCGTGAGTTGGGATGAGGCCCAGGCCTTTTGCTCATGGCTGGGAAAAAAGGAAAAGCGCACCTATCGTCTGCCCACCGACCATGAATGGAGCCTCGCCGTGGGGATTGGAGAAAAAGAAGACGCGGGGGAACGTCCCGACCGTCTGGATCAGAAAATTCCAGGTGTTTTTCCATGGGGACTTAACTGGCCGCCCATCGAAGGCGCGGGCAATTTCGGGGACACCGCCAAGGTGCGGCAGTTCCCCTCAGAAGCAAGAATGTTGGGCGGCTATGCTGATGGTTATGCCACTACAGCGCCCGTCATGCGCTTCCAAGCGAACTCTTTGGGCATTCACGATCTGGGCGGGAATGTGTGGGAGTGGTGTCAGGATGGGTATGCCGATGCCGGAGGTGAAAAGGTGCTGCGCGGCGGCTCTTACACCGACACGAATCCTGAAACCTTGAGTTCCTGCAAACGCCGGCCCCTCAGAGCTGCAGCACATGACAACAGTTCAGGATTTCGTTGCGTGGTCTTGAAGACTCCGGGTGAGGTGATCACTCAATCCGTTCCTTCCCCTTCGGCTGGTGCAAGCTTTGCCACCAAAGACGCCCCCTTCATCAACACCCTCGGCATGAAATTCGTCCCCGTGCCGGGGACCAGCATCCTCATGTGCATCCATGAGACACGTCGCAAAGATTATGCCTCATATGCCGGTGTTACTCCAAGCGTGGATTGCGCTTGGACGGATCAAAGCGCGGGTGGTTTCACACTCACGGAGAACAAAGAGAATCATCCGGTGATGAAGGTGAGTTGGGAGGATGCGCAGAAGTTCTGCACGTGGCTGAGCAAGAAGGAAGGCAAAACTTACCGCCTGCCCACCGATCAGGAGTGGAGCATCGCCGCCGGACTTGGCCAGGATGAGAAGTGGTCGAAGGACACCACGCCTGCCACAGTCTTCAAAAACCAGACGGACTTCCCATGGGGCCCCCAGTGGCCGCCACCCAAGGGCAGCGGGAATTTTAGCGATTTAACCCGCAAGGCGAAAGTGCCGGACATAACGACCTACTATCTGCATGATTATGAGGACGGTTTCCCCACCACGGCTCCCGTGATGAGCTTCAAGCCGAACCAGATCGGGTTGTACGATCTGAGCGGCAATGTGTGGGAATGGTGCGAGGACTGGTATGACAACGCCAAGAAAGACCGCGTGCGCCGGGGTGGTTCGTGGGACGACCACAACCGCGCTACTCTGCTGTCGTCGCATCGTAATCACTTCATACCCGGCCATCTCAGCTACAGCAGCGGCTTCCGTCTCGTGCTGGTCCCATCCGGTCCCGCTGCCGTCACACCGCCGCCAGCAGCAGTTGGCGTGGAGCCGCAGACGACACCGAGGCCGGTCAATCTCGCCGCCATGCTCGCGCTCAAGGACGGCATCACCAACTCCCTCGGCATGAAGTTCCTCCTCGTGATAGGCGC
>JAYVIO010000141.1:0-42667 GCA_043770175.1 Verrucomicrobiales bacterium | reverse complement strand
GGTCCATGAAGCGGGACAGCGGTGCGGCGGGGGAGGGGAGAGGCTGGGAATTCATAGGAGCAATCAGGCGCGTGGGTTCACTTGCCGTTAAACAACGGACCGTTGTTATGCGGCCTTCTTGCGGGCCAAGAAGCCGTCAAGGGAGAAGGTCTTCGCCTTCGAGGTCACCAATGCTGCGGCCACGATGAGCACGGACAGACCGATGTTGGTCACCATTTCGGTGTCATCAGGTAGAGCGGCCAGACCGAAGCCCAGCATCAGAAACACCAGACCGGCGGCGAGCAGGCCGAACTCGGTACAAATACCAATCGCCACCCAGAGGCCGACGGGAATGAGAATGTAGCCGATGGTGGCGGCGAAGCCTTTGCACGCAGCCTCTGGCAGGAAGCTGTTGTCTGCCATGAGCTTGGCCAGCGGTTCGGTCTTCTTCGCGTAGTTTTCCAGGCCGAAGGTGGTGGTGGCGCCATTGCCCCAGCGAAACTTGTCGAGGCCCGCCATGAACAGGCGCATGCCGACCCAGAGACGCAGGATGAGGTGAGCAAAATCATAACCGCAGTTGCTGCAGCATTTGGAGGAGGAATTGTCGGACATGGAGTTGATCGGGTGGCTGGTTGTGAGAGAGGGGCCGATTTTGAAGCGTTGGCCTTGGAAATCCAGCAGAATTTAGAACCCACATACTTCGCAGATGCGAATGACCGCAGCAGGTGAAAAAGCTGGATGGCATGGCTGCGGAAGAACACGATTCGGCAGCTCCCCGTTCAATGTGATTGCCATTCTCGGCTTCACCGCTTAAAAAAGGCGGCTTAATTCAATTCCCACACTCTCCCATGAGCTCACTCTCGACACCCAAGCTCCCCGCCCAAGGCATCCTTGAACCTCTCGGCGATGAAGATCGCGACATTCTTAGCGGCTACGGCGAATTCCTTCCCGTGCAGCTCGGCCAGCACCTCATCGAGGAAGGCCAGCAGCAGAACAGCCTCTTCTTTGTCGTCTCCGGCAAATTCCACGCCACCGCCATGCGCGGTGGTCACAAGGTGTTGCTCGGTTCCATCCAGCGCGGCGAAACAATCGGTGAAATCAACCTGCTCGACCCCAACGTCGCCAGCGCCAGTGTTACGGCGGTCGAATTTTCCCAGGTCTGGCGCATCGACGGTGAAACCCTTGAAAGCTACATCAACGAATATCCGCGTGCCGCCGCTTGGCTGCTCATTGGTGTCGGCCGCACTATTTCCCATCGTCTGCGTGCGGTGAATGAAAAAATCGCCGCCTTCTACAGCGCCTGATCCTCGCCTTTGAGCTTGGTCCCGGGCGTTGATCATATTCGCGCAGCGCAGGGCATTGCTCACGACGAAACGTTTCCTCATGTCTGGCCTGCTGCCATTTCCTCCGCACACTTCACTGGAAGCCATCCAGGCCATCTTCCTGCTGTTCGCCGGTCATGCGCTGATGGATTATCCGTTGCAGGGCGAGTTCCTCTCGTCCTGCAAGAACCGCCATCTGCTCATGAAGCGGCAGGATCCCACGCGACCGGTGGGAATCTGGCCCGTGTGCATGACGGCGCACTGCCTCATTCACGCCGCCACCGTCTGGGCCATCACCGGCTGCTTCATCCTCGGCTGCATCGAATTCGTCCTGCACTGGGTCATTGACTACTCCAAGTGCGAGAACTGGACTTCGCTGAATCAGGACCAAATGTTGCACTGCCTGTGCAAGGTGATTTACGTCATCGTGGCCATGCTCGTTTGAAGCTCGGAGTTTAAAGTTTCAGGTTTCAAGTGAGTCCCTGCGCGACGATTCATGCTTGGCCGAACTTGAAACTTAAAACCTGTAACTTGAAACTCTGAGCGCATGCAACGCACCGCCATCCTGAACGTCGTCGGCCTCACCACGCGGCTCATCGGCGAACACACCCCGGCGATCCGTGCCTTTATTGAGCGCAATCGCTCCACGCTCATCGAGCCGGTCCTCCCCGCCGTCACCTGCACGGCGCAGGCCACCTATTTGACCGGCAGACTGCCGCGTGATCACGGCGCCGTCGCCAACGGCTGGTATGATCGCGAGTACGCGGAGCATCGCTTCTGGAAGCAGCCCGAACAGCTCATGCAGGGCGAAAAATTGTGGGAGGCGCTGCGCCGCGTCGATCCGCAGTTCACCTGCGCGAAGCTCTTTTGGTGGTTCAACATGTACTCCACTGTGGACATCGCCATCACCCCGCGCCCGCTCTATCCCGCCGATGGCCGCAAGGTCTTCGACATCCACACGCAGCCCATGCCGCTGCGGGATCGCATCAAAAAAGACCTCGGCCCCTTCCCCTTCCGCAGCTTCTGGGGCCCCGGCTCCGACATCAAATCCTCCATCTGGATCGCCGAGAGCGCCAAATGGATCGAGGAAAAGCACTGGCCCGGCCTCTCGCTCGTTTACCTCCCGCATCTCGACTACAACCTCCAGCGCGTCGGCCTCGACATGGAGAAAATCCGTTTCGACCTCCGCCAGATCGACAACGTCGTCGGCGATCTCATTCGCTTCTACGAGACGCGGAACATCAAGGTCGTCCTCCTCTCCGAATACGGCATCACCAACGTCGAACAGCCCGTCCACCTGAACCGCGTCTTCCGCGAGCGCGGCTGGCTCAGCATCAAAGACGAACTCGGGCGCGAAACCCTCGACCTCGGCGGCTCCAAAGCCTTCGCCATCGCCGATCATCAGATCGCCCACGTGTATGTGAACGATCAGAGTCTCCTCGCCAACGTGCGCGGCGCTCTGGAGGCCACGCCCGGCGTCGCCCAAGTGCTCGGCAAGATGGAAAAACATCTCCACGGCCTCAATCACGAGCGCAGCGGCGATCTCATCGCCATCGCCGACGCCAAAAGCTGGTTCACCTACTACTACTGGCAGGACGACCGCAAAGCCCCCGACTTCGCCCGCTGCGTCGATATCCACCGCAAATGCGGCTACGACCCCGCCGAACTCTTCCTCGATCCGCAGCTCAAGTGGCCCAAGCTCAAGATCGCCGGCAAACTCGCCAAGAAAGCCCTCGGCCAGCGCATGCTCATGGACGTCATCCCGCTCGACGCCTCGCTCGTCAAAGGCTCCCACGGCCGCATCCCCGAAGACCGCAGCGACTGGCCCGTCCTCATCGGCGACTTCGACCAGCTCCCCCGCACCGGCATCCTCGCCGCCCACGAAGTCTGCAACCACCTCTTCCGCCTCTGCTCCAGCGGGCATGGGTATGCGAGCGTGGCGGTGTGAAAATAAGTTTCCAGATGTGAATTGTTGACGGTATGCAATGGGCTACAGACACACCGCGTCCATTAAGATGAGAGGATTCCAAAATATCAAGCCATGGCCAGCGAACAAACAAAGACAATAATCTCAGCAAGCTTACGCACGCTCGCTCAACTTGTTCCGATTGCAGGTGGTGCGGCAGCACAGGCGTGGTCGGAGTTCGACAGCATCCAGCGCAACACGCGCATCGAAGAGTTTTTTGCTCAAGTCAACGCGCGCATGAGCGCGCTCGAGACTACTTCAGCAAACATCAAGGCTCACATAGAGCGGATGCCGGATTTTTCACGCCTGCTGGAAGACACTGTTGATGCGGTGCGTCGTGAGACAGACGACTTGAAGCGGCAGGTATATCCCACTTTCTTTCTCAACCTGATACTTCAATCCTCCACAATCCTGCCCGATGAGCGTAGTTTTCTCCTCGAGACACTCGACTCGTTGACTGAAGATGATCTCAAAATTCTTCGCCAATTCCACCAAAACGGTTGGAGCCGAGGTGACATACTCACCAATACTTCTCAAGGTGAATTTGCACCCGTGGGTGTCCCAAGCCCATTCAACGACAAATACGAAAAGCTGCTAGCGCCTGTTATGATCTCGACAGCAAAGCTCGAAGCGAGAGGAATCATCCTTAGTGTTCCAAACCGCCATGGTTTCTCGTTCGCTGGAACAGGAGGTGAGTGGTATGACATCTATCGCCAGCGTGCTTGGAAGCTCATGCCAGTCGGTCGGAATTTGCTCAAAACGCTTTCTCCGAATGTACCGACCTTTCACTAATGCCTTGAAATTTAGCCAACAGGCCCGGCGCATATGACAAAAAACGATTTCGAAGACGCGAAATCACTGTGGAAATTTTTCTACGCTAATGAGTGTTTCAAGCAGGCTGCCGCAGCGTGTTCATACATGCTCGACAACAACCTCGAAACCGATTCCCCTATATACTATCCATTACTCACGTCCGTTTACGTTCTTTACGGCAAGCCATTCAAACGCGCCAACGTGGTCGGGAAGCTGGCAGATGACATCATTCCGCCCGAGCACAAAAATCTTCACGACACACTGCTTGAACACCGCGACAAATTCTATGCGCACACAGACGCCAAGAGTTTCAAATTACCTGACTTCGGCGACGCCAGCCAGGTTCGATTTCTCGTTCTCCCGCACGAAATGCGACTTTTCGGGACTCAATTTCGCGCCCGACCACCCTTCCTGCCGGAAGTTGTTGTCCTGTGTAGCGCGCTAGAGAAGAAGGTGAATTACCACATGAATAAACTCAAGAAGCGCCACGCCAAGAATGTTCCAGGGGATGTAGGCGAGTATTCCATCAATATTCTCGATGAGAGCGGTCCATTCGTAATGAAGGAGAAGCCACTTATCCTAAAACCGCACCAATGAAGTTTTCTCTCCGTTTCACTGGAACAGCGGCCACCCGGAAGCTGTAGTTATTTTGATCTTGGTGTACCGCGCCTACCTGGATGGAGCTAGGGCGGGACGGACGCTCAGGGGAAAACTGCGAAAGCCAGGCTCATTGCCGCTCCGGTGGGCCGCGCGGCAGTAGTCGGCCCCATTGAGCCACGCGCCGCCGCGAAACACGCGGCGAGTACCGGTGGCGGGCCCGGTTGGATCGGTGCCGCCGAGGAGAGCAGCCCCATACCAGTCGGCACACCACTCCCACACATTTCCATGCATGTCTTGGAAGCCCCAAGCGTTGGGTGGGTAGCTCCCCACGGCACAGGTCTTTCGCAGATACGGCCCCTTCTCCGTCGTGCCATACGGGTGGTTCCCGTCAAAGTTAGCCTGCGCGCTGGTAAGTGTGCTGCCAAAAGCAAAGGGTGTGGTGGTGCCCGCACGACAGGCATACTCCCACTGTGCACAGGTGGGCAGGGCATAGTGGTAGTCGTTGGGCAAACTTTCCTGCGCATTGAGCTTGTCGCAAAACTTCACAGCATCGTCCCAACTCACCTGTTCCACCGGCAGCTCCTTGCTGTCTTTGAAGCGGCTCGGGTTGCTGCCCATCAGCGCCTGCCACTGGTCCTGAGTAGCCGGCGTGCGAGCCATCCAGAAGCCCCGGCTAATCCGCACCTGAACTTGGTTGTCTTCGTCCCAAGCCTCCCTTTCATCCTCGGGACTGCCCATCAGGAAATCCCCCGGCGGACACCAAAGCATCTGCATGCCGAGGCTGTTGGTGATGCCGGCAGGTACCAGGGCGTGTGCGGCATCCGCCTCGGCCAACACAGCATTGATGAGCCCGCCTGCTTCCGTATAACGATGCGTACCGAAACATTCGATGATCTGCGCAATGCTGCCTATCTCACGGTGCGCCTGAAGTCTGGCAGCAGCAGATGAGGCCAGCTCGACATCGCCAAGATCAAGCAAAGCCTTCAAGGCTTGCAGGCGGGAGATGAGTTCGGATGGAAGCGTCATGAATCGTTTGCTGGCTGTGGCTCACTGCTAGCTGACGTAGCAGAATTAGAACTGAGACCACTCTGAGTACAGTGCCGCTGCTAAAGCTGCAAGCTCTTTTAACTTCATGCGTGATGGTGAAATAGCACCGCATGTTTCGTCGCGTTACCCCGGCCCAACGCGCCGCAGGACTCAGCCCAGGGCGCCAGCCCTGGGAGTTGCGCATCACCCCGGCCCGTTCTCACTCGGTCGCGCTCTGAAGGAGCGCGGGAAAACGTTCTTGCCGCCGCCATGCCTCAATCGCTCGCCAAAATCTTCATCCACCTCATCTTCAGCACGAAGAACCGCGTGCGCCTGCTACCCGACGACCTCCGTCCCGGACTCCACGCCTAACTCGGTGGCATCCTGCGCGATCTCGGCGGCACGGCGCTCGAAATCAATTCTGAGCCGGACCCTGTCATCTCCTGTTCCTCGCCTCCCGCACCGAGGCGCTGAGCGATGTCGTGCGCCAGCTCAAAACCGGCTCCAACCTCTGGCTGCATGAGCAGCGGCCTGAGTTGCTCAACTTCCACTGGCAGAACGGCTACGGAGCCTTCTCTGTCAGCCAGTCCGCCGTCGAGGACGTGCGTGATTACATCCGCCGCCAGCACGAGCATCATCGCGTCATGACGTTCTAGGACGAATACCGCAAATTCCTCGCCAAACACGCCATCGAGTACGATGAGCGGTATGTGTGGGATTGAATCACGCTCTCCCGCGCTCCGTTGGAGCGCGACCTTCGGTGGATCGGTGATCGTGGCACGCAATCCCAGGGCTATCGCCCTGGGCTGAATCCTTCGGCCCGTTGGGCCTCCAAGCAGCAGAACTCACCCATTGCTGATTCACTCATCCATTGATCCATCACTCCACTACTCCATCAATACAGCGGCTACCCCCCCGCCGTGATCTGCACGATCTCGATCACATCGCCGTCACTCACCGTGGCCGTCTCAATCTCACGCGGCAGCAGCGCGGTTTGATTCTGCTCCACCACCACCGGCTTTCCGTCCAGCCCGGCGGCCCAACGGGCCGCAGGACTCAGCCCAGGGCGCCAGCCCTGGGAGTTGCGCATCACCCCGGCCCGTTCTCATTCGGTCGCGCTCTGAAGGAGCGCGGGAAACCGGCCTTGCCGCCGCCATGCCCCATTCCCCCGCCAAAATCCATGCCTGCATTTGAACCGCTGATACGACGTTAATGGGACGCTGATACCAGAGTTTCTTCAGGAGCGTCCCATCAGCGTCATGTCAGCGGTTATACTTCCGATCATTATGATCTGTGAAAATCCGAGTGGTCCCGCAGATTCAGAAAACCCACAGATTGCATGAGTCAGAAAAGAAATCTGCGGGCTTTCTGAATCTGTGGGAAATCACAAAACCTGATGGTGCGAGGTATAGAATCCTCCGCTTCGATAAGAATCACTCGTTTAACCGAATACCATGCAGGTTTGGTGAACCCGCACTCCGTTGGAGCGCGATCTCACACTCGGCACGATCACAAGTCTGAACTCAAGAAACGACTGGTACAACCATACGTTCGACCTTTTATACCATACATGCTATCCACTCTCGTCTGGTTGCAGCAGACACATCCCGCGTTTTCTCCCGTGATCAAACCGTGAATGTGGCCGCTCCGGCATTGAGTTAGACGAGCGGTGTGTGTGGGATTGAGCAAGCTCTCCCGCGCTCCGTTGGAGCGCGACCTTGGGTGAATCGGTGATTGGGGACACGCAAACCCAGGGCTATCGCCCTGGGCTGAATCCTTCGGCCCTTTGGGCCTACAGACGGTAGATCACTGTCTTTCGCGGAGTCACCACTCCATTGATCCATCACTCCACTGCTCCATCGGCGCCCCTTCACCCCCCCCGCCGTGATCTGCACGATCTCGATCACGTCACCATCACTCACCGTGGCCGTTTCAATCTCACGCGGCAGCAGCGCGGCTTGATTCTGCTCCACCACCACGGGCTTTCCAGCCAGTCCGACGGCTGCGAGCAGCGACTTCACCGTCTGCGGGGCTTCAAACTCACGTTTCTCTCCGTTCAAAGTGATCTTCATGGCTCTTCGGTGCGCTTAAAATTCGTCATTCGGGTTTCATCATTCGTCATTCAACGCTCAAGCCACCATCGTCGCGAGGATCGACGCATCCCAGTCCTTCCACACGGGATCAAGACCGCTCTGGCGCAGCATCTCGGCCACGCTTTGCGCCGAACGCTGATCCGCGATGTTAAACTGGCCTTCCGCGCGGTTCGTCTCGTCCTTCACTTCGACTTCGACACGTTTGCCACGCAGCAGCAGCGCGCCGTGCTGACGCTGAACCGCCTCTATTTTTCCGGCTGCATCGTGCCACGGGCGGACAGTACGCCGGGATCATCGCCTGCACGCGTGATGACGAGATTCCGCGTGCCTTCGCCAGCCGCATTCACGCCGCGATCATCACCATGACATCTCTCGCGGGCCAGTTGATCCGTGTGGTGCGCCCATCATCCTGAGCCAGGCCATCACACCCGTCATTCACTTCTCATACTTCTGCCCGATCTTTTCATCCAGCCACTTGCGGAGCTTGTCGAGGCCTTCGCCGGTTTCGGCGGAGACGGGGTGGACTTTGATGCGTTTGAAGCGCTCCTTGAAGTGGACAAGGTTTTCGGCGGCCTCGGGGAGATCGATCTTGTTGGCGATGATACACCAAGGGCGTTTGGCGAGTTCGTCGGAGTAGAGCGAGACTTCTTTGCGGACGATTTCGAGGTCGGAGACGGGATCGCGGCCTTCGGTGCCGGCGGTATCGACGACGAAGAGCAGCACACGACAGCGCATGATGTGGCGCAGGAAATCATGGCCGAGGCCGATGTTTTGATGCGCGCCTTCGATGAGGCCGGGAATGTCCGCGAGGGTGCCGCGACGATTGGGAGCGAATTCGATGACGCCGACCATCGGTTGCAGCGTGGTGAAGGGATAATTCGCGATCTTCGGCTTCGCGGCGCTCAGTTTGGAGAGCAGCGTGGATTTGCCCGCGTTCGGAGCACCGACGAAGCCGGCGTCGGCGATGCTGCGGAGTTCAAAGTGGTAGTCGCCTTCCTCACCGGCGGTGCCGGGGGTGAACTCACGTGGGGCCTGATGCGTGGAGGTCTTGAAATGGACGTTGCCTTTGCCGCCTTTGCCGCCTTTGCAGAGCACGAAGGCGGAGTTGGTCTCGGTCAGATCTGCCACGGGCTCGTAACGCGTGACGAGTTCATCGGTGGCGTTGTCGTATTCCTGGATGACGCGGCTGATGAGCGTGCCGGGCGGCACCTTGTAAGTCACGTCTTTGCCGCTGCGGCCAGTACACTGCGTGGCACCACCTTTGGCACCGTCTTCGGCGAGGAGGCGGTTATTGAAGACATAATTGCGCAGGCTGTCGGTGCTGGGATCCACGAGCAGGATCAAACTGCCGCCGTTGCCACCATCGCCGCCATCAGGGCCGCCTTTGGGACGAAATTTACCGCGGTGGAAGTGCGCACTGCCATCGCCGCCCTTTCCGGCACGCGCATGAACTTTGATCTGATCGACAAACATGGCTTCGACATAGCTGGAGAAGCGGGCAGGGGCAAGGGTTAGCTTGCTGGTGCTTCACCGTCCCGCTGCCCCCACCTCGGCTGGCTCATTGGCCGCCGCCGTGGGATAGAACAACTGCATGGCCCGACGGATCTGCGGGCTTTTTTGACTTGCTTCGTAGATCGCGTCAGGAATGCGGCGGTGTTTGGCGAGGAGATGGTAGGCGCTGAGGGCCTCGAAACCGGCGTTCAAGGCGCCGATCATGGGCAGGTAGCTGTGGCCATCGACGTCGAGATTCTCGACCATGCCCCACGGCGGGAAGTAACCAGCCTTTTCCATGCGCTCGAGCAGTTGGTAAATCTCCACCGGCTTCGTGTGCAGGGTGGCGGACATGAGGACGTAATGCGGATGAATGAGCTTCTGGTCCGGCAGATCGACACCGCCGACGTAATAGCTGTTGCCCGCATGATTTTCACCGGCGGAGAGGCCATAGATGCCATTGCGTGCGGCCTGCGAGTTCGGCCAACGTTTGGGAAGGTAGGCACGCTGGGCGCCGAGCATGGCGCGGCGCACGCTAAGCCAGCGCACGCCGTCATGGGCGTCGGGAGCGTCGCTGTCGAAGTCGGGATGGAACAGGCTCTGCACCTCGGTGATGAAACCGGTGCCCTGCCAGGCCTTGCCGGGCGTGCGCATCGGCGGCGGGCGCTGCTGCGGATTGGCGAGGCCTTCCATGAGCATGACCATGGCGGTCTCACCACCCCAGTCCTGCCAGCCATGCGGCAGGAGTGTGATGGCATCATCCGCGAGGCCGTGGGAGAGGTGGCCGTCCGGCAAACGCAGCAGGTCGTATTCGATGCGCTGCAATTGCTGCACGATGTCCGCGGCCACGGCAGGCACATCCAGCATGATGGCCGCGAGCAGCATGCACTGCGCGTAGATGGCCGTATCGACGGTGCTGTATTCCGTGTTCGGATGAATGTGGTAGGCGTTGTCCCGGCGGTGCACGAAGTGTGGCAGCAGGCCGCGCGCGGTTTGGAGCTTCTTCACCGCCTCATGCGTCTGTGTGAGCACCCAGCGGGCGTAATCCGAAGTCACCACGCCCACAGACTCCTGCGCAGCGGCGGCGGAAGAAAGCACATACATGCCGGTGGCGGAGATGGATTCGAACGCGCCTTCCTCGATATGCGCACGATCCCGCACGAAGCCGGTGTCGATGGAGTAACAGCGCGCAATCTTCGCATACGAGACAAGGAAGGCATAGGCGTCCCACGGCATCTGCGGCATCTCGAGGCCGAGGAAGAGGCCGGAGACTTTCACTTCCGAGCCAGGTTCGGCCGTCCATAGCAGGGTCTTGCCATCGCGGATCGCATCCGCCGCGACCGGATGCACGAACATGCGGTACTGCGGATCGTTCAGCTCGATCACCTGTGACCAGCGCAGTTCCTGGGCGGGCGATTTGATCTCCAGCTTGAGTTTGCCCCGGCCGGCAGCCTCGATCATCACCGCAGTCACTCGCGGCTGATTTTTTGCCGTGATCTGCTCGGGATAGGCATGGGTGAAATCCAAGACGCGGTTCGCATCGCGCTCCTGCCCGGTCAGACTGTGCCACATGCCCGCCCAGCCGTCAGGCTGCTGGCTGAGATGCACCACGATTTCATCCGTGAGCCACTCAATCTCGTGCTCCACCGGCCCATGAAAGCCGAAGTCGCTGCCGAGATGCGTGTAGGCGGTGAACGAGTTCAGCCGTTTCGTGCCAGCGGCGATCTGCTGGGCCTCGTCACGATGAATGAAATACTCCTGCACCGGTTGCCACACGATGCGTGTGCCGGGCTGCGCCATCACCTGCACGCAAAGCAATGCAGAGACGGCTCCGATGGTTGGAAGGAGTCGCATCAAGCCGCTAGGCTACGAGCGAAGGTGATTCTTTGCCACCACTGACGCCGTGAAATTTCACGGCTCACGCAGGCGCTCACCGCTCATCAATCGGCACGACCTTCTGGCCATACGGCTTGCCGACGTACTCGCTCAGCGGACGGAACAGACGGTTTTCGCTCCACTGTTCCAGCACATGCGCAGTCCAGCCGCTCATGCGGGCGATGGCAAAGATCGGCGTGAAGAGATCGGTCGGAATGCCAAGGCTGTAGTAAACGGTGGCGCTGTAGAAATCGACGTTCGCGTTGAGGCCTTTGCGCTCGCGCATGATTTCGGCGATGCGTTCGGACATCTGAATCCACTTGGATTCACCGAGCTGGGAGGTGAGCTGGATCGCCATCTCACGCAGATGCGGCGCACGCGGATCAAGCACCTTGTAAACGCGGTGGCCGATGCCCATGATCTTTTTCTTCTGAGCGAGAGCGTCTTCGACCCAAGCATCCACTTTATCAGGGCTGCCGATTTCTTCGAGCATGTGAATCACGCCTTCATTCGCACCACCATGCAGCGGACCTTTGAGCGCACCGATGGCGGCGCTGATGGCGGAATACATGTCGCTCAGCGTCGAAGCGACGACACGGGCGGTGAAGGTGCTGGCATTGAAGCCGTGCTCGGCGTGCAGGATGTAGGCGATGTCGAGGGTCTTTTCAGCCTCCTTGCTCGGTACTTCACCATTGACCAGGTAAAGGAAGTGGGCGGCTTCGCTGAGATCCTTGCGCACCGGCGGCAGCTCAAGCCCCTGACGCGCACGATGGAAGTAAGCCGCGATGACGCCGATCTGCGCGGTCAGGCGGATGGCGGTGGCAAGATTTTCGCTCACATCAATGTCGTGACGCTTCAGATCGTAGCAACCCAGCATCGAAACGGCGGTGCGCATGATGTCGATGGGCCGCGCGGTCTTGGGAGCGGTCTTGAGGAAATCGATCACGCCCTGGGGCAGTTCACGCTCGGCACGCAGTGCGGTGGTGAGCTTGTCGAGTTCGGCCCGGTTTGGCAGCTTGTTGTAGTAAAGCAGATGAACGACTTCTTCGTAGCTGACTTTGACGAGTTCGTTGATGTCGTAACCGCAGTAAAACAGCACGCCCTCCGCTCCCTTCACCTCGCCGAGACGGGTTTCAGCAGCAACGATTCCTTCAAGACCTTTGGATACGACAGACATGGCAGTGGGCGGGGGTTTAAGTGATAGAGAGCAGATAGCGTGCTCAAACTACGCCTCAACCAAAGAGTCATTCACAGAAAAGAATTCTTCTGCCAGGGATGTCCAGCATCCCTTAGGGACAGGAGGCGGTTTCGCCTTGTGAAAAGATCGTCACTGGCCTAGCTGCGCGCATGGCCGAGCCGTTTCGCCTGCTATTCGTCTGCCTGGGCAACATCTGCCGCTCTCCTGCGGCCGAGGGAGTCATGCGTGCGCTGGTCGAGGCGGAAGGTCTCGGTGAACGTGTCGCCATCCGCTCCGCTGGCACTGGTGGCTGGCATGCCGGCAAACTGCCGGATCAGCGGATGCGCAGCGCAGCACAAAATCGCGGCTACGACCTCAGCAGCCGCGCCCGGCAGATCAGCGAAAACGACCTGCGCGACTACGACCTCGTGCTCGTCATGGACGAGCAAAACCACCGCGAAATCCGGTCCTTTGACACCGAATCACGCTTCGCGAAGAAAATCCGCCTGTTCTGCGACTTCTGCACCGATCACGATGCCAAAGAAGTTCCCGATCCCTACTACGGCGGCGAGCAGGGCTTTGAACATGTGCTTGATCTGCTCGAAGACGGCTGCCGTGGCGTTTTACGCCACATTCGCTCCACCCTCGCGTAAAATTGCTTCCGCCACACGCATGCCGTCTGCCGCCGCAGAAATGATGCCTCCGGCATAACCTGCGCCTTCTCCGGCAGGATAAAAATGCTTCACGCTGATGCATTCGAGCGTCTGCGCATCACGGGGAATGCGCGCTGGCGAAGAACTGCGTGTTTCGACGCCTGTGAGCACGGCATCTTCGAGCGCAAAGCCGGGCAGGCTCTTGTCGATGCGCGGAATCGCCTCCTGGATCGTCTCAATCGTGTATTCGGGCAGGCATTCTCGCAGATCCGTCCACACGACGCCGGGTTGATACGATGGCAGAACCTTGCCGGGCCCGGTGGAAGCGCGCCCGGCCAAAAAATCGCCCAGAAGCTGTGCTGGCGCATGATAATTGCCGCCGCCGAGCACGAACGCGCGTCGTTCAAGGACGCGCTGAAACTCGATGCCTGAAAGCACATCGCCCGCAGGCATGTCCTCGGGCCGCACATCGACCATGAAGCCGCTGTTTGCGTTCGCTTCCTCACGCGCATAGCTGCTCATGCCGTTTGTCACCACCATGCCCGGCTCCGAGGTGGCCGCGACGACGAGTCCCCCTGGACACATGCAAAAACTGTAGGCCGCGCGGCCCGTGCCGCAGTGCGCAACGAAGTTATAAGGAGCGGAGCCAAGCCGCGCATCCCCGGCCCATTTGCCGTAGAGTGTGCGGTCGATCAGCTTCTGCGGATGCTCGATGCGCACGCCGATGGAAAACGGCTTCGCCTCAAACGGCACGCCATGCCGGTGCAGCATGTAAAATGTGTCCCGCGAGCTGTGGCCGATGCTGAAGACGAAACGTGAGCCTTCAATGGTCTCACCATCAGCGAGCGTCACCGCACGCATCACGCCATTCTCGATCACCACATCCGCCACGCGTGCGCCAAACCGCACCTCGCCGCCGAGAGCGATGATTTCCTCACGCACATGCCGCACCACCTTGATGAGACGATCCGTGCCGATGTGCGGCCTGCTCTTTATCAAAATGTCCTCCGGTGCCCCTGCGGCGACCATTTCCCGCAGCAGCCACGGGATGCGATGCTCACGATCACGAATCTGCGTGTAAAGTTTGCCATCGGAGAAGGTTCCAGCACCACCTTCGCCGAACTGCACGTTCGATTCGGCGTTGAAATCCCAGCCGCGCCGCCAGAAGCCGGTCACATCACGCGCACGATCACCAGCGGCCTTGCCACGCTCCAGCAGCAACGGTTTGAGACCGGCACGAGCCAGCAGCAGGCCGCAAAACAACCCACACGGCCCGGTGCCAACAATCACGGGCCGCTCAGACGCCGAATGCGCCACCTGCTGTGCGATCTCACGATACGTTTCATCCGCCGCCGGGCCAATGCGTGGATTTTTGCCGATGCGCTTCAATACTCGAGCCTCGTCCTTCACTTCGACCAGCAGCGTGAAGCTGAACTCCACATGCCCACGCCGCGCATCAATCGCCCGCTGCTTGACTTTGAGGCTGATCACCTCGTCCTCGCGCACGCCGAGCAGTTTCAACACCGCTGAGCGCAGATCTTCGTCGCGATGATCAACTGGGAGAAGAACTTGGGAGAGCTGCAGCATGGGTAGTGCAAGCGTCTCGCTTGCAGAACATGCAAATGCAAGCGGGACGCTAGCCCTACTTCACGTTCTCGGCCGCCTGCGCTGGCGGCGTGTGCCAGCCGAAGACCTTGTCGCCATTGAACAGTGGGTGATGCTCCGGGGTTCTGCCGCCGTAATCTGCGATGACTCCAGCTTTCTCGACCGTGCCGACGCGCAGATCCGCATAAACATCGCCTTCATCGTAGAGCACATGCAGCGGATCGTTCGTGCGCAACTGCACGCCTTTGACCGGCCGAACGACCGTGAACTTCCAGGTGTTGTCGATGTGCTGGATGGAGCCAAGTTCGCGGTAGATCAGCGCCTTCGGCACATTCTTGAGATCATACTGTGACACCAGATTGGCACGCCAAGGGTCATAGGCCGGACTGCCTGGATTCGTGTAATCCCCAGCCCAAAACATCTGGTACGGAGTGGGGTCTGGCCGTACGGCACGAATCTCAGCCGGCGACTGCGTGGCCGGGAAAGCATGACGCACCGGCAGCGGATCGACACGATCGGCAATCTTGCTCACAAGGGAAAACACATCGCTCACGCGGCCATAGGTGAAGAACTGGTGCGAATCGATCAGTTCGGAGGTGGCCACACGAGTTTTCTTGATCGTGAGGCGGTGCTCGTTGGCATTCGAGAAGAGATTGAAGCTCAGCAGGTAGTCGATGTCCTTGTCGAGCGCCGTCGGCCCTTGATGATTCACGCCTGCGTCCTTCGGCGACATGAGGCTCTGCGTGCCAGTCTTGGTTTCCTGGGTGGTGAGGTTAAAGACCCGCATCTGGCCACGGCGCAGCAGGTTCGTGCTGAGGCTGTCCGCCAGCGCCCGGCCCAAGTCCGGCCGCCGCGTGCCATCCACCGTCACATCCTCGGCATAGATCGCCACTTTGGGCCGTTCCGCGCTTTTCACGCTCCAGTCTCCATCGGCGTGGAGTTTTGAGGCAATGACCGTGCTCACTAGAGCAACCGTGGCGAGGGCGAGGCGTTGGGTTTGCATGATCGGTTTGAGGATTAACGATGCTAACGGTTCAAATTTTGCTTGGGAAGCAAAATCTCATCTATCAAGGGTGGGAGATCACCCCATTGATAAAGGCCTCGTGCTCCTCACGGGTGAGGGAGCCATCGCCATTTTTGTCGAGCCGCCGAAAAAGCTGCGCCGGGCCGCTGAACTCGTCCTTGGCGACCTTGCCATCCTTGTTTTTGTCATCGCGGCCTGTGACCGCCTCCCATGGAATGCCGCGCCTTGCGCCAGTAGCCGGCAGGCCCTTGCGCGGATCGCGTTCCATCATCGCCGCGTCCGCCGTGCTCTCGGTGGTGAGCGCCTCAATCTTCGCCGAAGTGTTTTTGAGTCGTTCATCGAAGAACGTGCTGACCATGTCGTCGATATTTTTCCCCGCGAAACCCGGCCCGCCATGCCCTGCGCCGTGGATCGTGTGAAAATGCGCGCTTACCTCCGACTTCTTCAGCGCTTCAAACAGGAGCTGGCTTTGATTGATCGGCACCGTGGGATCTTTGTCGCCATGCACGATGAGGAACGGTGGATCTTCTTTGCCAACGTAAGTGACAGGATTGACTCGCGCGGCCTTGTCCTTGTTCTGCATCACCGCACCGCCGATGAGTTTCGCTTCCGGCGATGAATCCGTCGCATGGCTCTCATAACCCGGCGTGGTGACAAACACGGTGAAGTCCGTCGGGCCGTAGTAATCGCACACCGCCTGCACGCGGCTGGATTGATCGAGATTTGCGCCCACATCGAACTCCTTCACGTCGCCGCTCGTGCCAATGAGCGCCACAAGATGTCCGCCTGCCGAACTGCCCCACACGCCGAAGCGCTTTGTGTCGAGATTGTATTCCTTCGCATGCGCCCGCAGCCAGCGGACCGCCGCCTTGCAGTCCTCGATCTGCGCGGGAAACACCGCGTGACCGCTCAGACGGTAATTGATGCTCGCCACCGCATAGCCGCGTTCGAGATAGCCGCCACGCAGCGGCGGGCAGCCGTCCTTGCTGCCATTCTGCCAGCCACCGCCATGCACCCAGATGATGAGCGGCAGCGGACCGTCCGCTTTCTCCGGCAGATGGAGGTCGAGTTTGTGCCGCCCATGCCCGCCTTCGACGTAGATGAGATCGCGATGACTTTTCACAGCCGCGTTTTGGGCAAACGAGCAGCAGGCAAAACACAGAAAGAGCACAAGACGTTTCATGGCCCTCATGAATGCGTGGACTAGCCAGAAGTTGCGTGAACGCCGCAAGGTTTCTTCACCCGCGCCCGGTGCGCCGTCCAAACGCGTTGCAATCACGCTCATTTGGGCCATGCATAAACGCCCCATGACCCCCAAGCTCGACCCCGCCTTGCATCGTGACAAAAAACCGGACTGGATCCGCGTGACCTTGCCGCGTGACCCGAAGTTCTGGAGCACCAAGGGGCTGATCACGGACCTGAAACTGCACACGGTGTGCGAGGAGGCGCAGTGTCCGAACCGCTGGGAGTGCTGGAGCCAGGGCACGGCGACGTTCATGATCGCCGGGGACCGTTGCACACGTGCCTGCGGCTTCTGTGCGGTGAAAACGGCCAAGCCCTTCGCGCTGGAGGCGGATGAACCGCAACGCGTGGCGGAAGCGACCAAACGCATGGGTTTGAACCACATCGTGATCACCGCTGTGGCGCGGGATGACATGAAGGACGGCGGCGCGGAGCATTTTGCGCAAACAATTGAAGCCGTGCGCGCCGCGGTTCCGACGATCACGATTGAAATCCTGGTGCCCGACTTCAACGGCAAGGATGATGCGCTCGAAGTGGTGATGAAGGCGAAGCCCCACATCTTCAATCACAACCTGGAAACCGTGGAGCGTCTGACGCCGCTGGTGCGCAGCCGGGCGCAGTATCATCGCAGTCTGCATGTGTTAAAACGCGCCAAAGAGATGGCGGCGGAGTTCGGCACGAAGTGCGCGACGAAGAGCGGCCTCATGCTCGGTTTGGGCGAGACGGAGACGGAATTGTTTCAAGCGATGGATGATCTGCGCGAGCATGGCGTGACGGTGCTGACGCTGGGTCAGTATTTGCGCCCAAGTGCGCAGCATCTGCCGGTGATCGACTACATCCACCCGGACACGTTTGAGAACTACAAACAGATCGCGCTGAAGAAGGGCTTCCGCCATGTGGCGAGCGCGCCGCTGGTGCGCAGTTCGTACCATGCGTCGGATTTCAAGCCGGAGCTGGATTTGGAGTGAGTTGCAAAGCGGAGTTGCAGAGCGGGCGTTCCGGTTCTTCTTCGTGGCACTCCCAACCAACCGCCATGCCACTTCGTCCCCCAGTTGAAGCCTACGAGAAAGTTCCGACCGTCATCTTCCCTGATTCCGCGAAAGCGGCCAAAACCTTGGCGCTGGAAGTGAAGGAGCTGATTGAAGCGAAGAACAAGGCCGGCAAGCCTGCGGTGCTGGGCATGGCGACGGGATCGACGCCGGTGCCGTTTTATCGTGAGCTGATCCGCCTGCACAAGGAGGAGGGGCTGAGCTTCAAGAACGTCATCACCTTCAATCTCGACGAGTACTACGGCCTCGGCGCGGATCACCCTGAGAGCTATGCGAAGTTCATGGCGGAACAGTTGTTTGATCACATCGACATCCCCAAGGCGAACATCAATCTCCCCAGCGGCACGGTGCCGGGGGATCAGGTGTTCAATCACTGCCGTCAGTATGAGGAGAAGATCGAATCGGTCGGCGGCATTGATTTGCAGATCCTCGGCATTGGTCGAACGGGCCACATCGGCTTCAACGAACCGGGGTCGAGCCGCGACTCGGTGACGCGCCGCATCACGCTGGACCGCGTGACGCGCCAGGACGCGGCGAGTGATTTCCGCGGTGAGCAGAATGTGCCGCACTTTGCGATCACGATGGGTGTCGGCTCGATTTTGCGGGCGAAGAAGCTCGTGCTGATGGCCTGGGGCGAAAACAAGGCGGTGATGGTGGCCAAAGCGGTCGAAGGGCCGACGACGGAGGCGATTTCGGCCTCGTTCTTGCAGGATCACCCGGATGCGCGGTTTTTCATCGACAGCGGTGCTTCGCGCGAACTCACACGCATCAAGCTGCCGTGGCTCGTCGGTCCGGCATCGTGGACGCCGCGTGAGACGCGCCGTGCGATGGTGTGGCAGGCGTTTAAGATCAAGCGGCCAATTTTGAAGCTCATCGATGAGCACTACAACGAGAACGGCCTCTCGGATCTGCTCTCGGAGCAAGGTCCGGCCTATCAGCTCAACATCCGCATCTTCAACCAGCTCCAGCACACGATCACCGGCTGGCCGGGCGGCAAACCGGATGAGGATGACACGTATCGCCCAGAACGGGCGCGGCCGTATCCGAAGCGCTGCCTGGTATTCAGCCCGGAGCCGCAGGATGCGATCACGGGCATGGGTGGCACGATGGATCGTCTTATAGAGCAGGGGCATGATGCGCGTCTGATTGCAATGACCTCGGGCAGCCTGCGGGTGCCGGACAGCGAGGCGGACAAGTTTGCCGAAACGCTGCTCGAACTGGCCTCGAACGCGGCCAAGCCGGATGTCTGGGGGCCGCAGGTTGCTTATGCCCGTGAGGCGCTGGCCTTGCTGGAAGCGAAGGGTGAGTTTGGCGAAGACCCGCCGCTGCTGCGCCAGCTCAAAGGTCTCATCCTGCGCGGTGAATTGCGCGATGCCGCGCACACGGTGGGGCTGGCGAATGACCGCGTCACCTTTGTGGATCTGCCATTCTACGAACAGGGGCGTTATCGCCGCTTCAAGAGCACGCAGGCGGACGTGGATGCGCTGGCGCGTCTGCTGCAAGACCACAAGCCGCATCAAATCTACATCACCGGCGATGCCGCCGACCCTTCGAGCGTGTCAGGCATCTGCTTCCGACTGCTCATTGCAGCGTTGCAAGCGTGTGCGGGTGAAGAGTTCGCCGGTTCGTGCAGTGTGTGGCTGTATCGCGGCAAAGAGCGCCCGCTGGAGCCGCATGAAATCGACATGGCGATTCCGATGAGTCCGTTGCAGATCGAGCGCAAAGCAAATGCCATTTCACGCTACGGCGCGTTGTCCTCGCTGGAACAGGAAGCTCCCGAAACGAACCGCGAAAACGCGCGGCTGTATGATGCCTTGGGATTGGCCGAGTACGAGGCGATTGAGACGTTCCAGCGCTGGCGCAGGGCGTGATTCAGCCCGCGACCGCCATCTTGCGGTCGCGATAGCTGCATTTGCCGAGACGGCTCAGCTCGTCGCAATGAGCCTCGATGCGCATGCTTTTCATGCTGGGCTGGAAGCCGAGCCGCCGGGTGATGCAGTCGTGCAGCAGCTCGGTGTGCTCGTCCTCAAACTCCACCACGCGGTCACAGTCGAGACAGATCAGGTGGTTGTGCTGGGGTTTGTCGAGGAAATTGGGGTCGTAGTAGGTCTGATCGCGGCCCAGATCGACCTCGCGCAGCAGCCCGCATTCCACCAGCAAGGTCAGGGTGCGATAGACCGTGGCGCGTGACACGGTGCTGTCGAGCTTGCGGGCCTTGTCGAGCAACTCCTCGGCCTTGAAGTGGTCGTCGGTGGCAAAAGCAGCCTCGACGATGACATCGCGCTGCTTGGTGCGGCGCAGGCCCTGACTCGCCAGATGTGCCTCCAACCGTTGAATAATGCGTTCGTCCATGTGCCAGCGAGGTTAGCCACGGCTATTGTGCGGTGCAAGGCGGCGCTTGATGTCGGAGATGATTTAGCTCCCTGAGATTTGCTAGAAGAGATTGAAAAAGCCCCTTATAAACAACCGGCGAATAAGTGTTTAAATCGCTGTATATCAATTATTTAAACAAGAGTTAAGCTTATCCAGACCCAGCAATGACGCAGGCGGATTCAATAATGCAGAGATACGCGACAGCAATATTTTTGTTGATTTTTTATGGAATTTATTGTTTATATTGTTAGTATTACGCATATCGCCTGATTCCCAACATGCCTTTACCATTCTCATTCTCTACTCAACGCCAAAGTTCCGCGGCCGAAACGCCTGCGGCAACCACGGATATTACCGTTGCAGAGATGGTGATGAACCACGCACCAGAGCATGTCATGACCGAACCTTTATTCGGAACGCCAGGAAAGACTTTTTCTCCGCCAGTGTTCGACGTTGCGCATCGGGGAAACCCAGATGTTTCGCGATTGAGGCCCAGCCAATTCCCGCCCGCTTCTTCGCCGAATCTTCGTTTTGCAGACGGTCAGGAAACTTCCGGGGCCGTCGATTATTCCGCCGCCGGCTCGGTAGATTCCATTGCCAGACATGACTGGGCGGCTCAAATCGAGCAAATGCGCAATGACGTGTTCGGCATTGCCATGAGCGTCAGTGCCTTGAATGACCGACTTGACCGTTTGGAGCAACGGACACCCCCTAGCGGTCAGTCGGTACAAGCGGGCATCGCCTCGTTGCGTAGTGAAATCGAAACCTGGCTGGAGACCCACCTCAATTCTGCCGTCGAACACTGCATGTATCGTCTCGCCAGCCGCAATTCTCCCACGGCTACCCATCCCGCCAGCTGACTCTTCCGTTCCAATCCGCCCTCAACCATTCCTCCCCTAACGTCATGAACTCCCTGCGACTCCGCATCCTGTTCCCGCTCTGGCTTTTTGGCTTCCTGCCAGCCATAGGAGCCACCCGCATGATGGGCCAGCCCCTCGACTGGTTCTTCGGCATCACCGGCGTCCTGCTCGGTGGTGGCGTGTTCCTGGCCGCCTACCTGATCTCCGGCTGGCTGCTCAAACCGACCACCGCAGTCATGAAAGGCACCACCGCTGTCCTCCGTGGCGTGCCACCTGATGCCCAGTCCGCCGAATGGCTGCCCGCAGATTTCTGGAAGCTGCGCTGTGACATCAACATGATCTTTGCCAAGCAGCGCCAGGCGCTCAACTCCGCCGAGCAGCACGCCTGCCAGACCGCCCAGCGCCTCCTCAATGCCGAACGCCTCCTGCGCGAGGCCTTCACCGCCCTCCAAGGCCTGTTCGCTGCCAGCGATGAAGGCGTGCTCGTGGTGGATGCCCAGGGCTCCATCATCGCCTCGAATGCCAAACTCGATGACTTTCTCGGCAAGCAAGTCGAAGAAGTCGCCGGCCGCGAGGCCTCACGTCTCCTCAATTCCTTGGTAGAGCGTTTTGCGGAAAAAGCGGTCATCTCCGCCTGGATCGAAAAAACTTCCGCAAGTCTCGAAGGTCAGGATGAAACCCCGCCGTTCATCACCAACGACGGCCGCGTATTCTCTCTGCGCACCAACCCGATGCGCACGGATGCCGGCGAGATCATCGGCCGCATTTGGATTGTCAAAGACCGTTCCGAAATGCGTGTCCTGGAAAATCAGCTGCGTGAATCCCAAAAAATGGGCACCATTGGCCAGCTCGCTGGCGGCATCGCCCACGACTTCAACAATCTCCTCACCGCCATTCGTGGGAATCTCACGCTGGCCGAACTCACCCCCGCCTCCAACCAGGCCGGTGTGCGCGACAAGCTGCAGAACGCCAGCCACGCCACCACGCGTGCGGCAGAACTTGTCAAATCTCTCCTCGGCTACTCCCGCCGCAGCTCTGGAGCCTCAGTTCGCAAGGCCACGAACCTGAAGCGGCTGCTCGCCGACGTGCAAAACCTCCTCAAGCACAGTGTCGATCCGCGTGTCACCATCCAAATGCGCGGCGGCATGGATGCCTCCTACGTCAACGCCGACGCCACCCAGATCGAGCAGGTCATGCTCAATCTCTGCCTCAATGCCCGTGACGCGCTGCCAGCTGACAAAGGCGTCATCGAAATCGCCATCGAAAACGTCACCCACCGCCTGCCGGCCATGGCCGCGGCTTCCGGCACGGATACCACCGACTTCGTCCTGCTCGCTGTGCGTGACAACGGCCACGGTATCTCTGAAGATCTCCGTGGACGCATCTTCGAGCCCTTCTTCACCACAAAATCGGAAAGCAAAGGCACCGGCCTCGGACTCTCCACCGCACAGGAAATCGTGCGCGAGCACGGCGGCTGGATCGAGTTCGACAGCGAAATCGGCCGCGGCAGCGAGTTCCGCGTCTTCCTGCCGCGCGTGCTCAATCCTGACCAGGTCGAAGAGGAGACACCCATCGAAAACAACAGCGCCGCCACCGTCGCGCCCGCCGGTAGGCAGACCACGGTTCTCGTCGTCGATGACGAAGCACCCGTGCGCTCCATCGCCATGAACATGCTCGGCTTCCTCGGCTATACTGTCATCGAGGCATGCGACGGTCAGCAAGCGCTCGACATTATCCTGCGCAGCGGCGAAAAAATCGACGCCGTCCTGCTCGACATCTACATGCCCAAGCTCTCCGGCCGCGACACCTTCAAAGAACTGCGCGCCGTCGGCAACACCGTTCCCGTCGTCGTCTGCAGCGGCTTCATCATCGATCCCGATGAATTCATGATCCTCAGCCAGGGCCACCCTCCGCCCGTGGACATCATGCTCAAGCCCTACTCCCTTGACGGCCTCAGCAAGGCGCTCGCCAAAGCCGTGCAGCAGCCCCAGGGCCGCGAACCTGGCTTCGACCTCACCGCCAGCCGCGCCCAGATGGCACCGGCAGCGATGCTCGTCTCCTGATCTGGGCTGGAAAACGGTGGATAGAGGACCGTGAACCGCCCTCCGGCGGCCATCTTTCCCCTTTTCGATTGCCGCAAAGGCGCTACCATCCGCGCCCCATGATCAAAGTCGGCCTCGTCTCCCTCGGTTGCGCGAAAAACCTCATCGACTCGGAAATCATGATCGGCCACCTTCAGCAGGCAGGCATGGTCATGACGCCCGAGCCGGAACTGGCTGACGTACTCATCGTGAACACCTGCTCGTTCATCGACATGGCCAAGAAGGAGAGCGTCGGTGCCGTGCATGATGCCGTGGACCAGCGTGCCGGTTCCAAAAAGCGCGCACGGCAGAAGATCATCGTCGCCGGCTGCCTCTCGCAGCGATTCTCGCAGGAACTGCCCGGTTTGATGCCCGAAGTCGATGCCTTCATCGGTCTCGATCAGATCACGCAGGTCGCTCCGATCATTCAGAAGCTCATGGGGACCAAGGAGCACACGCAGGAAAATCTCGTCACCCGCCAGCCGCAGTACATCCCCGACTACGACACCCCACGCTTCCGCCTCACGCCGCAGCACATGGCCTACATCAAGATCGCCGAAGGCTGCAACCACCCCTGCTCCTTCTGCATCATTCCGCGCATCCGCGGTCGCCACCGCAGCCGCACGCAGGAAAGCGTCGTCAAGGAGGCGCGACAGCTCGTTGCCAGCGGCGTCAAGGAGATCAATCTCATCTCCCAGGACACCACCTACTTCGGCATGGACAAGTGGACGGAAGAGCGCCCAAAACCCCGCAGCGGCGTCGATTCCTCCAAGGGCGAATCTCTCTCCACCCTCATTCGCGAGCTGAACAAGATCGAAGGCGACTTCTGGATCCGCCTCCTCTACACGCACCCCGCGCATTGGAGCGATGATTTGATCCAGGCCATCGCCGAATCGCCCAAAGTGGCCCGTTACATCGACATGCCGCTGCAGCACATCAGCGACAACATGCTCGGCCTCATGAAGCGCGAAACGGACGGTGCCTACATCCGCGATCTCATCAAGCGCATCCGCACCGGCATCCCCGGCATCGCCATCCGCACGACCTTCATCGTCGGCTTCCCCGGCGAGACCGAGGCCGACTTCAACGAGCTGCTCCAGTTCATTGAGGACACCAAATTCGAGCGTGCCGGCGTCTTCAACTACTCCCGCGAGGAAGACACCCGTGCCGCCAAGATGGAAGATCAAATCCATCACATGACCCGCAAAGCCCGCTGGAACGAGGCCATGCGCGCCATCCAGCGCAGCATCGAAGGCTTCAACGTCAGCCAGGTCGGCAAAAAAATGCGCGTCCTCGTCGAGGAACCCGGCGTCGCCCGCAGCGAGATGGACGCCCCCGACATCGACACCACCGTCTTCGTCAGCAAAAAACTCCCCGTCGGCAGCTTCGCCGATATCACCGTCAAGGAATGGCGCGGCTATGACCTAGTGGCAGCCTAAATCAGGAGGAGCACAGACACCGTGTCTGCCAAATTCGAAGCTGGCTCAACTCACACTCCCTGGAAATTGAAAGCGGTCCCATAACCGCAGCACGACCGCTGCTGGCAGCGCGGACAGCCACAGCAGTCTGCCACCGTTCGATTGGAGATCACGAAACTGCCGGATGAAACCGACGCCGCTCAAGAAAGCAAAGCGGCCGTATTGAGCCGCCGCACGCAGCAGGCGCAACGGGGCGGCGAAAAACCAGCCGCTTTCGAGATCAAGCACGCCCTTGAACATGAGACGATGCCCGGCGGCATTGGTACGCGGATCGGAACGGCCATGCGCCAGCGAGGGAGCGTCCGTCCAGTAGATGCGCAGTTCCTCGTTGATATGGCGCGTCTGGTAGTGAAGTGACACCTGACACCAAATGAAGGACTCAGAGATGAAGTTTCCCGGCACATCCTCTGGAAAGGGAAACTGGCGCACGACGTCGAGCCGGAGAAAGCCCCACTTCTCCCCGCGCACCTTGTAGCGGTATTCAAGCTCGGCTGCGGAACAGTCGAGCGGATCGGCAGGGAAACGAGTGCCAACCAACCGGCCGTTCTGACTGCGGCACAGACCCGTGACGCCGGAAAATGTATCGCGTTGCGTCGTCGGGATGCCCTCCCAGCACTGTTTCAAGCGTTCGAGGGCGTCCGGCATGCAACCGTCGTCGGAATCGAGTTTGATCCAGAACTGACCACGGGATTCACGCATCGAGAGGTTGTGCACATGATGTGCGCCACGATGCGGTTCTTGCAGGTATCGCATCGGGAAGTCTGCCTCGCTTTGATAACGTGCCATCAGCTCCGCAGTGCCATCGGTGGAGCCATCGTCGATCACGAGCCATTCAAAATCGCGACAAGTCTGCGCCTGCAGGCTCTCAAACACGCGGTGCAGCGTGTGGGCTCGATTATACGTGGGCGTGTAAACCGTGAAGAGCGGCATCGGGGGAAAGGATAAAAACTGCGATTATTTCATGCCTTGTGCAGGTTGCGCCAAGCTAATTCAATAAGCGTTGTCACGCTTGAAAAAGGTCAGCAGCATGATCTGCAGATCCAGCCAGAGGCTCCAGTTCTCGAGATACCACAGATCACACTGGATGCGTTCGTTGAGGTCAGTGTCGCCACGCAGACCGTTGACCTGAGCCCAGCCGGTCATGCCCGGTTTGGCGTGATGACGGGCGTTGTAATGCGGAATCTGATGCTTGAATCCAGCGATGAGTTCGGGGCGCTCTGGACGCGGGCCAACGAGGCTCATCTCTCCTTTCAGAACGTTCCAGAACTGCGGCAATTCATCAATGTTCCACTTGCGCATGAAGGCACCGACCCGGAGACGCCGCGGATCGTCCTTCACGCACCATTGCGCGCCGTTGGCCTGCTCCGCATTGAGCTTCATGGAGCGGATTTTGATGATGTCGAACGGCACGCCGTTCACGCCCCAGCGGCGCTGGCGGTAAAACACCGAACCGCGAGACTCCAGCCACACGATGGCGCTGAACAGAGCGACGATCGGTGCGCTCAGCAGCAGGCCCATCGTGGCACCGACGATATCGAGGGCACGTTTGGCAATGACGTTCACGGTGCCGTCCAGCGGCAGGCGAGTGACGCCGAGCACCGGCGTGCCCGCGATGGTTTCCAGGGTCAAGCCGGAGACAAAGACGCGGAAGCAGGACGGGATGACCTTGAACTGAATCATTTCACGCTCGCAGAGGTTTGCCAAAGCCACCATCTGCTCACGTGGCCCGTGCAGATCGGCCACCACGACCATGTCCGTGGCATGCGTGGCCACCAGGCGCTCCACCTCGTCAAGGCTGCCGAGGCAGGGGAAATTTTCTTCCGCAGGCCGGTGATCGTCGCCATCGTTCGTCCTGACCCAGCCGACGATGTCATAGGCGCAGGCATGGTCGCGCTTGAGCGTCTTCCACAGGCTCAGCGCCTCCTCATTCCAGCCCACAAATAACGCGCGCTGCCGCAACGCCTCAACGCGGCCCGGTGTGCGCAGGAAGTTCAAGAAGGCGATACGCCAGCCCAGCAGCAGAAGGAGGGCGGTGGCGCCGTTGAGCAGAACGTACACGCGGGAGATACTGGGTTGAAGCTTCAAGGCCAGCGTGATGGCCAGAAAGCCCGCCGTCCAGATCAGAACCGCCTTTGCGATCTTGGAGGAAATCCAACGGCTGCGCAGCAGCACGTTCTGCTGGTAAATGTCCTGCCAGCCCAGCACCATGACCAGCGTGAGGCTGCCTAGAGCCATGTGGCCACCATACTGACGAAAGGTCATCGCGTCGAAGTTGCCGAAATCCCGCAGGACCGTGTGAAAGCGCAGCCAATAGGCCAGATAAGCCGCAAACACCGCCATGACCAAATCTCCCAAGATACTAATGAGCACCCAAAAGTGGGGTGACACGTGCTCTTTCTCCCGCCAAGCACGCCTAGCCTCCAAGGCCAGCAACGCGCCCGGTGCGTTTAGGAGACTGGCGGTGTGGCTTGTCATATTCATAGTCTGGCTAGATTATTAATAATTGAAATTATATTCATTATGACTCAATCAGCAAGATAATGTTATGACAATTATCTTAAATTTGTCCGATTCGATCAAATAAGAAGCTCATTTTTGAGAAAACCTGCCATTTAAGCCCCGCCAAATCGCCAAAAAAAACCGCGTGGTGGAGTCTCGAACTCCAGCACGCGGGTGGCGCTCGACACACCATCTGCCACTCAAAAGGTCATTTTCACCCCAGCCACGATCCCCCGCCCTGGCAGCGGCAGGCGTTCTTTGAGGAAGGAGGTGTGTTCGCGGGCCTCCTGATTCGTAAGGTTCATGCCTTTGACGTAAAAATCGAGCGTCGTGGGTCCCAGCAACACCCGGTAGGTCAGGGACAGGTTCAGGAGGAAGTAGCTCGGTGTGCCAAATTCATTCATGGCGAGGCGATGCTGCGGGGCGGCATAGATGCCTTCCAGCCTCGCCCCAAAGCGCCCCTGCTCCAGAATCAGGGCGCTGGACAAGTGGACGGGCGGGATACGCGGCAGCGAGAGACCCGTGCTGGCGTCACGGGCGCGAACCACGTCGGCCTTGAACTCCCAGTGCAGGTTGGTGACAGGTTTGTTTGGCTCGTTGGTGACCGGGTGGAGCAGATGCAAGGTTGTTTCCAGCTCACCGCCGATGAATTCCGCGTTCACCGAACGATAGGCGAACTCGGGGTTGAAGTCCGGCCCGGGACCGACGCCGCCGGTTGGAAACAGACCGATGAAGCCGTCATAGAGGCTGTAGTAGCCGCCCACGCTGCCTGTGACCCATCCGGTCCGCTTCCGCAGATTCAAGTCGAAGCTGATCGCGTGTTCGACACCCAGACCAAAATTGCCGACTTCAAACGTGCTGGTGGCCGCGTGGTCGCCGTTCGAGAACAATTCCTGGGCCGTGGGAGCGCGTTCGGAGTAGGTGATGGTGAAGGCACTGGAATACTCATCACTCGCATTGAAAACCACGCCGGCGGAGCCGCTCACATTGTCGAAACTGCGCTGACGCGAATTGCCGAAGACATCGTTGTCGCGAGAGCGTTTTTCAATGTGGTCATAGCGGCCGCCAAATTGAAAACTCAGCGGTCCGCGTGTGATGTCCTCGAAAAAGAACAGCGAGTTCGACTCCGTCACCGAAGGCGGCAGGTACGCCTCCGCTCCTGCCACGAAAAAGTCGCTGCGCTCGGACTGGAAGCCAACCACGCCCTCCATGCCTGCGATTTTCTCATGCTTCACCTCCAGGCGGAAGTCATAACCCTCGTTTTTGAAAGCCGTGTTGTCCGCACCGTCCTCGTACTCCGTGTGCTCGTAGTCCGACCAGGCAAAGCGCCAGTCGATCTCCTTGATGAGCGGCAGCGGCTTGTAAAAGGCACCGCGCACGTCCAGACGCGTCTGGTAAAGGTCAACGAACACCGCCGATTCCGCAGGCGAGCCGTAGATGTTGTGAAACTCCGTCCACGAAAAGCCGACAAAACCCTCATCCCAGACATAGCTCAATCCGGCCGAGAAGCCCTCGTTGCGCAGTCGTGAATTCAGCGCGATGCCACTCTGGTCAAAGGCAGGCGGGTTGCGCTCCTGCTCGCCCACCGTACGCGAGTTTCCGGGAATGCGAAAGTCCTCCGCCGCATGCGTGAACGCCTCCACATGAAAGGCCAGCCCCTTCCAGCCGCCCTCGAGCATCATGTTGGTCTGATAGCCCTGGTCCACGCTGGAAAACCGCCCGCCCATCGAACCGCGGATCGTGCCGTCGAGTTTTTCATCCACAATGCGGCCGTCGATGGCGTTCACGATGCCGCCGATGGCCCCCGATCCGTAAAGCAGCGTCGCTGGGCCGCGAATCACCTCCACCGACTTTAAATTAGACGGGTCAAAACTCAGCGCATGGTCAAAACTCGCGGCGGACACGTCCGTCGTGTTAAGGCCGTTCTGTAGAATGCGCACGCGGTCGCCCTCAAGACCGCGAATGATGGGACGGCTCGCCGCCGGACCGAAAAACGAGCTGCTAACCCCCGGCATCCGCGCCAGCGTCTGCCCCAGGGAAGGTTCCAGCGCCAGATTGAGCTGCTCCGCCGTCATGATCGACGCCGCTAGCGCCTGCTGATGCAGTGGCCGGTCCAGCGGAGAAGAAATCACGATCTCATCCAGCGGAATCACCTCCTCATCGTCATGCGCATGCGCCGGATCATGACGTTGCTGCGCCAGAGAGTTCAAAGTGGAGCCAGCGGCCAGGACGAGAAGGAAAAGGAAGTGTGGGGTCTTCATGCGCGGTTTGAATTACCGCTCATGATAAATGCAATCGAATTGCACTTGCAATCAATTTGTATTTATTTAGTCAAATTCGTCCGCCTGCTCACGTCCCGCAGAACGTCTGATACCCGGTTAAATCAGCGGGCTCGCTGAACTCCGGCCAATCCTGCGTGTAGTCGAATGGCGTGGCCAGTACCGTCAGCAACCGCTGCATCGGATTCAGGTCGCCATGCTCTGAGGCGGCGGCCAGCGCCTCCTCGACCTTGTGATTGCGGGGAATGAAGGCGGGATTGCTGCGGCACATCAGTTCAGTCACTTCGATGGTCGTTTGAGGCTGGCGTTTGAGTCGTGCGGACCATTGCTGATGCCACTCCATCGGCTCCAGGCGGCCATTCGTCAGATCGCGGAAGGTGTTGGTGAAGTCCGCCTTCGAGTCCCGCATCCATTCGAGCAATGACTGAATCAAAGCGGTGTCTTCATCTGCCTGAGTAAAGAGTCCCAGCTTCGCCCGCATGCCTGCGAGCCAGTGGCGCTTGAAACGTGCCTCAAAACTCCCAATCGCCTCGTTCGCGATCTCGATGGCCTGTTTTTCATCGTCATGAAACAACGGCAGCATCGCCTCGGCCAGACGTGCGAGATTCCACTGCGCGATGTGCGGCTGATTGCTGTAGGCGTAGCGGCCATTGCGATCAATCGAGCTGAACACCGTGGCTGGATCATACGCATCCATGAACGCGCACGGCCCATAGTCGATCGTCTCGCCCGACAGCGCCATGTTGTCCGTGTTCATCACACCATGGATGAAACCGACGCACATCCACTGCGCGATCAGCGCCGCCTGTCGCTCCATCACGGCCTCAAACAATGCTGCGTAGCCGCTTTCCACCTCTGGGTAATGCCGTTGCCGCGTGTGATCCGCCAGTGCACGCAACGCCTCTTTCTCCCCACGCGCCGCCGCATACTCAAATGTGCCCGTGCGGATGTGACTGGCCGCCACGCGCGTGAGCACTGCTCCGGGCTGCGACTCTTGGCGGAAGACATTTTCCCCCGTCGTCACCACCGCCAGGCTGCGCGTCGTCGGAATGCCGAGCGCATGCATCGCCTCGCTGATGATGTACTCTCGCAGCATCGGCCCCAGCGCCGCACGCCCATCCCCACGACGCGAAAACGGCGTCGGGCCAGGCCCTTTGAGTTGGATGTCAAACCGCTCGCCACTCGGCGTGATCTGCTCGCCCAGCAAAATCGCCCGTCCATCGCCCAGCATCGTGAAATGCGCGTATTGATGCCCTGCATAGGCCTGTGCGAGCGGTTCCGCCCCCTCCGGCATTATGTTGCCCGCAAAGATCGCTGCATCGTTCAATTCGTCCGCATTCAGTCCTAGCGCCTCCGCCAGCGGACGATTCAGCACCACCATCTTTGGCTCACGCACCGGCGTCGGGTCGATCTTTACATGAAACGACTGCGGCAGTCGCGCATACGAGTGGTCCAACCGCCAACCGGCGGGCAAAGAAGTGGATTCAGGAGAGTCAGGCATGAAGGAAGCGATCACTTACCAGACAGATGCGCCGCCGCCATCCTGACGGTTGCCAATTTTCAACTCAAAATGCCTTCCGCCGCTTGGCCAGACGACCATTTGATGCAACATGCCGCCAAATGGCCACGAAACGTCCCAAAAAAGCCACCCGCGCCGAGCTTGAGTTGAAACAACTCATCGCTGCCGAAGCTCCCGCCGATCTGCGGCAAATCCAAACCGTCCTCGGCAAGGTACAGATCGCCATCGCCGACTACCTAAAATCCGGCGCACCGCTCAAGATCACGCTCAACCCTGTCGAAATCCTCTCCGCCATCGAAGCCGCCATCCGCGAGGCCGAAGGCAAGCCCAGTCCCTGGCCCGACGGTGCCGACGCCCGCACCTTCTTCATCCACGGCCTCTACGACGACCTCATCCAGCAGCCCAGCAACATCTTCGAAACCAAACGCTTCCCCGACGGCACCGACCGCTACCTCCCCATCAGCCCCGCCACCTGGAAAGCCTGCCTCGAAAAACTCCGCAGCCAGATCGTCGAGGCGGGTTTGAAAATCGCGAAGCGAAAGGCAAGCAAGACGAGGCCGACGTAGCAACCTACGTCAAAACGAATACGACATCATTTTCATCGTGCTTCAGCATTCACACGCTGAGATCCAGCGTCAGCTTGTCCACGATTTCCGTTGGCAGTGGCAGGCGGGAGGAAAGTCGCTCGGTGGTCAGGGAGTCGGCGCGGTAGTCCTCACCCATGAGGATGCCGAACCAACGTTCCCGGTAAGTCACGACTTGATACTGCTTTTCATCCTGCGTGGCGGCGAGGTAGGGCAAATAGACCTGGATGGGTTTGCCACAACCCAGCTGCTCCGCTTTGCATTCGATGCGGTCCACGCGGCCGGTGCGCTGCTCCAGCGTGCTGGGATTCCAGGCAAGATCGTGGTGGATGACGTGGCGGCAGAAGCGGTGGAGGTCCACCCCCTCCGCCATGACGCTGCTGGTGATGAGAATCTCGGGGAAAAAAGGACTGTTGAAGGTGAGCATGAGCCTTTCACGCGATTCGAGGGTGGTGCTGCCATTCACGAGGCGCACGTTGGGCTCCACAGACTCACGGGCCGCGCCTTGCAGGTCATCAGCATCCAAATTTTCCACACTGGCCTGACCGATCTGCACATGCAGGAGGGCTTCGATAACAGGAGTGCGCTGATCCTGCTTTTCACTGGAAAGGAAGGTGAAAAACTGCTCCAGCACTTGCTCAAAAGAGAGACCGGACACATCACGATGACGGAACGCGGTCGTGACGGTGTCTTCATCGAGATGCGTGATCTCCGCCGGCAGGCAGCGGGCCAGATAGGAAGGTGTGCTGAGGAAGCGGCGGGCGATCCTGATGAGGTCTTCCACATGTTCGGTGAGGGTCGGCCGGAACTGAAGGAGACGGCGCACTTCCGCATCACAGGCATGGCGAGCGGGAGACTTGGCGTCATCAAACCGGCGGCTCAAACGATCCAGCGACTCGGGGGTATGACGGACATCGATGCGCTGGCGGATTTCACGGGAGATGAGCTGCCTCAGCTTGTGTCCGGTTTTGCGGAAGTGGCTGAAGACGACGACCTTCTCCCCTTGTTCCCAGAGTTCCACCGCACGGCGGACGGTGGCGGCGATCTTGGGATGTGCGGCGGAGGCGGAAGGATCATGCAGCGGCAGGGCAGCATCGAGCCGACTGAGGTACCAGGCGGTAGCGCGATCTGCTGCCTCATGCGGCGCGGCATCCCCTTTCTCCTCGTCATCGTGGCTGGTTTCCTTCTCCTCACGGGTATGACGGAATGCCTCGTAACTGCTCGCCAGTCCTTCCGCGAAGACAGGTCGTGCATCTGGATTCATCAAGGCAGCGCGTGAGGCGAGGAGGAAGGGCAGCACGGCCGCGCCTTGGACTTCGATGCCCTGCGCTCCACTGCCGCCATGGATGGCGTCTCCGGTGTGGCGCTGACGACGCAGCACATCTGGCAGCGATGCTGAGAGTGCCCGTGGCTTTAGATGGCGGATCACCCACTTCCGTAGAAGTGCTTGAGCGGTTTCAAAGCGAGCCTCCGTGATGCTCAGGGCTGCCTGCACCTCTTGAATGTCTCGCCAGGTATCCGGCGGTAACGTGGCAGGGCAGTTGGCGGCCCAGATTTTCTCGAAAAGCTGCGCCTGATGCTGGGAGGCATCCAGGGCGGCTCGCAGCGTGGCGATCTCTGCGGCGAACTCCTCACGCAGGCTTTTCGCCATCGGTAAAAGCGTGCCTGCAAAGCGTCCCAGCACCTGGCATAGCTCGTCATGCCCGAGCTGGAAGGGCGTGGCGGTGAGAAAGAGCATACGCTCAAATTTTCCCGCTAAAGCACCCTGTTTGATGTCATCGGCATCTTCGCGGCTCACTTTGTAGCTCAGCATCGTGGCGAGACCGGTGTCCTCATTTTTGGCGTGATGGGCTTCATCTAGGATCAGCAGCGGCAGACGATGCTGCTGTCGGGTGAGGACTTGCTTCCAGACTTTTTGCAGCGCGTCGTTCAGCTCCTTCTTTTGACCATCTAGACGCTCCTTGAAGGAGTCGGCACCAATCCGCTGAGGCAGCTTTCGGATGGCCTCACGCAGTTCGACCATGTCAGCAGCCTTGAGTTGATCCAGCAGGCTCTCCGGCACCGGGTCTGGAGCTGTTTCGTGCAGCAGACCTTCAGCGATGAGGTGCTTTTTCCAACCGGAAGGCGGGGTGTCGAGCAAATCACGCCAGATCGCCTCACCGGACTGCGTGCGGCGGGTTTCCCCCTGCATTTGCAGAAGGCGGGAGGCACACTTTTCCACCTTTCGGCGCAGTGCGGAGGCATCCGGCTGATGCAGCAGGGCGCGTCGCATTAGGGCCAGCTTCAACCATTCATCCTTCAGCCGCCGGTTTAGCGCGCCGTGGCTGATGAGGATGAGCCAGGGGCGTTCATCGGCGGGCAAGTCCAGCGCATGAAAAAGATCCTCGCCATCGTCCACGCACCGCACTCGCGCCTTTAGCAGAGCAATTTCCGATAGTGTGCCTTCAAAGTAGCAGTCGCAGAATTTCTCGAAATCCCTGCGCCACTTTTTCTGCAAACCCGAGGGTGTCATGACCACCACAGGCTGCCTGCGCTGCGATCGCTGACTGAAGATGACGGACACTGCAACGGCCAGCGCCACATAGGTCTTCCCCATGCCGACCTCGTCTGCGAGGATCACTCCCGGCTGGGTGCTCAGGCGGTTCAAAATCTCCACCGCCGTGGACCGTTGCCGCGCGGCGTAGTGGATGGCATCACCCACCGTGGCCTGTTGCTCCCTGCCGAGCGCGACATGAGGGTGAAGTTCGTGATAAGGCCAGTTTGCCATAAGCAGGGGTGAGTCAAAGTCGCAGGTATTCCTTCGCGGCGAGGGCGTGGTCCTTCATCGCTGTATCGAGTTCGTGTTCAGCGATCTGCTGCTCGATCCTCTGCCAGAGGGTGTGCTGTGTTTTCACGAGTTCGGCACGGATGACGCGGGAGCTAAGGCATCCGGGAGGGCTGTCCTTGGGCAGAAGCACATGCCCCAGCTCCAGTATGAGTTCAGTGAGGAGAAAGACACGCTCCTCGGTGCTGCCAGACTCTCTTTGTAGAGCCTCGGCTAGTGCCATGGCCCCGACGGGATGACCAAGCCGCCAGGCCAGTGCATCCAGCGAGGTGGCAGGTTGCTCCAGCCGCCGACGCAGCCCCGCGAGCGCTCTGCCGACACTCCGCGCACGCGGCAGGAGGTGGTGCCGCACCTGCACGAGGTCATGCGGATTCAGGGCTCCCTCCAGCGCTTTTTCGCCTTTTTTCTCACGGCGGTTTTGCGCCTTCACCACGTCTTTGAGTGGTCGTGATGAGCCGAGGATTTCGATCAGCCTTTCTAGACCGAGATCACGCAACTCCTCCGGCGGCGGCAGGGCGGCGGCGTTTTCCAACGTCACCGGCCACCAGCATACACCGGGCACGTCCGGCCATGAGATCACGAGCAGCGAGGGCGGAGTGGTGCCATCCCACGGGAGGCTCCACACCTCTGTGCGGCCCGCAGCATGCCAGAGCGCCTCCGTGGCGATGAGTCGGCCATCTGGCGTATTCATCCGCGCCTCCCAGTCCGGCGGCATCTCGACCTCTGGGTGAAAGCTGAGTCGCAAGGCCGCGCCCTCAAACACGGCGCTGCCAAAGGCCATAGGCAGTCGCGCGTGGCCCTCGCAGTCTTCATCTTCATTGGGGGCTGGGGCAAAACGCAGCTCGGCATCCTCTGGCACGTCTTGACCGGCGATGGAGACTGCCTCCAGCTCACGAATTTCTGTCGCGTCTCTTGTCACATAGGCCAGCCCGGCCTCCACATTCGGGCGAGGACTGAGACCGAGGCCGGAACTGGTGAAATTAGCCGAACCAATGAGATAGATCACAGCGCTGTCATTTTGTAGCCAGAGCCACTTCGCGTGGAGGTCGCGCACCTCACCCTCGTCGTCCTTTTCATGCAGCAGAACAAAGCACTGGCTGGCAGGGGGCGGCATGGCTTTTTGGAGAGTCTTTGGCACCTTCAGATGGAAGGCAGGCGGCTCCACACAACCTGCGACTTCCCACCAGACCTCAGCATCTGCGGAGAGCATTTCGCGCAGACGCTCGGCTGGCCTGTTGATGCCCGGATTCATGTCGAAGAACGGGCTGCCCACGCTGGCGAAGTGTGGCGGGCGTTTCATCGGCCACAGCGCCTTCAACTGCGCGAGCGCATCCGCTTGCCCGAGGCCGGTGAAGACCGCGCGCATCATGCCAGGCTGCCCGCTGCCCCAGGCGGCGGCTTTTTGACCTGCCAGCCGCAGCAGATCCATCCAGCGCTGGCGGGCCGAGCAGTTCTCCACAAACCTCTCCGCGATGCCACGGAGGAAGCCGAGCACCTCCCTCAGCACAGGCAGCGGCGCGGCACTGCCTGTGTGGTAGTCCAGCACGCCGAAGACCTCTCTATTTGTGCGGTAGCCGGACTCTGTAAGATTTGCCGAAGCCACGATGATGCGGACGTGTGCCGCCCACACGAGCACGCTGACCTTTGCATGAAGGATGGCCCCCGGCACGCGGGCGGCCAGCATGTCCCAGCGCAGCGTGCGGGTGCCGCAGGCATGGGCCTGATCCACCAGTGCTAGGCAGCACGTCTGATTCAGCTTCTCCTCCAGCTCAATGTAGTAGGCGATGCCGTCCTCCTTTTCATCGCTCGTCATGCCCAGGCAGCGGCTCAGGCACTCCTCCACGAAGAATGCAGGATCAAAGGTGAAGCTCGTGGCCGCGCAGCCTGCAAACTCACCCGCCTCTACAGGCGGCATCCAGGCATTCAGCAGGTAGCCATGACCTTTCTGGAGGTCTTTCTTTTTGCCACGAGTGCTCATGCGCTGGCCCCTTTCATGTCCGCCAGGAAGCCGCAGAGCGGAGCCATGCGGTAGGCGTGGAGGTCGCGACCATCTCCCGCAGGCATCTCTTTCCGTGCATACAGCGGACGCACCCGCCAGGAGCTGCCCTGATCCATGATCCAGGGCCGTTTGCTTTTGCGGTTCTGATTCTCCACATGATGGCTCAGCAGCCGCGGGACCCAGTCTGCCGCGGTGTCAGCTTTGCGGAGGCTGTCGAAACTCTGGCTGAAACGCAGCGCCAACTCCGGGGACTCGCGCTCCAACCGCTCTGCTGTGCGGGCAAAGTGGGCCGGAATCTGACGGCTGGCTGTCTCCACCGCCTTCAGCCGCGCCAATCGGCATGCATCAACAGCAGTGTGAGCATGAGTCATCTCCACCAGACAGGCATCATAGGCATCCTGAGCCAGCCGGGCGCTGTGCTCATAGGAGGCGATGGCATCCAGAAGGACTCGTAGCTCTTTGGTGGCGGTCTTTTCCATCAGCGCGGCATGCGCCTCACGCTCGCTGCCTTCTCGTGCATGGTTCTGACCTTCACGGGAACCGTAAAAGCGCATCAATTCACCGCGATGACCTGCGGACTCGGCGAGCAGGCGCTTTTTCAGCCAGACCGACTCCTCCAGCCCGATTTGCAGCGGATGCAGATACTCGGCCACCTTTGACCAGCCGAGCCAGTTGGGGTTCCGGCTGGTGCGGTTTTGCTTCAAGCCATCCTCCACCGCCTCCCGCCACTGCCGCCGCAAATCACGCCCCGGCCCGGCGGATGATGAGATAAATCCGGCGAGCCCCTGCTCACGCTCCCACACGCCCATCAATTCACGCCCTGTGCTGCCAAGCACGCCTGCCTCCTCGATCCCGAGATCGCGGGCCAGCAGCCGATACACGCCATGGAAGCCGAAGACGGCAGGTGTTTTCAGATACGTCGCAGCAGACACCGCACCGTCACTCCTGACCACGCGGGATACTTTTTGGATGCCTGGCAGACTAAGCGACTCGCCATCCACTCGACCCCAGCGGAACAGCCCCTCCACCACATGCCACTCGAAGACCAGCCAAGGCTCCGTGCGGCCGTCGCGTGAGAAGCGGTCCCCCTCAAAGTCGCCGCAGAGCGCCAGAGACACCGCCTGGAGCGTGAGGTAGCGCAGCCGCTTCTGCCGCTCCCGCACGCCGGGGCAAAGCCGCGCCGCCAGCTCATCCGCGATGCCGTAAAGGCCCAGCGGATCTAGCCCGCCCTCCGCCGACTTCTCCGGGTCTGCGAGGGACATCATCGGAAACATAGTTGATAGGGCAACAGTAGGCATGGGGCGGCTCGTCAACTATCAAGAGCTTCTACGGAAGCAAGATTGATCTGCCCACCAACACACATGCCCCAGCAATCAATGGGCTGCGCTATATGAAATCTGCTCAGAAAGCACATCTCGCAATCAAGTTGCAACAACGACATATGACGGTTACTGGTGCTCAAAACCAGCCACCGCCATGAAAACCCTTCTCGCAGCTTTTGCGCTGTCTCTCGCCATCGGTCAGGCCGCTCCGCTCAAAGTCGCCTCGCTGCATCCCATCGTGGCTGATCTCGCCCGGCAGGTCGGCGGCGCGAATGTCGAAGTCATCGAAATCCTCAAGCCCGGCGGTGACATCCATCACTTCGAACCAGCGCCGAAGGACATCGCCGCGATGCGTGGCTCCAAACTGCTGCTCGCCTCTGGCAAGGAACTCGAAACCTACCTCGATAAGCTGCGCGACAGCCTCGGCGCGAGTATCAAGCTCGTCGAGGTCGGCGAAAAAATCCCCTCCATCCCCTACGTCTGCAATCACGATCATGGCGATGGCGACCATGATCATCATCACGGCCAGTTTGACCCGCATTGGTGGCACAGCGCCGAAAACATGAAACGCGCCGCACGCATCGTGGCCGATGAACTCACCGCCGCCGATCCCGCGAACGCCGCCGCTTACGAAGCCGGTGCCAAGGCCGCCTCCAAGCGCTTCGGCGAACTCAAAGTCTGGGCACAGAAGGAAATCGCCAAGATCTCCCGCGCAGATCGCAAACTCGTCACCGCGCATGCCGCGTTCGGGTATTTCTGCAAGGAGTTCGGCTTTGAACCCATCTCCCTCCTCGGTGTCGGTCGCAGCGACGATGCCGACTCGAAACACGTCGCCGAAACCATCGCCGAAATCCGTGAGCATGGCATCAAGGCCGTCTTTCTCGAAGACCAGGCCAATCCCAAGGTCCTCGCCGAGATCGCCCGCAGCACCGGCGTGAAGATTGGCGATCCGCTCATCGCCGACGGCACCGCAAAGATCGCCCACACCTTTGAAACGATGCTCGCGCACAACGTCCGCGCCCTTGTGGCCGCTTTGAGCGAAACGAAATAGGCCATGCGTGGATTTCCGCCCATCCAGATCTTCCTGCTCTGCCTCGCGTTCATCGTGCTGGCGGTGCCGCTGAGCCATCTGACCGGGAACACCAGCAACGCCAAGATCATCAAAGTCGCTGCCAAAGAAGCCAAAAGCGTGAAAGCGCTGCTGCGTCTGCGTTTCGCGCATCAACCGAGCACATTGAACCTCAAGATCGCCGACAAAGAGCTGATCTCGACCACCGATGCCTCGCCGCTCGAACTTGATGCCGTCTTGGCTTCGACGAAGGAAGGCGTGGATGTCTTCCTCAGCGCCACCTGGCCGGAAAACACGCCAGACACCGCCATCACACTCGAAATCGAGCCCGACGGCCTCGAAGCACGCAGCGAGACACGCTGGTCTGCCGCAGGCAGTCTCGATGAAGTCATCACCTTCTCCTGGAAATGAGCGCCGCAGCCACGCATGACAAGACCAAGGAGCACGTCTGCTGGGGCGGCGGCTGCGAGCACACGCAGCATCACCGCCTCGAAGTCGTTAATTTGAGCGTGCAGTATCAGGAAGTGCGGGCGCTCGAAAAAATTAATTTCGCCACCGAATGCGGCCGCAGCATGGCCCTCATCGGCCCGAACGGCGCTGGCAAGAGCACACTGCTCAAATCTCTCGCCGGACTCATCCCTGGCGACACCGGCAAGATCCTCTGGCGCGGCAAACCGCTCACCCGCAGCAGCCACGAAATCGCCTACCTGCCGCAGCGGGGCGACATCGACTGGAATTTCCCCATCACCGTGCGCGGCCTCGTCGAAATGGGCCGTTACCCAAATCTCGGCTGGTGGCGGCAGTATTCGCGCCATGATGCCGAAATCGTCGAACGCGCACTGACCAGCATGGAACTGCGCGATCTCGAAGACCGCCAGATCAGCGCTCTCTCCGGCGGCCAGCAGCAGCGCGCCTTCATCGCCCGTGCCCTGGCGCAAGAGGCGCACGTTCTTCTCCTCGACGAACCCTTCACCGGCCTCGACAAGCCAGCGCAGGAGAATTTGAGCCGCCTCTTCAAAGAACTCACCGCCGAAGGCCGCCTGCTCATCGCCAGCCATCACGACCTGCAAACCGTCACCGGCAACTTCGACGACGTCCTCCTCATCCGCCGTCATCAAATCACCTTCGGTCCCGTCGCGGAGGCGTTTACGCCCGCGAACATCGCCAGCGCCTACGACAACAGCGAACCGAGAACTGAGAACTGAGAACCGAGAACTCGCTCATGCCCACAATCACCGACTTCCTCGCCGAACCCATCGCCAAACGCGCGTTGCTCGCGTGTTTGATGATCGGTTTCTCCAACGGCTTCGTCAGCGCCTTCGTCGTGCTGCGCAAATCCGCGCTCAAGATCGGCACCATCTCGCATTCCTTGCTGCCAGGACTCGCCGTCGCCGTGTTGATCGCCGGACTCTCGCAATGGAGCGCCCTCATTGGAGCCATCTTCGCCGCGCTCATCGTCGGCCTTGGCTCCATCTTCCTCTCGCGCACTTCCCGGCTCGATCAAGACACCGCCATGGGTGTCCTTTACACCACCGCCTTCGCCGCTGGCCTGCTGATCCTCAAAAACCTCGATGTGCGGCAGAAGCTCGATGAATGGCTCTTCGGTAGCATCATCGGCATGGCCGACTCCGACCTCTGGATCGCCTTCGGCATCAGCGCCATCGCCGTCATCACCCTCACCACGTTGCAGAGGCCGCTGCTCATCTATTTGTTTGAGCCCAACATCGCCGCCAGCCTCGGCGTGCCTGTGCGACTGCTCAACTACGCCACCTTCGCCGTCACCATCCTCGTGCTCGTGTCCTCGCTGCAAGCCGTCGGCTGCATCCTCAGCGTCGGTTTGATGGTCGCGCCCGCCGCCACGATTTATCTCCTCACCAACAACGCCCGCACCTTGTTCTGGGGCGGCGGCATCCTCGGCGCTGTCGGCTCCGTGATCGCCTTCTTCCTCTCGTATCCCCTTGGCTGGAGCGTCAGCGCCACCATCATCGTCGTCCTCGGCAGCTTCTTCCTCCTCGCCTACATCTTCAGTCCGAAGTACGGACTGTTCAGCAAGCGCCGAGGTGTCGCATAGTTGCCCAGTCGCGCCGCGACTGGGCTTCACTCTCCAGTAGCGGCGCAACTGGACTACTTGGCTGGCAGCACCTGCACCGCGTCGAGATGCACGTTTCCACCCGCACCAGCGGTGCGGAAGATCACAGCGGATTCTTCGCCAGCGGTGAACTTGAAGTTGCCAAGGCTGTAAGCGCCCTGCGGCAGCGGCGCGGGCTTGGTTTGATTTACCGTCACGGTTTTTTCGCCATCATCGCTCAGCACGCTGACCGGTGTGGTCTTCCCGCGATTTTCATGCGGTTGGAAGAAGATGCGAACCTCGTAGCTGCCTGTTTGCTTCACGCTGAAGGCGAAACGGGCACTGGCACCATTGTCGCTGCCATAGCTGTAGTGTTCGCCGACAAAGGGCTTCAAACCTTGGCCGTGCGTCCATTTGCCGTTCAGCTCAGCTTCTTTGTCGTCGATGACGATGCCTTCGAGCTTCTTCGGGTCGATGGAGTCGGCGGAAGCGGAGACGGAAATGTCGGGGAGTTTTTTGGCATTTTTCGGCATGTAAAGATCGGCTTCGAGCGCATCACGACGCATCGCGCCGGGCTGGTTCATGAGATCCTTCAGGATGTCGAGATACTGCTCATACACGCCACGCGGCGTGGTGTGGTGGCGCACGCAGATCCACGCGGCCTTGCCCACGACCTCGCCCATCATGCCGCAGGTGCGCATGACGCGTGTGCTGCCGAGCGAGTTGCGATCCACGCTGATCGTGCGGCCCGCCATGAAGAGGTTGCCGATGTCTTTGCTGTAGAAGCAGCGATAAGGCACTGGGTAACCATTCTTGCGGTCGGTGTGCTTGCCAAACTCAGCGCGGCTGATGAAGGGATTGTCGGGGAAGTTCTTCGCATACTGCTCCTTCGGATAATGCAGATCCTGGTCCCAGGTCGTCGGCACGCAGCCGTCGGGATGGATGATGCCTTTGACCATGTCCTCACCGTTCAAGATCATATCGCCGACGATGCGGCGGCTCTCACGCGGTCCGCCGATATAGGCGAGCCAGGTGAGATCGTAGGGAGCATATTTTTCGGCCAGATTCGTCTTCAGCGCGGAGACCGCGCCATACACGGCGCGGAAGTTGTGGTCGCGGATGAGTTCGAGGTCGTTGATCGGGTGCTTGTCAAAGCCGCTCTCCCAGAACCACTCACCGTGGAGGTATTCTTCAGGATTCGGCACCGGCGTGTAACCGAGATCAAAGCCTGCCATGTTCGCCGCGTTCTTTTTGCCCACCGGGGCCAAGGGACGTGGCTCAGGGAAGTCTTCCAGCTTCAATGGCAGCGCCCAGGGCGTGGCGGGCCATGTGACCGGCTTTTTGAGGTTCTGCATGACCCACATGTTGCTCATGCCCATGCGGCCTTTTTCCTCCATCATGAACTCCGCGCCCGCCAGCGCTCCCACGCTGCCGTGACCGGTGCAATCGACGAAGAGCTTGCCGATGAATCGTGTCTCCTTGCCGCTCTTCGTGTCGAGCCCGATCACGCTGCGAATGTAGTGCGAGCCTCCGGCTTGCACTTTTCCGGAAGCAACCGGGACGGTTGCTCTACTGGCCATCTCCACGCCATAAACGTGCGTGTTGAGGAAGAGGTCGATAGTCTTCTCCGCCTTAACCGTGTCTTCCTTGAGCTTGTCATTGAACTCATCCGGCGATGCCGCCGGGCTGTTGCTCGCACGATCCGCAAACTCCTCGACGATCTCGCCCAGATGCGGATACAAACCACGACGTGTGCCACCCATGGCCCACACTTGAATTTCGCTCGAGCCATTGCCA
>JAYVIO010000140.1:0-15098 GCA_043770175.1 Verrucomicrobiales bacterium | reverse complement strand
GGGGTGCAGGCCACATGGGCGGCGCTTTCGATCCCGTGAGCGGCAAGGATCTGGCCGGTCGGCTCAAGCTCGCCGAGGGTCTCACCGTTGAGCGTCTGGGTGATCGTCGTGAATTGCTGGGGCAGATGGATGACTGGAAGCGCAGCGTCGATGGCAATGCTCAAATCGCCGCCGCAGATCGCTACACGCAGCAGGCTTACGAAGTGCTCATGACCGGCAACGCGCAACGCGCCTTCAACCTCGATGCCGAAACGCCCGCCATGCGCGACCGCTATGGCCGCGACAGCATTGGCGAAAAAGCGCTGCTGGCACGTCGTCTCGTCGAAGCCGGGTCCACTTTTGTCACCGTAAGCGGAGCCTGGGGTTACTTTGACCATCATGGCGATGAAGTGAAGTGGGGCGGCATCAAAAAAGGCCTCATGCCGCTGCTGCCCAGCGTGGACCGCACGCTGCACGCCATCGTCACCGATCTCGAAGACCGTGGCCTGCTCGATAGCACGCTCATCCTCATGATGGGCGAGTTTGGCCGCAGCCCAACCATCAACAAGAATGCCGGACGCGATCACTGGCCGCGCGTGATGTCCATGGTCATCGCCGGTGGCGGCATGAAGCACGGTCAGGTCATCGGCAGCACCGACCGACAAGGCGGCGACATCGACAGCCGTCGCGTCGCGCCCGGAGATCTCGCCGCGACGGTGTTTCATCATCTCGGCATCGAGCAGAACACCAACTGGCTCGATCCGCAGGGCCGTCCTCGACCCATCGTCGCTGATGAAGGCAAGGTGATCACAGAATTGGTGGGCTGAGCGGGCATATGCCTGGCATCTTATCTGCATCGCCGAGGTGCTTACGGCTCGCTGACGCGAGAATGGCGAATGCAGAAGGCTTTCTGCATGCTGCCCATTCGACCTTCGTCGTTCCTGCCACGGCACCGGGATGCATCAGCTTTTACTTCTTCATCCACGCGCTGATCGGCGTGTGGGTGTGTGCGGGAGCGGCAGGCCCTGTGGTGAAGGTGATACAGAGGCTCACGTTGCCTTTGGCTGCCGCGACGGTGGCCTTCAGCGTTTTGATGTTCTCCCCTTCGAAGTCAGCAGTCGCCGTGCCGAGCTTGCGCCCATTCTCCGGGTCCGCCGGAGGTGGAGGTTCCTCTGCGCTGAAGGTGGCCCCTTTTGGAGAGACGATGGTGGCGACGAGCTGCTTGTCTCCCTGCTTCAAGGTGGCGGTGGCGCCGTCCACCGCGATGTCGATGGACTGGGTCTGCATGCTCCAGACGAGCTGCTGCGTGTTTTTGACGTTCATGTCGTCCTGGATGACGAGGTAGGGGGATGCTCCACGCACGACCATGATGCCGCGATGCACCTTGTCGGCGTTTTTGTCATACGCCTTGGTCATGTCGATGATGGCAAAGCCCGCCTCGGGGCTGGACTGGGTGGCGATCACGCCTGCACGCGCATTGAGTTCCTGATTGCCTCCGCCAAAGGTGAGCGTGTTCTGGCCCCTCGTGCCTTCGAGGAAAAGTTGGTAGCGCTTCGTGCGGTCCGCGCCGGGTTGCAATTCACCGCCGAGGTCGTTCTCCACCCCCAGCTCCAGCCCCCAGCGCACACCACCAGCGTCGAGCACGAAGGTGCCGATATCGAGCTGCGCCTGCCGGTCTCGATTATCCCCGCCCTTGGCGGCGATGTAGAGGGCCTCGCCGCCCCAGCCACTGCGCACGGTGGCGGCCATGCCACCCGCAGTGACATAGTCGAGCGAGTCCGCCGTGCCATCACGCGCGGCGTGTGGATTGAAATAGAGATAATGGCCGACCTCGCTGAAGTGAGCCGAGTCAACGGGCATCTTGTCGCTGGCGGTGAAGGCCGGGATGCCCGGATTACCATGCAGGCCGGCGAGCCAAGTGGTGATCCACGGACGGAGGCTGCCACCGGCCGCACCCGCATGGAAATGGAAAGGCTGCCCGGTGGGGCCGTAGAGGTGCATGCGGGCAAGACCAAACTGCGGGACTCCTTCGAGCATGCTCAGGCCAAAGTCCTTGCCTGATGCACTGCGGAGCGACTGGATCACCATCGCGGCGTAGTCCATCACGGTATCACCCGCCATCAGGCCCTCCGGCCAGACACCCGAAGGGGCAAAGCGCAGCATACCTTCACCAAAGACCTTCGCAGCGGCGCTGGCGGCGGCTTTGGCCATGTTCGGGTCCTCATCGACGAAGCCCATGGCGTTCAGCAGCAGCGCTGAGGCGATGTGCATCTTTTCCACATTCACCGGCGACTCCTCTTTCGTCGCGGGTGCTGGCGGGTTGCCATTGGGAGATTCCGGCGCGGTGCCAAAAGCCGTGGGCGGCACGGGCTCGCCATGGATGTGGGCGATCAGCGCGTCCACACCCATCTGGCGGAGGAAGGCACGGATATCCGCCGCCTGCTTGGTATTGAAGCCATCGCGGAACCAGTCATAGCCGAGCGTCACGGCGATCACCATGTCGGCCACAGCCGACGCTTCAGAGGGATGCCAGTCACGGAAGTTTGTCTTGTCGCAAAGCAGGATGACTTCACGCACGGCGCGTTCCTTCCATTTCAGATCGCCATCGCCATAATGCAGCGCGGCGAGCAGGGCCATGCGATAGATCGCGCGGGAGCCCTCGCCTGAGTCACCTTCGCCGTTGATGCGGTTCAGCTCGGGATCCTTGAGCAAATCCTCGCCGGAGGCCTTGAGCGTGGCCATGAGTCTGGTCAGCGCGGGCGTGCCGGCGATTTGATTCTTGATCGCGGCCCATCCGGCAGCGTTTTGAATGAGACGCGGGCGCACCTTTGCGATGCCGTTGAGGTAATCATTCGCCAACGGGGCCTTGAACTTTGCGACAGGCAGCACGGTGACCGGTGGACGCGGCGGCGCGGCCTTCCCCTGACCCTCCGCGTGCGCAGGCGCGGCGGCCTGCATCGCCGCGTAGCGCGTCCTGGCATACTCCAGGTCCGCCGGACTCAGGCTGGCGATCGGCACATCATACTCCTTGCCGTTCTTCATCTTGATCATCACGCTGCGTGCCACAGCATCCACGGAGACCAGCGTGGCCTCGATCTCCTTGCCCGCCGTGTTGGTCCACGGACGATACTCCTCCGCGAGCTGTGCAAATGCCGTGCCGACGATGAAGACGGTGGCAAGGAGACAGTCGGAAAGTTGGCAAGGCTTCATGGCGGAGGTCGGAAAACGATCCGCAAAGACACCAATCCCAACCACATGGTCAAGAGCTTATATTCAGCCCGAGGAGGCAAGGCGGCGGCATCGACAACCTTCGCGGCGCGCCCGGAGATCTCGCCGCGACGGTGTTTCATCATCTCGGCATCGAACAGAACACCAACTGGCTCGATCCGCAGGGCCGTCCTCGACCCATCGTCGCTGATGAAGGCAAGGTGATCAGCGAACTGGTCGGCTGATCGTCACTCCGAAGCCGTCTTCGCTGCACGCTCCACTTTGCGATACAGGAAAGCATCGCTGGTGAGCAGCGAAGTGATGAGGGCTTTCATGCTGCCGCCGTTGTTGCGGTAGGCGGCGTGGGCGGCTTGGAGGATGGGGGCGTCGTTGAGGGTTTCGTTGCGGCCCATCCAGAAGCGGAAGGCGTGGCGAACGAAGACTTGCTCGACGCGTTGGCTGTTGGCGAGTTTGGTGATCATCTCGAGCGCGTTGGCGACGGGGCCGTCGAGAGTGGGGTCACCACTGGCGATGATCTCGCCGGTGGTGTTCACGGGCTTGCCCAGCTCGGTGGTGCGGAAGAGGCCGGCGTGGTTATACATCTCGAAGGGCAGTCCGAGCGGGTCCATCTTCTGGTGGCAGGTCCAGCAGTAATCCGCCTTCGTCACACGCATGCGCTCACGCAGGGTGCTTTGAGGTTCGTCGGGGAGCTGGGCATCGACCGTGATGGGCACGTCGGGGATGCCGCCGCCAAGAAGGCGTTCGCGAATCCAAATGCCACGGTGGATGGCGTGGTTGTCCATGGCATCGGATTGGGAAACGAGCCAGGCGGGATGGGTCAGGATGCCGAGGCGCTGACCTTCTGGCGCGGTGGCCAGGATGCGTTCGGGTTTCAAGGAGCCACCGCCAAAGGATTTGTGCCCGACACGGGCGTAGGTCGCGGGTCCCTGAAGATTGGCCTCGGCGACGAGGGTTTTGTCGGAGCCCGCTCGCTTCGGTGCCTTGTTCGTTTTGTCGAATCTCTTCTCTGCCACCTTCAAGAGTTGCCTTTGCTGATCGAGAGACTTTTGGGTCTTGGTATCCGCAGGTTTGCTCTTCAACTGGGCCTCCAACTCGGCGATCTTCGTTTCCAGCGCGGTGATTTGTGCTGGCTTTTGCTTTGGGGCTTCGGCTTCAGCGGGTGCTTCGTTCGAGCGGACAGCGCCGAAGTAGGTGTTGTCCCTTTTGGTCACGACGACCTGCTGCGTGGTGAGCAGTTCCTTGAGGACGTCTTTGTCTTTCTCAAGGACCATCTCGATCAGCCGGTCCGTGCTCGCTGTGGCGTCGAACATGGCTTCGTAGTGGAAGGTGCCCTTATTGGAGACGCCGGTCGCGGCCAGCGCTTTGGCATCTTTGCAGATGTAGCCCGCCAAATCGTAATCGAAGTAGTCGCGGAAGAACTGCAGGATGCGTGGCTTGCGGATGCTGTCGTCGGCGAGCATGCGGGTGACCTCGCGCTGCACATCGTCACGCGTTTTCATGCGGCCTTCGATGATCGCCCGGCGCAGAGGTTCGTCGGGCTTGAGGTAGCGCAGCGCGTGGTTCACGGCCAAACCCAGCTCCCAATCCTGCAGCATCACGCGACCGTGCTCGTCAGGCTTGCCGGCTTCCACCAGCTCCGGGCGAAACAAGGCATCGCGGTCGAGAAAGATGGACGAGAGGCCCATGAAGACGCCGTCTTCCTTGCCGACCTTGGCAATGCTGTCTTTGACGACTTGGAGGTAGCTGTCGGACTCCGCTTTGTTCGGCGGGCGGAAGGTGAGGGCTTCAAAAAGGTAGTCCACCGCGGCACGCAGGCGCTCGTCGGTGACGTCAGGTGCCTTCATCAAATCGTAAACGGGAGTCAGCGGGCGGAGGACTTTCGTGCTGTAAACAATGGCGGTGGGCAGTCCGCGCAAATCGCCCGGAGGCTTGACCTTGTCGTAGGTTTTGGGGTCGTCGGTGATCTGTTCCTTCATGCCGACGAGACTGAGCGGGCCGTAGGCCATGAATTGCAGGATGTCTTCGGCCTTGCCGAGGATCTGCGTGGCCTCGGCGCTGTTGACCGTGTAGAAGTCGGGGTAGTTCTTCAATCCGGTCTTGCGAGCCGAGGACAGCACGACAGGCACGCTTTTCACAGCGGTCGCATAGGCCACGGTGCCACCCACCACGCTGAGGATGTTATCCACGCCAAAATAGAGCTTCAGCTCGCCGCCGTGATTCGTGGGCACGGCATCGCCGTGGGTGCGGAGGCCAGGGTTTGCGGGATCGTATTTGGGTTCGGTGTTGATCAGCTCATTGAGTCGCGTGATGTGCTCCTGGGGCGTCACTCGCCAGATGCGTGCGGATGAGGAGGTCGGGGTGAGTTGGATGCCGTCGGGCAGTTTGCCAAAAAGCAGGTCGTGATCGACGAAGTTGGCCTTTTTCGGGTCCTTGTGCGCCTGGAAGCCGCCCTTGTCCTTCATGGCGGTCTGCAACTCACCGATGATCCAATCCGAGAAGTGCAAGCGGTCGATGACCGGAGGCTGAGTCTTCTTCTTGGGCGGCATTTCCTCCAGCGCGATCTGTGCCCACACGGACTTCCAAGTGGCCGCATTGGTCTCATCCACCGCGGTGAGTTCGCTGAGGTTCAGATCGCCCTTTTGCGTGTCGTTGTCGTGGCAGTCGAAGCAGTGTTGTTCGAGGAAAGGCAGCGCGAGGTCTTTGAACTTCGCCTGAACGGGCTGGCCCGGCGTGTAGGTTTCCGCAGCGAGTGGTGCGAGCCACAGGGCGGTGAAGAGAGTGAGAAGCGGTTTCAGCATGGCAGAAGGCAAACGTCGTGACGGATGCCCCTTATCGGCCAACGTGCAGAAGCCTACCTCCGCCCGTTCAGAATCATCTCGTTCACCTTCTGGCGCAGGGCTTCCATGTCAGGATCGGCAAAGGCGCTGTCCAGCGTGCTCACGCCGTTCGTGTTCGCTGCAGCGCTTGCCCGCCCTGGTCGGGGCGGGACATCATAATCACTCGATCAAAGCCGGAATGCCCGATCTATCCAAGCCTCATCGCCAATCGGGCCGTGAAGCGTCCCAAAGTAGTTCTTGCAGGGCACTTGGCGGTCCATCCGTGTAATAAGCCAGTCCACAAAAACCTTTCGGTCTGCTACCTCTTTCACGATCCCGATGGACTTAATGGTGATAGTCGTAGCCCCCTGACCATCACGGGACTTCACAGCGATGCGGTCTCCCGGCTGCATGGAATCGCGCTTCCCGGCAAAAGTAGGCTTGTCGCTGTCGGAATATCCCATCTCCCAGTATCCTCTCCGGTAAAAGGCATCTTCAAGGTTGTCGTCTTCCCACGTGGCTCCGACTACCCAGTAATTTGGTTGGCTCATGATTTTGTGTGTTTGGATTTAGAGTGGGCGTGTTGGGTTGGGCAGGGGGGGGCTGTAGTCATGCAGACTCGGCAAAGTCTAAGAGTTGAGGCGGATTATCCTTGCGACCTTTCGGAGTGATGGCACCGGAAAGATTGGTGTCTGCAATATGTTTGGTGATGTTGCTCCAGCCTTCCATTTTGAAGAGGTGAATCGATCTCACATACTTGCAGAAGGTCGGAGCATGTGTCTGCAGGGACCTCTGGAGATTAACGATAGGTGTAAGGCTATCGTCCTCACCTAGCGTCTCCGTGTGATAAACAGAACCTTCTGGATGAACCGTGAATCCGCATGCATCCAAAGCAGTTGTGACTTCCTTGTTGTAGATGTCGTTGTTGATTTGGGAATCGGTGTAGCCGTCGGCTACAAGTGATTTCCGGTCGAGATCAAATGAGATGGCATATCGAGGCATAATGGAAAGTTAGTTGAAGATTTTGACTGAATTGGGCGAGTGCCGCTGAGTTGAGGCGAACGTTGTTAAATCACGATAAATTGTGCGGGAACCTGTTTCCCCGCAGTTTTCTTTGATGCTCATCCAGCCAAACGAAGGTCAGACAGGACAAACGCAGTATCCAAACATGGCAAGCCGAGTCAAGGCTTGCGGAGAATGGCAGTCACATCACCTCCGCCCGTTCAGAATCATCTCATTCACCTTCTGCCGCAGGGCCTCCATGTCGGGATCGGCAAAGGCATTGTCCAGCGTGCCCACACCGTTGGTGTTGTTGCTCGTGCCGCTGATGGCGCTGTTGAGTTGGGCTTGAGTGATCTCGCCGGGCGGGCCTTGTGGCCCCTGGCTTCCGTCGCTGCCGTTGGTCCCGTTACTGCCATCACTGCCCCGTGGGATGCCGATGGTGAAGTGGACGTTGCTGCCATCGAAGCTGGTCTGCACCGTGGCCTGCTGACCGGGATCAAGCGTCGTCACGCTGTCCACCACGGCTTGGGCAAAGGGTGGGCCTTGGGCTCCTTGCGGCCCTGGGCCGCCGTCGTTGCCGTTGTTCCCTGGCTGGCCTTGGCTGCCGTCGTTGCCGCGTGGGATGCCGAAGGTGAAGCGCACGTTCGTTCCGTCGAAGCTCACGCCCACCGTGGCGGAGTCGCCGGGGTTCAGCGTCGTCACGCTATCCACCACAGCAGTGGAAAACGGCGGACCTGCGGGGCCGACGAGTCCTTCCTGACCCTGTGGGATGTCGAAGGTGAAGTGCAAGGTATTGCCCACCACGGTCACACTGGCATTGGCGGGCGTGCCCGGCGGCAGCGTGGTCGTGCCGTTTTGCATCGTCACCCCCGTTTTTGGCACTGGTTTTTTGGGGGGCAATGCGAGAAAACCGCACTTGGCATTTCAAACCCAATCCGTTAGCCTCACTTCGCTCACCTCATGGACCTCATCTCCTACCAGCGAACCGTCTTTGGCTTCCACGGCTGCGATAAGCGCGTGGCTGATGCCGTGCTGACGGGCAAGACCAAGCTTAGCGCCAGCGAGAACACCTACGACTGGCTCGCTCGTGGCATCTACTTTTGGGAGCACGGCCCCATGCGTGCCCTCGAGTGGGCCATCCACCAGTCCAAGCGTAAGAACGGCCACATCAAAGAACCCGCCGTCATCGGCGCGGTGATTCAGCTCGGGACCTGCTTTGATTTGTTGGATGTCCGCTTCACGCACGCCCTCGCCCGACACGCTGCCGATTTGGAGCAAGCAATGGCCAATCAGGGCATTCAGCTTCCACGGAACCAACGTGTTGGTATTCGCGATGGAGACTGGCTGCGGCGTGAACGAGACTGTTTCGTGCTGAAATATGCCATTCCGGCTGTGGAGAGCCATTGGGGATGCGAGTTCGACTCTGTGCGCGGTGTATTCCAGGAAGGAGCGCCCGCCTTCAAAGGCGCAGGCATCAAGCTCAAATCCCATATCCAGATCGCCGTCCGCGACCCAAGTGCCGTAATCGGCTACTTTCTTCCCGACGAATCTCTGCTTCAATCCCCCACCACAACCTTATGAACAAGCGCCCCGCCATCTCCTCACGCATGAGAAAGCCAAAGACCGCCACCACGAGGCGGGCCGTGGGATTCCCACACCTCACCAGTGCCGAAATGGAGCGGCGGTCCGCCGAAGGCAGCGCCCGCTTTTTGCGCCTCTCCCCAGCCAAACAGCGCCAACGGCTCATCGAGCTGGAAATCCTCAACCCCGACGGCACCCTCAACCGCCCGAAGATGGATCATGTGCCGTATGGCCCGCAGGATTAACCAGTCTAAAACGGCACACATAACGAACTAACATTATGAGCGAACAGATTGATCAAAAAATAGCGGTCGGCTTCGGCCATGGGGACGGCGACATTCATGGTAACGCTGATCGGCGATGAGTGTGCCGACGTAGCCATGCAGTTCGTTGGCATCGTGAAAGCAGCGGTGGATGGTAGGATGCGAGTGCCTTTCTCAAAGATCGAGGCAGGTCGGTTCACAACAGGCTAGCTAAGCCTGCTGCTGAAGCCGCATCGGCAGCCGCTCGCGGATGCGCCCAGCGCAGCGGTGGGCTTGCCTTACGCTAGGAACTCTCGAAGCGGCCCGGTGCCAGCGTCGAACTTCGCCGCCATCTTGTCGCTCAGGTTAAAGCGGTCGCACGGCACGCCGGAAACATTCAGCAGCGTCGAGTAGAGCGCATTGATCGGACGTTTGCCATCGAGCTGGGTAAAGCAGCCGGTTTTGAAAATGCCGCCGCAGTTGCCGAGCAGCATCACCGGCCAGGTCGCGCCGGCGGTGTGTTGTTTGTCGGCGTTGTTGCTGGTGTAAACGATGAGCGTGTTGTCCATCATCGTGCCGCTGCCTTCGGGCACGCTTTCCAGTTGCTCCATCAGCTTCACGAGCATGCGGCTGTTGTATTGGCGGATCTTGATCCAGATCGGATTGTCCGGCTGCTCCATGTGCCCCAGATTGTGTCCTTGCTCCTCGACGCCGAGCCCTTTCCAGGACCCAAAGATTTCGCCGCGGCCTGAGCCGATGGTGAGCACGCTGGTGATGCCAGATTTGAGCGCTGAGATGCCGAGATCGAGCAGCACGTCGTGCCAGTCGGTCTCGAACTGCGGCTTGGTGTAACGATCATCCACTTTCGGTGCAAACTTCCGCAGATGCTCGGAAACGCCACCGAGACGCACACGCAGATCATTGATGTCGTGGAAACCCTTCACGTATTGCTCGTAGCGCTGCTGGTCCGCCATCGGCAGGCTCTTGCCATCTGCGGCGGCGAGTTGCTCGATGCGGTCGAACATGCTCGAGCGAGCCTCATGCTGCTTGCGGATGTCCCCATCCGATATGCCGCCGTAAAGCATCTGGTAGAGGTGATTCGGGTTGGACTGCATGAAGATCGGTTGCCCGGCTCCACTGGCCGACAGATTCGCGACGGTGGGCTTGGCCTTCATGTTCTCCATCGAGTCCATGCCGATGCAAAGATGAGGCATGAGCGTTTGAGGCAGCACCTTGCTCAATTCATAATCAATCGTGGGCCCGAGGGGCGGCGCACCATCGTCGCCGCGATACCCGCCGAGCGCGCCGAAAAAGGCGCTGTGGGACGGGCTGGTGTGGAGACCGTGGAGACCGTTGATGATGTGCATGCGCTCCTTGAAGGGTTCCAGTGCCTCGATGGGCTCCGGCAGCTTCGCCTTGGCCAGCGAACCGCTGTTCTTCATTCCAGACGGGATGCAGGTCCTCGGATCAAAGCCCTGATTCTGGAGGAAAAAGATCACCCGCTTCGGCCCACCGGACACCCTAGAAGCAGCCTGGCTGATCCCAGGAAACAACGGTGATCCCAACGCAGCACCCGCCGTGGCCGCGAACTGACGGAGGAGATTTCTTCGATTCATCATAGTGGCGCGTAAACGTGGCAAGGTCGGGCAACTTTCAGCCGAGGGGAAGGAAACGGGTGCTGGATCGCTGATGGACGAACTGATCCGTCACGCCCGCCCATACTTCGCCCGCTCCGCTGTGCGGATGAACTTATCCGCCTCCGGCATGCCGGGGACTTTCATGTTCGGGCCGTCCCCCTGGCATCTTTGATCTTTGACCCCATCGGCAGACCGCAGTATCTCGTCGATCTCGGTCAGCCGATTGCGGAGTTACTTTATGCGGCAACATCTTCATGAAAAACATCCTTCTCTGTTTTCTCATTGCGCTGCACGAGCGACTGGGGACGCACTCATTGCGGCACCAACTGGCAAGCTGGATTCAGATTTGTCCGGCGGCTTGATTTGGCATTTTCCCAACGGATTCTGGTAAACCCGTTGCAACCTATCGAAGAATGAAACTGGAACTCATCTTGTCCATGTCGTTCAGCCTCGCGTTGCAAGTCACCGCGCAGAACGCCGCGCCACTCGTCGCGTTGACGCAGCCGACCAACGGTGATCAAAATGTCTCGCCCGCACTGACGGAGGTCGTCATCACGTTCGATGCTGACATGGCTGGCGGTTACTCCTTCGTCGGCGGTGGCCCCACGTTTCCCAAGGTCACGGGCAAACCCGTGTGGCGAACCGCTCGCGAGTGCGTGCTCACGGTGCAGCTTGAACATGATCGTGCCTACACCTTGGGCATCAACAGTGCGACTCAGACGAACTTCAAGAGCAGCACCGGCACGCCCGCCACTCCTTCCACGCTGACCTTCAAGACCAAGGCTGGTGTGCCGGCTGCCGGAGGCGACAAGCACGCTGAATCCATCCGGCAACTGCGCGACGCCTTGGATCATCGTTACTCCTATCGCGAGGTGCATCGCGTGGATTGGACTTCCGCGTGGCAGCAGTTTGAACCGCGATTGCTCACCGCCGCATCCGCGCGAGTCTTCGCTTTGATCGCAGGCGAGATGCTTGCGGCCACGCAGGACGCGCACATCTGGCTGACGGAGGCTGGTCAAATCATTCCTGCGTATCAGCGCAAGGTCGCGCCCAACGCCAACATCAAGCTACTGCCCACGCTCATCTCCGGCTGGACGCAAAGGCACCCGATGGTCGCCAGCGGCAGCGCTGCGCACGGCATCGGCTACATCGCCATTCACTCGTGGGATCGGAAGCACGGTGCAGCGCTCGTCACTGCTGCGCTCGCGTCGCTCAGTGACTTGGAGGACAAGCCAGCGCTCATCATCGACGTGCGCTTCAACAGCGGCGGTGACGAAACGCTCGCACGCGAATTCGCGGGGCACTTCATCCGCGAGCGCAAGCTTTACGCACGTCACGTCACGCTTGGCAACACGAAGCCAACCGACCGCTGGCTGGAACCCGCAGCCAACAGCAAACCTTTTCCAGGCAAGGTCACCGTGCTCATGGGACCGGTGAACATGAGTTCTGCCGAAGCCTTTTTGCTGATGATGCGACAGGTGCCGGGTTGTCAGCTCGTCGGTCAGACATCCTTTGGCGCCTCCGGTAATCCACAGGCACACAAACTCGCCAACGGTGTCACGGTGTATCTGCCCTCCTGGAGAGCAATGCTGCCAGACGGCACGCTCTTTGAAACCAAAGGCATCACACCTGATGTGGAAGTAAAAGCCACCGACTTTTCTACCTCCGACCCTGTGCTGACCATGGCTATCGAACTATTGGGAAGATAGACTCCGACATCCACCAGTTGGAATTCACACCATGGAAAAAGCCTCACTCACCGAGAAATTCGCGCGCAACCACACCAATACCATGAAACACCTTCTCTTAGCCGTTCTCAGTGCATTCCTCCTGGCAGCCTGCCGCACGCCTGATCACACGGGAGGTCAGCCGGGCACCTGCGAGGTGCATCACGTCGCGATGTTCAAGCGCGCGGTGCCCTTTGCTCACGGGATGATTCCCATGAATCCCGCCATGGATAAACGCGGCGAATGGAAGCGGCGAATGGACCATTATCCGCATCCCGGCGACTGTGAGCCTGGCACCGACATCGTGATGCCAGGCGAGACGAAACGAGTCATCGTTTACGTCTGCAAGCAATGCCAGGCAGCCAGCCAGGAAGCAGGCGGAAACGCCGAAGCCATGACGTTCAACGGGCCAATGCCAAAGACTGATCCAATAGACATGGCGCCGAAGTTCACCAAGAGGAGGAAGTGATCCGAATGCACTTCGGCAAGCATCAACCCCCTTCGTTCTTGCACATGAAACCGTCCACACGCATTGCCCATGTCAGTTTGGCTGAGGCTCTCGCCAAAGGCCCGCCACCGTCCGGAAAACTTGCCGTTCCCATCTTTTCGCATGGCTCGCTTGTGGTTGAGATTTACACGCTAATCGGTCACGACCCGCAGAAGCCGCACACGCGAGACGAGATTTATTTTGTCACTCGTGGCACGGGCTTCTTCTTCGACGGAGAGCGGCATCACTCGGTTGCGGTTGGTTCGTTCTTGTTCGTTCCGGCTGGCCAGATTCACCGCTTCGAGGGTTTCTCATCCGACTTCGCCGTCTGGGTTGCTTTTTATGGACCGGAAGGAGGAGAGACGGATGCTTAACCATGCGCACCAGCAAACGTCGGCGGCCGTCGTTGCGCTTGGGACGCTTCTGACCAAATAATCCACATGAACCATCGTCCCACGAGTATGAAAACACTACTGCCAGCCCTGTCGCTCATCCTCCTCTGCACGGCAGTCTTCGCGCGCGAGCACGAGTTCTGGTCCTACGACCGGCTCGCCAAGGAGGCGCACCTGATCGTCATCGCGACGCCGATTTCAACCCGTGACACTGCGGAAAGGACGACGCTTCCCGGCATCGAGCGCGTTGACGCGAACAAGGTTCGATCTTCGATCCCGGCCATCGGTGTCGAGACGACCTTTACGACTTTGGCCGTCCTCAAGGGCGACGCGAAAATAACCATGGTTGTGTTCCACCATCTTCGCGAAGCTGCGCCCAAACTTTCGGTGAACGACCCGGGACTGGTCGCTTTTGACCCCAAGGAGAAGAAGAGATTTCTACTGTTTCTGAAGCGCGAATCAGATGGCCGATATGCACCTCTGACCGGCCAGACTGATCCAGATGGAAGCGTCAAGGATTTGGGGGCTTACCCATGAAGCAGCAGCCGCCAGCCATGCCGGCAACGGACCCGGCCATTGGCGTTCGAGACGCGACCGAGGCTGACCTGCCGGCCATCGTGGACATCTACAACCAGTCCATTCCGGATGCCTGGTCCACCGCCGACACCAAGCCCGTGACCGTGACCGACCGCATTGATTGGTTCCGCAAGCACGACCCCGCCCGGCGTCCGCTTTGGGTGGCCGAGGTGGACGGCCAGTTGGCCGCGTGGATTGGCCTCACGTCGTTCTACGCGGGTCGCCCGGCTTACGACGCCACGGCCGAGGTCAGCCTTTACATCGCGACTGCTTTCCAGCGGCGCGGCCTCAGCATGTTTCTAAACCGACGCATGATTGAACACTGCCCGCGCCTTGGCGTCACCACGCTCGTCAGCATGCACTTCGACCACAACGAGGCGACGCGACGCATCAACGAGCAGCTTGACTTTCAGCCGGCCGGCCATCTTCCCGAGATTGCCATCGTCAATGGTCAACCGCACGGCCTGCTCATCTCGCAGCTACGCATCCCGCCCGCGCCAACTCCGAAATAATTCCCTCCTTCAACCGATGTCATCCCAAGCCAACTCTTTCGCCGTCACTCCCGAGCCGCCGTATTACGCGGTCATCTTCACCTCCCAGCGCACGGAAGGCGACCGGGGCTACGGCCACGTTGCCGACCGCATGGTGGAGCTTGCGGCACAGCAGCCGGGATTTCTTGGCGTCGAGACGGTGCGCGGGGCGGATGGTTTCGGCATCACGGTTTCCTACTGGGCCAGCCTCGAAGCAATCGCCGCATGGAAGCGCGAGACTGAGCATCAGGCCGCGCAGGAAACCGGAAAGAGTCTCTGGTATTCCGATTACCAACTCCGCATCAGTCATGTTCAACGTGCCTACGCCAAAAGCCGGGACGCCTAACGGCTGAACACGACTATCCAGCATGAAGCACAGCGTCACAGAACTTCCGTTCAACAGCTTTCTCGGCATCGAGGTGGCTTCCGACCCTGCGCACCTTCTGCGGCTGCCGACTGGCGCGCAGTATCTCAACCATCTCGGCACCGTTCACGCCAGCGCGCAGCTTGCGCTCGCCGAGGCTTCCAGCGGCGAATTTCTGCTGCGGGCGATTGGCTCCGCGTCCGGCGTGGTTCCCATCGTCCGCCTCCTCAAATCGAAATTCCGCAAGCCAGCCAACGGCGCGATCTCGTCCACCGTTACCACGCCGCCCGAATCGCTTGAGCAGGTTCGCTCCGACCTTGCTGCCAAGGGCCGGGCCATGATCAGCGTTGCCGTCGAGCTTCACGACGAGTCCGGCGCGCACACGCTTTCGGCCACCGTCGAGTGGTTCATCACACGAATCTCCGATGCGACCGGAAACGTCTAACCAGTCAACAACATGGAATCGCACGCAATCCTCTTTGATCAGCTTGAGTGGCAGTCGCCGCAGGCAGGTGCGCGCTTCAAAGTCTTTCGCGA
>JAYVIO010000139.1:0-15155 GCA_043770175.1 Verrucomicrobiales bacterium | reverse complement strand
GCTACACCGGCACCGAAAGCAGCGACACCGCCGCCGACACCTTCCACCGCATCCTCCAGGACGCCGGTTTCCCCTGTACCATCCGTCAAAGACGCGGCATCGACGTCGCCGCCGGCTGCGGGCAGCTCAAGGCCGCGAAAGCGCGAAGCGCTAGGCCGCTTGAGACCAACCCAAGGAGCGGGACTTGCCAAGTCCCGGCTCCAATACCGGCACTTGGCAAGTGCCGCTCCTTGATGAACTCCGCGTGAACCCAGCGTGAATTCATCTTCATAAGAAGACAGCTCGCTTGCAGCGGCTGCCTACACGCCTGAGCCTTTCAGCATGCCAACCCACCTGCTACTCCTCAACCTCCTCGCCTGCCTCTGGTGCTGCGCCGTGCTCAACGTGCGCTTTCACCTCGCGGGTCATCACAACTACGCCTTCCTGCTCTGGAATCTGTTTCTCGCCGCCATCCCACTCGGCCTCAGCCTCGGTTTGATGCGAATCAAGCGCCTCGTGTTCGCACTGCCACTGCTCGCCGTCTGGCTGCTGTTCTTCCCGAACGCTCCCTATGTTTTGACCGACCTCATGCACCTCTCGCCCCACAATCGCGGTCACGTTCCGCTCTGGTTCGACCTGCTGATGCTACTTTCCTTCGGACTCGTCGCGCTTTGGTATGGCTTTCAATCACTGCGCATTGTCCAGCACTGGTTCATAGGACGATATTCCCGCATGACCGCCTGGAGCGTGATAATTGGCTCGCTCGGCCTGAGCGGCTTCGGCGTCTATCTTGGTCGTTTCCTGCGCTGGAACAGTTGGGACATCGTACACCGGCCGCACCTGTTGCTACACGACATCGTTTCACGGTTGATCGATCCATGGCAGCATGTCCAAACCTGGACATTCACCCTCGGTTTCGGCACGCTGCTCATCTTCGCCTACCTGGCCTGGATTTCGACGGCGATGCAGCCTGAGCAGCGTAAGATCCAATAGCCGTGTCCCACTACGATCCCAGCCACGACCACCTGCTGCTCTTTGATGGCGTCTGCCATCTGTGCGACGCCGGCGTGCGTTTCATCCTGCGGCGTGATCCAGCGGGCAAAATCAAGTTCGCCCCGATTCAAAGCCCGCTGGGCCGCGAACTCTACACCCGTCACGGCCTCGATCCCGCAGCACCCAACACGTTTCTTTTTCTCACGCCCCACGGAGCCTTCAGAGCCAGCGATGCCGCCCTCGAGGTCGCCCGCACCCTCGGCGGCCCATGGAAACTTGCCCTCATCTTCAAACCGCTGCCACGAGCGCTGCGCGATGCCGCCTACTACTTCATCGCCCGCAACCGCTACCGCTGGTTCGGCAAGGATGATGCCTGCATGATGCCGACGGCGGAGCTGAAGGCACGAGTGGTGACGGAGTGAATTCCTCCTCGCGCACCCCAAACCCCGCGTGCTAAGGTCTCGCATGCAGCAGGCATCCCCTTCCCCGACTTCCACCCGCGAACGACTTGGTTTCGTGCGGGTGGCGGCGGTGTCGCCGGAACTGGTGCTGGGGGATGTGGCGAAGAATGTGGCGATCCTCGCGCGAGAGGCCCGTTCGCTGGCGCATCGCGGGTGCAGACTGGTCGTTTTTCCGGAACTGAGCCTTACTGGCTATTCCTGTGCTGATTTGTTTCATACCGAGGCGCTGCGAGCGGCGGCGGTGCTTAGTTTGGACGAACTGGCGCAGACCACGCATGATTTGCCGACGGTTTTGGTCGTGGGGCTGCCGCTGATGGTGCAGTACCGGCTTTACAACGTGGCGGCGGTGCTGGCGAAGGGCCGGGTGCTCGGACTGGTGCCAAAATCGTTTCTGCCGAACTCGGCGGAGTTTTATGAGCGCCGCTGGTTCTCGCCCGCGCACACGCTGAGTGCAGCCACGGTGCGACTGAATGGCAAGGACGTGCCCATTGGCACCGAACTGCTGTTTGAGGCGCGGGATGTGACCGGCTTCGTGCTCGGTGTCGAGATTTGCGAGGATTTGTGGACGGTGATTCCACCATCGAGCCATCTGGCGCTCGCGGGAGCCACGCTGCTGGCAAATCCCTCGGCCAGCACAGAGGTTTTGGGCAAGGCGCCGTATCGCCGTCATCTCGTGGCGCAGCAGGCGGCGCGTTGTCTGGCGGCGTATGTCTATGCGGGTGCTGGAGCGGGTGAATCGAGCACGGATGTGGTTTATTCGGGCCACTGCCTCGTGGCTGAAAACGGCGTCATCCTCGGCGAGAGCGAGCGCTTTTCCTTCGAGACGCGGCAAACCGTCGCCGATGTCGATGTGCAGCATCTCGCGCATGACCGGCTGAAAAGCTCATCGTTCCGCGATGAAGCCAGCACGGTGCCGATGCATCGCATCAGCTTCGATCTCGGCCCTGCTTGGGGTGGCGATGACAAACTGCTGCGCACGATCTCGGCGCATCCCTTCGTGCCTTCGGCCAAAGTGGAGCGTGCAGCGGTGTGCGAGGAGATTTTCGCGATTCAGGCCACCGGACTGGCCCGCAGGCTCAAACAGGCACGCGCGAAGACGGCGGTGTTGGGTTTATCCGGTGGACTGGACTCGACACTGGCCTTGTTGGTGATACTGGAGGCACTGAAACGCGCTGGCATGCCGATGAGCGCGGCTTTGACGATCACCATGCCCGGTTTCGGCACGACGACGCGAACGAAGGGCAATGCGGAGCAACTCGCCGAGGCGCTCAACATCGAACTACGTACCATTTCGATCAATGAAGCGGTGCGGCAGCACTTTGCGGACATCGGTCACTCCGAAACGCAGCACGACGCGACTTACGAGAACTCGCAGGCCCGCGAGCGCACGCAGATCCTCATGGACCTCGCCAACAAGACCGGCGGCATCGTTGTGGGCACGGGAGACTTGTCCGAGGCGGCGCTGGGCTGGTGTACGTTCAATGGCGACCACATGTCGATGTATCACGTGAACTCCGGCGTGCCGAAGACGCTGGTGCGCTACCTCATTGAATGGTGCGCCGAAGGCCCCTTCGCAGAGAAGGCGGGCGCGGTTCTGCGCGACATCGCCGACACGCCGATCACGCCCGAATTGCTGCCGCTCGCAGCAGATGCATCGCTGCAACAAAAGACCGAGGACACCATCGGGCCGTATGAGTTGCATGACTTTTTCCTGTTCCACTTCGTGCGTCACGGCAGCAGCGCCGAAAAAATCCGCTGGCTGGCCGCACAGGCCTTTGCAGGCAAATACGACGATGAAACCATCGCCAAGTGGCTCGCGCTGTTCTTCAAACGCTTCGCGCAAAACCAGTTCAAGCGCTCCAGCGTGCCCGATGGCCCCAAAGTCGGCTCCGTGGCGCTCTCGCCACGCGGGGACTGGCGCATGCCAAGTGACTACGCCGGTGATTTGAACGCTTAATTTTCCGCCATGCTTCGATTCCTTGCCCTGAGTCTGCTCTTTTCCCTCTGCGCCTGCTCACGCAGCGATAAGCTCATCATCGGCACCGATGCGACGTATCCGCCGTTTGAGTTCAAGGATGAAAACGGCCAGATCAGCGGCGTGGACATTGAGGTGGGGCGCGAAATCGGCAAGGCGCTGGGGCGTGAGGTGGAATTCCGCAACATCAACTTCGACGGACTGATCACCGCACTGCGCACTGACTCAATCGACCTCGTGATCTCGTCCATGACCGCCACGCCGGAGCGACGCAAGTCCATCGACTTTTCCGAGCCGTATGTGAAGACCGGGCTGTCGATTCTGGCGGCCAAGGACTCCACGCTGCAAAGTGCCGCCGATTTGAAGACGCCGGGACGCAAGATCGTCGTCCGTCTCGGCACCACCGGTGAAAGCTGGGCCCGTGAAAATCTTAAGGATGCCAAGATCATCGCGCTTGATGCCGATGTCTCGTGCGTGATGGAAGTCGTGAATGGCAATGTCGATGCGTGGATCTACGACCAGCTTTCCATCATGAACTACCACGCCAAACACGCCGAGAAAACACGCGCGCTACTTGCACCATTGCGCGAGGAAGTGTGGGCCGTCGGCTTGAAGCAGGGCAATGATGAATTGAAGACGAAGGTGAACGAAGTCCTCGCCCGCATGCGCAGCGACGGCAGCTTCACCAAGCTGGCGGAACGCTTCATGGCCAAGGAGAAGCAGATGATGACGGCGCAGGGTCTGCCGTTTGTGTTTGAGCTGAAGTGAGGAAGCAAATCACTTCGCCAGTTCGTGAGCCTCAGGCTTCACACCTTTCTGGAAGCCGCCGAAACCGTACATGGTGGGCTTATAGTCGCCCACGGGAGTGACATCCGCCTTCTCCGGCACTTCGAGCCCGAGACCCCAGAAGACGGCGTTCACGACGAGGCGGCGGGTGTCTTCGGTGGCGAGATCGGTGGCGGCGCCCATGGTGGTACAGAAGATTTTGTTTTCACCGCCGGTATCGTTCTTCACCACGCGCACCCAGGCGACGGGCATCATGGGTGAGTTCACGTCCTGCTCGACTTTGGCGGCAGTGGCTTTCTTGTAACTGGCCGGAGGCGTGTCAGCCGTCATGCCTTGAAGAATTTGACCACGGGCGAGAATGACGGAGTCGGCAGGCGGGGCGGCTTCATAGACGTCGCTGTTGGCAAAGATTTCGCTCACACCGCGCAGGATGGGATGACTGGCATTCGCGGCTTCGATGACGCCCTTGGTGGCCTCGACCTTGTGCTTACCCCAATGGCTGACCCAGGTTTCGCCCAGAACTTTGCGGCCCCAACCGCCATCGGGATTGTTCCAGTTCCAGGCGGCGAAGGGGCTGTCTTTGGCATAGCCGTTGAAGGCATGCGTGCTGGTGCGCAGGGCGATGATGGGGACACCACGATTGGCGGCGTCGGCAAATTTTTTGCTCGTGGCGTCATCCCAATGGCGGAAACGCAGCAGCATGACGATGGCATCGGCGGAATCGAGCGCTTCGGGATGACTCAGGCTGGCTCCAGCGGTGGGATCGATGACACCATCAGCCCCGAGGCTGAAGAGCACGGTGCATTTAAAGCCGTGGCGCTGGCTGAGGAGCTTGCCGAGCATGGGCATGGCCTCCTCGCTGCGATATTCCTCATCGCCGGCGAGCAGAACGACGTGTTTGCCCTTCGCCGCACCGGCGGGTTCATAGACGACGTGATCGGCGGCGGTCAGGCTGGAGGCGATGAGGAGAGAAAAGATGAGTGACTTCATGGTGGCTGAGGGTGGTGAGTACGCGAGAGAAGGCGAGGCGTTTTCGGTGGAAATGACGAATGGCGAATTTCGAATGACGAATGAATGTCGAAACGCGAATGACGAACGTAGTCTTCCAGCGGCGGTTTTTTCATCGTTTTCAAGCCAATGATTCCCAAATTCCCTTTCTTCCTCACGCTGATCCTCGGCGGCTTCTCCGCGTGGCTCTGGCTCAATGATCACGTGATGCGCGCCCTAACGGTGATGGTCCTGCTGCCAGTGTGGCTGCTGCTCATGGGGCTGTGGTGGGCGCTGCGGCTCAAGGGGAAGCGTTTGCAGCGGCTGGCGGTGGTGGTCGTATGCATCGCAGTGTTTTTCGGCCTGTTTCGTTACGACGGTTCGGCGGATGGCTCGGCGTTTCCAAGTCTGACGTGGCGCTGGCAAAAACGGGCGATGCTGCCTGCATTGCGCAACATCGCAGGTGATGCTGCGGCCATTGCAAGCACGCCTATGGGGGTGGCGGACATGCCGCGCTTTCTCGGTGCCAACGCAGATGGCGTGCTGCCGGAACCTGACTGGCAGACGGATTGGAAGGCACATCCACCGCGCGAAGTATGGCGCATACCGATGGGCGAAGGCTGGTCCGGCTTTGCCGTGGCGGGCAACCGTGCCATAACCCAGGAACAGCGGGGCGAAGAGGAATGTGTGACGTGTTATGACATTGCCACGGGCAAGCTGCGGTGGTCGCATGTTGATCAGGCGCGTTTTGATGAAGCGATGGGCGGCATCGGGCCACGTGCGACTCCGACGGTGGATGTGGCAAAGGGCGTGGTTTTCACGATAGGAGCGAAGGGTCTGCTCACCTGCCTCGATCTGACGACGGGGGCGGTGCGCTGGAGTCGTGACACACTCAAAGAAGCCGCTGCAAAGACGAATTTGCAGTGGGGGAAGAGTTCCTCGCCCTTGCTGGTGGGCGAAGTGGTGATTTGCAGCGGGGGTGAGGGCGGCACCTCGCTGGTCGCGTATCGAAGTGAGAGCGGTGAAGTCGCCTGGAAGGCTGGCGGCAACGGTGGGAGTTACAGTTCACCTGTTTGGCTAAAGCTGGCAGGGCGCGAGCAGATCGTGAACGTGAACAACAGTTCGGTGACGGGGCATGATTCTGCCACGGGTGCGGTGCTCTGGAGCTTTGACTGGCCCGGTGCGTTTCCGAAAGTAGCGCAACCCGTGCAGGTCACGCCCGACCGTTTTCTGGTGACGTCGAGTTATGGCGTAAAGGGCCACCTGATCGAGATCAAGGCCGCAACGGATGGCAAACTGACCGCCACATCGATCTGGAGCAGCAGCCACCCGCGCACAAAGTTCAGCAGCGCGAGCGTGTTTGGCACGCATGCGTATGCTGCGGACGAAGGCACCTTCTGCTGCGTGGATCTGGCCGCGGGAGAGCGCGGCTGGCGCGAAGGACGCTACGGCTTCGGCCAGCAGATTCGCGTGGGAGAGCAGTGGATGCTCGTGCAGGCGGAAAAGGGCTTCGTTGCCTTGGTGAAGGCCAATCCTGAGCGGTTGGAGGAGGTATCACGTCTGGAGGCGCTGAGTGCCAAGACCTGGAACCCACCGACGCTGGCCGGACGCTGGCTGCTGGTGCGCAACGACCTCGAAGCAGTGTGCTACGAGATTCCAGCGAAGTGAGCTACCAGACGCGGTGGAGGAAACGTCCGACAAAGCCACGCGCCGAGTCGGGCTTGGTGTAGTGCTGGCCATCACTGGCCATGGCGGGCTGCACCTGCAGCGGGCCTTTGTGATCAATCACTTTGATGGACTTGATCTCAATGCGGGCGATGGGGCAGTCGTTGGCATCCACCGGCATGATTGAGATTTTTTTCACCACATCCAGCCCGGACACCACCTGCCCGAAAACGGTGTACTTCTTGTCAATCGCGCCATAATTGCCCAAGGCGACGTAGAATTGCGAACCATTCGAGCGGCGCTCGGGATTGACCTTGTCTGCACGGCGGGCCATCGCCACCGCCCCGATGCGGTGCGGGCGCTTGATTTCAGCGGGAATCGTTTTGTCCTCGCCTCCGGTGCCCCACTTTTCACGGGCGGATTCATCCGACGTGAGCGGATCGCCACCCTGAACGAGGAAGCCTTCGATGGCACGGTGAAAGGCTAGGCCATTGTAGAAGCCGCTGTCGCAATGATTGATGAAGTTGCCCACCGTCTGCGGTGCGTCATTCGGATACAATTCGATCATGACCGAGTCCCGCATGCCACCAAACGCGACGTCCATGACCGCGATCTTGTGCATCGAATCCTTGGCCCAGAGCGAGGGATCTTCCGGCCGCTGGGCTGGCAGATGCATGGAGGAACTGGAGGCCGCAGAGTTTTTGGTGCTGGAGCCCCCTCCGGCTTTGTCCACCGACTGATACAGCGATTTCTGCGCTTCCTCGGCCAGTTTTTCGATCGCCGTTGTGGGCGCGGCAGGTGTGCTGGCAGCCGGAGCCTCCGCTGCCGTAGGCTGGAGTTTGTCAGGTGCCTTCAATTGCTGGGCATTCAAGGCAGCATGGCAGCCAAAGGCAAGCAGACAGGTCAGGAGCAGGGTCTTCACGTGGCGTTCGCGTTGCAGGAGGATGAGATGGGACTGCTAGCGCAGGTTCGAAGGAATCGTCGGACTGATCGGAGCAGGGCTGGGAGCAGCAGAACGAGCGGGTGCAGGAACCGGAGCGGGCGCAGGAGCCGAAGGGGCGACGCTCATGGGCTGGGACATCTCTTGTCTGGCGTTGTATTGATACCTCATCTTTGGATTGCCGCGTGATTTGCGCGGCGGCAGGCCCCAACTCACATCGTAGGCGTCCTGCTGTGATACAGAGGGATAGCGGGAATCAACGTGCCCAGCACCCCCGTTGCATGAAAGGAACGTGGTCGAGGCAAGCAGAGCGGCAAAGAGCAGGCGCAGAGATGTCATTGTTTGGCAGGATTGAATTCTAAACTGGCCGCGATACTAGGCGGTGTGGTTGTGGCTGGCAAGATGGAAGTCTGACCCATCTGGCAGTGCAACGGTTCAAATTCCGCGCACCAGACGCACCGCCACATGATCGGTGCCTGGCAGGATGCGTTTGCGCAGTTCGATGGTGACACCGGCGGCGTTGAATTCACGCAGCACACAGCCAGCCATCTCGGCGGCGAGGGTCTCGATCAGCTTGCGCGGGCACGCGGCGGCCAGCGCCTGAAGCCTGGCGGCAACGGCGGCGTAATCGATGGTGGCGGCGATGGCATCGTTCATCGCTTCAAACCGTTCAACGACGCGCATGACGATGTCGGCCTCCAGCACCTGGCTGACAGCACGCTCGGCATCAGGAACGCCGATGTGCGTGGTCAGACGCAGGGCGACAATGTGGATTTCATCAGGCGGATTCATGGGAGGATCATGACACAAGTCCACGCCGCACGCATTCAGCGATGAGGATGCGGGTGGGGATGTTCAAATCCACCCGCAGAGCTTCGGCGAGTGGCAGCCATTGAAACGCCTGCGCCTCCTCGTTCAAGATCACCTGCGGAGCTTCATTCTGGCAGCGTGCGACATAGTTGAGCAGCAGAAAATGGGCGGAGCGCTGGAACTCCGGCGGCTCAATGCAGTCCTGCACCATGACGAATTCGATGTCACTGAGCGTGAGCGCCGTTTCCTCGGTGATTTCGCGGATCAGCGCCTGCTCGCAGCTCTCGCCGCGTTTGATTTTGCCGCCTGGGATGCCCCAGCGGTGGCTCCACTTGTGGGTGCGGATGAGCAGCATCTCCCCTGCCCGGTTCAGGATCAACGCACCAACGGTGGCCACCGGATGACCGACATCACGCGCCCCCAAACCACCAAGCAAGGCGGGCAACCGCGACAAATCCTGCACCAGCATGTCTGGCGCTGCCGTCAGCAGCACTTCAGCGCTCTCATAGCCGGTGCAGGTGGCGATCGTGACGACGCCCGCAGCCCTGCCGGCGTCGATGTCATGGCGCATGTCACCGATGAAGGCAGTTTCAGCGGCCTGCATGTCGAGTTCGGCCAGCAGGGCATGGATTTCCGTGCGTTTGTCGATGACCCCGCAGCGCATGACCTCAAACGCATCCTTCACGCCGAGCGCCTGTGCCTGCGCCTCCACATGCTGCATTGGCGCACTGCTCAGCACCACCATGCGCCGTCCCGTGGCAGCAGCGTAGCGGATGAACTCAACCGCATGCGGCAGCAGTGCCACGCCTTCATGCGCATGCGGGAAATGCTCCAGATAGAGCTGCTGCAGGCGCTCCAGCGGCACGCCGGGTAGCATTTCTTCAAAGAACTCGGTGTAAGGCAGTCGGAAACGCGTTTTGAACTCCTCGCGTGTCAGTTCCGCGCGTCCGGCGGAGCGCAGCATGCCGTTCACGGCACACAGCACGCTGGGCAGGTCATCCGCCAGCGTGCCGGACCAGTCGAGCAGGAGGTTCCGAATCATGCGCCGCGCATTAGCTGCGGCGACTGCGCTTTGCAATCTGCGATGCGCCATTCAGCGCCCCCAAGCAGCAGGACGCGCCCGGCTCCTGCATGGGAGTGACCACGATATTGATGAAACACTGAACCTATTCCACCCTTTGCGCCCTCAGAACGAGTATTCCCCAATTCTACCTCGCCATCCCAGCTCACCCCACCATGTTGACCTTCATGCGTCCTCTGCGTTCCCTGCTGTGCATCCTCCTGCTGCCCTCCTGTGTCCACGTTCTCACCACCCGGCATGAGTACACGGCCACCAGCCCGGCTCCGAAAGTCGGCGGCAGCGCCTTCCGGGCGGAGTTCATGCCGCAGGTCACCGAATCCGGCGTTGCGCTCAGCGCCATGGTCGTCGGCGGTGCCCTGGTCTCCGAAATCGGCCCCTATCAGCTTCGCATCCATGCCTTCGGGCAGGACGGCGATCAGCGCTGGTTTGAGATCAAACGCCTGCGACTCAGCAGCAAAGACCAGTTCGAGGCACCGATGGAAGCACGCGGCTTTGCCGGCCGCGCCGAGTTCAAGCCCACGAAAACCACCGGCCGCACCCGCGCCAGTCTGCTGCTCGGGCCAAACATCAACCTCGATGCCAAGAAGCAACGCGACATCGTGCTCGAAGCCGAGGTGGAAATCATGCGCCGCAGCGGGCTGACTCGCGGTACCCTTCGCATCCCCATGTCCCTCACCAAGACCAAGCAGCGCGACAGCACCTTCATCCCCTCCGAGATCCTGCATGATCTCCGCCACCGCGACAGCATGGACATTCCCTCCGCGCTGCCACCGCCGCCGGAGACGGCGGATTAAGGGCACGAGAACCGTCAAGGCGGCTGCGCCGTCAACGGTCAAGGAGTCAAGCGTCGTGCTTCTGGACTCCTTGACTGGCGCAGCCCAGCTTGACTGCCTCTCCCGCGTTTTGCCTCTCGACAATCCGCCACCGTTCGTCTCAAATGCGCGCCTGCTGGCCATCGCGCCCGCTGTTCATTCCAAACGCAACCTCTCCACCACCAACACACCATGGGCAAAATCCAATTCGGCTCCGAAGTCTATACCTGGTTCATGCAGGGCACCGGCAAAGGCTACGACAACAAACTCGACCACATGATCAAGGTCGCCGCAGAAGCGGGTTTCACCGGCATCGAGCCCATGGTGCTCGAAATCTCCACTAGCGCCCTTGGTTGCTGCAAATACTGGCTCGGTGACTTCTGCGACCCCATCAAGCTCAAGGACACGCTGCAGAAGCACAACATGCAGCTCGCCGGCCTCGCCCTCGTCTGCGCCTGGGATGGCGAAACCGAAGCGCCCAACGAAAAGGAAGCCGCTGATTTCACCCTCAATCTCCTCAAGCACTTCCCCGGCTCCATGCTCGGCACCGTCACCCTGCCCAGCGGTCGCAAAAACAACCTGCAGAGCCGCCGCTTGAACATTGCCAAAAACGTCAACGCCGTCTCCAAACGCGCCGCCGACCTTGGCATCAAGGCCTCCTACCATCCGAACAGCCCGCCCGCCTCCCTCGTCCGCACGCAGGAGGACTACGATGTCGTCCTCAGCAGCCTCGACCCCAAGGTCACCGGCTGGACCCCCGATGTCGGCCACATCATCCGTGGCGGCATGGACGTCATCGCCACGCTCAACAAATGGCAGCACCTCGTGAACCACATTCACTACAAGGACTTCTCCGGCAACGGCGCCGAACCTTGGGCGCAGATGGGCACCGGCAAGCTCGACTTCCACAAGATCACCGAATGGCTCGTCGCCCGCGACTACTCCGGCTGGATCATCTGCGAAGACGAAGCCCACGTCGCCGTCGATGACCCCGATGGCGTCACCAAGCAGAACGGCGAATGGTGCAAAGCCAACCTGCACCCCATCGTCGCGTAATCACCACCGCGATCACCGCGCCGCCCTCACGGGCGGCGACCATGAACACCGAACTCTTCACATCCTAAGAAACCGTTTCAACGGGGCCGCACTCATGGGAGTGCGGATGGAGGCCTCCATCTAGCGCCGCTCATCCCACCGGTCGCACTCGCAGTTGCCGCAGCGCATACAACCCGGCATCGGACTCCTTGAGGCGTCTGGCGCCGCGCTTGCGCTTCGGGCTGAATTTCTCCCGCTGCGCTTCAAAGATGCCTTCCACAAACGCCTTGCTGCCCAAGACTACGCCATCGCTGAAATAACGCACCCGCAGCCGCACCAGTTCGGCCGTACTCAACTTCCCGCGCTCGGCCAGCACCGCCCGTGCGGACTCCACGCTCACGCCGCGTTCCACCACCGTCGCGTTCTGCGCGTCTTTCACCTCGCGCCCTGCATCGAACAGGATGCAGCGATACGCCTCGGCGACTCCCGCATCCTGCCAGCCGTCCACCGGTTTACTGATGCCTTTGCACAGCCCACGCTGCGCCCGGCGACTGCCACCCAGCGCTTCAGCGTAGCCGCACCAGCGGTAGTCCTTCGGATCCTTCACCAGGCCGGCGCGCACCGGGTTGAGGTCGATGTAGGCGGTCATCGTGCGCAGCGCCTCGCCCTTGCCCTCCACCAGCACGTTTTTGAAACGGTCCATCCACAACGTGCCCTTGCGGCCACGCCGCTTGTTGAACCAGCGGCTGAAGCGCTCCTTCACTTCCTTCACGAACAATGACAGCTCGCAGAAGCGCCGCTTGATCGCCGCCAGCTTCTGCTGCACTTGCGTTTCCAGGCCGCGCTGGCGCAGATCAGCGAGTTCATCGCGCAGCAGGCCCACGTAGGTCTTGCTGTAGAGGATGCGCAGGTGCTCGAGCAGCTTTGCCTCGCCCTGCGGCCCCTCGAAGCGTTGCAGCCAGCTGTCGCGTTGCGGCACCTCGGCCAGCAGATGAAAATGATTCTCCATCACGCAGTAGGTCACGACTTTGAGGCCGCAGAACTCCGCCATGCGCCACAGCACCCGCCGCAGCGCCTCCTTCTCGACATCATCGAAGAACACCTCGCCGCCACAGGTGCGCGACATGACGTGGTAGCAGTAGGACTCCAACGGCCCCCTGCCCAGGATGCGCCGCCGCCCGCCGGACCACGATCGCGCGCCGGGGTAGAGGCCGGTCTTGGCGTTGACGCCAAGGAGCTGCTCTTCGAGCGGGAGTGGTTGAGGATCAATGGCTTGGACGGCTTTCATGGCGGTGGAAAATGGGCCAAAGTGGGTTGGCGTCAAGCACACGTTACACATAATGCCTGACATCTTGTCTCAATCTGCCGCTGAACGACGCCACGAAGGCTCAATACGACAAGATGGTCGCACTCGGCCTCGGCGGTCTCGACAAATCAGGCATCGCAGAGCTGACGTTCAAAGGACGGCATGCGTGATCCCCTCACTGCGGTGATCCACCGAGCTTCAGCACTTCCAGCTTCTTGCTGATCGTGCGGCGTTGCAGTTCCTGACCGCCGGTGGTGGCTTTGATGATGAAGGTCTGGCCGATTTTGGCAGGGATCATGGCTTCCTCGCCAGATTGCAGAGAGCGTACGAACTGCTGGTTCTCTGCTCCCGGCGCGAGGCCAAAGATGCGCACAGCGCCGGTGTGATTGTTGGTAACGACCACTTCGGCCGGATCACCGAGATTCGGCGGCGGTTTGACCGCCGTGGCGGCAGCAGGCAGCGGTTTGAGCGGCGGCATGCCGGGATTTTGAGAAACCGGTGTTGACGTTGGCATTTCAGGAGAAAGCGTCGGCGTGAGCGGAGCCAAGGCTGGCAAAGGACGCGATGGTGTCGACATCGTGGTGGGCGAAGTTGATGTCGGACGCTTCACTGTAAAGGCGGGTTCGTTGATCGAGACCGGCATCATCGTGTTTGCGGGCCGTTTCGCCTCCTTCGCAGCGCCGCAGTCGAATTGATCGAGCAACTCCTCGCGGCGCGGCTCCAGCGGCAGATCGTCGTAGGTCTTGAGTGAGTTCTCACGACGCACGAGGTCGTCGATTTCCGGCGTGGTAAAGGCGGCGGGGTCAAACGGCGCGGTGCGCTGGCGGTCGAGCATGTCGAACTCGTTCGCCATCACCTCGCGCTGGCGCAATTTAATGTTCAGGCTGGCCTGCGCAGTACCGACGCTGGCATTGAACTGATTTTGCAGGTTCACGATCTGCGCAGCCATCTGCGCATCCTGATTTTGAATGACCACCATCTGCGCTTGAAGCTGCTGAATCTCAATCTGATGCTGCTGAATCTCCGCCAGGATGGCTTGACCGCCGCCGGGCTGCATCATGCCCGGACGCATGCCGGGCTGCGTCGTCGGCGTCTGCTGCATCGGCTGCTGCTGTGCGCCCCGCAGATTCACCTGGTCCTGCGCCATGCAGGCGGAGATTTGCTGCATGCGCGCCTGCATCGGCGCGAGCTGTGCGGCGTTCTGCTGCCGCTGCTGCATGAAACCGGTGGCCTGGATGCGATAATTCTGATCTGCCGCGTTCACCGTGGCCTGCAGCATCTGGATGTCCGCATCGAGCGCGGCCACATCCTTGCTGATCACCGTCTGGCGCTCCGCCATGCGTGCGATCTCGGTGTTGCGCTTCTCCGTGGCTGCTGCCATCAGAGTGCTGCGCGCTGCGTCCTCTGCGGATTTGAGTTTGCCGTATTCGACGGCCACATGATCGCGGGCCTTCGCGCACTCGGTCTGCAATTCACCTTTAAGCGCGGAGAGCAGCTCACTTTCCAGCAGCACGGCATCGCCTGGGCCGATTTGATCCTTCCACGGACCTTTGAACAAACCCAGGGCGATGCCGCACACATGCGCGGTATCTTTTACGGCCGGCGTGACAGCTCGGGTGGCATAGTGATTCTGCACCAGCGAACGAATCTCGCGCAGCGCCTGCGCTGGCTGATGCAGGCAGAGGTTCATCCACAACCGCGTCTCGCAGGCGCGATCCCACACCGTGCCGTCCTGCTTCTTCCCAACCGCCGCCGCCAGACTCTGCTGTGCCGCGATGTAGTCGCCCGCGCTGAGCTGTGCGAGCGCAAAGGCGTAGTTGACGGCGCTATCGCCTTTGCCATCAGCCTTCAACGCGCGCTGATAAGCACGATCCGCCGCTGCTTTCGCCGCTGCGGAACTGCCCCAGCCATCGGTCAGCATCGCGCGCACATAGCCATGCAGCAGTTCGTTGCAGGGCTGGAGTTCAAAGATGACCTCGCCGTCCTTGTCACACTTCACGGTCAGCGGCCCGGTGAAGGGCTCACACTCTGGTGCATCAATGGCGACGGTGTAATCCCCTTCCCCGAGCAGCTTGGCGATGTATTCGCCCTTCGCATCGGTTACGAAGGGCTGATTGACCGGCGTGGGCAGATTCCCCGTCGGCTGGAGGATGAGTTTCGCATTCGCCACCGGCAGACGCGCGTCATTGGCCGTGTCCTTGCCAGTGCTGATGCGCTTCACGACGAGGATCGCGAGATCACACCGATCCCGCTTGGGCGGCGGCTTCGTTAGAATGAAGTCGTGAACATACTCGAGCGTGCCTTTTGGCACCGTGAAGCCGCGTC
>JAYVIO010000138.1:0-42761 GCA_043770175.1 Verrucomicrobiales bacterium | reverse complement strand
ATGAAACGCTGTTTGAAATGCGGGCTGGAGAAGGCCGAGGCGGACTTCTACCGCCAGACGGGGCTGGGGGACCGGCTGCAAAGCCGCTGCAAGGTCTGCCACAATGCGGCGTGCCATGCGCGGCGGCGGGCGAACCCGGCCTACCGGGCGAAGCAGTATGCGGCGAAGAAGCGCTGGAATGCACGCAACCCGGAGCGGGTGCTGCTGCATGTGCGGCGGTGCGAGGGGCGGCTGATCTGGGACCCGAGGGAGACGGGGGTGCCGCTGATCTGCCGGGAGCTGGAGAGCCTGCTGCACGGGCTGAATGAGGCGATCCACCAACACACAACACGACGCGCTGCATGAAGACGAAACGCATGATTTTGAAGGAACGGGGGACGCGGCTGATGGCGCGGGCCTTCCGGGAGCTGGAGGTGCCCAGGCATGTGTGCCGGGGCTGTGCGCTGGCGGTGCTGCGGCACCGCAGCGCACGGCGGGCGATGCTGCAAGGGCTGCTGCTGGCGGTGCCGGAGCGTGAACGGCGCAGGCTCACATGAACGAATTCCCTCCCGCCGGGCAGGCGGGGTCGAGACACCAGGGCGCGGACACAGCGACCGGAGAGTGGATGGGGCGAGAACCCTGCCAGCGACGAGGCCGCTAGAGCGCCCCTACCGCGCCGCCGGGGAATCAGGCGGTCCTTTTTCAACCAAGAAACTGCATGACAACCAAACCGAAATCATCACGCAAGCCGGAGGGCAAGCTTCCAACCAGTCTGGTCAAAGCCGCTGCGAGAATCCGCAGTCATTCGTTCGGACGCATTCTGCGGATCGATCAGCTCAAGGAAATCGTGACGGCGGAGCCGCGAGCGAAGTGGGATGACTATGCGGAGTTTCACCTGTTTGAAACCACCGATTGGGGCGAGGCTGGTGAGAAGCCGAGTGTGAGAACAGCGCTGTCCTGCTCAGGGAGTGAGCTGGCTCTTGAGAACGCGGCGACGATGCTGTGGATGCTCCGCGCTCAAGAGGGCGGTTACGGGCCGCGCAAAATCACCAACACTTATCAACTCGTTTATGAGGTGCATCACAGCGTCAACGGGGCGGTGGCCTGGCTGGATTGCGAAACGGGAGTGATTTGCAAGGGGAGGTGCTGGCAAGAGGCTGAAGCCCTCGCCGCGCAACAGGTCTGCGAAAAGGCCAAGCCCGAGATTCTTGAGATCAAGGGCGATGCGGACCAGCCGTCAGGACCGAGCGATTTCGTGACGCACGGCAGCCGGGAAGATGCAGTGATGGACTGCGCCAGAGACTTCCGGTGCCTGCCTGAGTGGCGGTATGTGATCCGCGAACTGCGGCCCGGTGAATGGCATGTGTGGCAGTTGAAGGCCGGAGAGGAGAGGCCCGCGAAACCATGCGAGCGGCCGCTGGCGATGGGTGATGTGGTGTGCTGCTACGAAGATCCTGCGACGGAAAAGGAAGTCGAAGGCGACTGCATCCTGCTGAGCAAGGTCGGCGATGGCGACGATGGCCGTGAAATGTGGCGCGTGCGCTTTGCATCTGACGGCATCGGGGGGCCGTCCTTCACGCGGAGCGTGCATGTGCGCAACCTCTACAATAATGCTGAATCGAGTGAGGAGGTGGCAGCGTGATCACGCAGGAACAACGAGTGGAGATGGTGGAAGCTTCGCTGCTGGGCAGGTTCATTGCGTCATTTCGAGACGCGAACCGGCTGGTAGTCGCGCTGGACAAGCCGGGGTGCTTTCTGGCGATGGTGTCTGGCTACATCTGGAGCGTGCTGTCAGAGCTGCCGCCGGAGAGGCTGGAAGCTGCGCTGTGCTCGATTGAGCGCCATGATCCAGGTCAATCGCCAGCGATGTTGGCAGCGCAGAATGCGATTGTGGCGTGGGTGAGGGCGGAGCGGGCGTTGCAGGCTGCTCCAGCTTACCAGGCGCTGGAGAACCAGGGAGGGCACGAGCCATGAGCAACCGGCTGTTTAGCGTGAATAATCCGGTGACGCATTGCGAGCGCCGCAGGGTGCCGAGGACGTGGGGCAGGACCGTGTTGACGGGATTGACGCTGCTGGCATTGGCGGCGCTGTGCGGGTGGTTGTGGAGCTGCGTGCGGCAGGCGAGCGGCCAGACGTGGAGACTCGGAGACATGGAGACGGGGAGAATCATGGCAATGGCTCCGCTGCCGCAAGGCATGGTGCTGGGGTTGCTGCTGAGCCTGAGCGTCCTCGGCATCGTAATCGCGGTGAGGCGTGTGCGGCAACACGACATCGAGGCGGAGCTGCGGTGGGAAGCCAGTGGGAATGACGAATGCGGAATGCCGAATGCGGAATTGAAGCGGGTGAGAGTGGGGCTGGAGGATTTGCGGGAGATTGTGAATGCATGCCGGGTGGAGAGCCGGGTGGCGCTGCTGTTTGTGGAGGCCGCGCTGACGACGACGGACCTCGACGACTACGCGGATGCGCTGCGGGCGGCGCAGGTGACGCGGACGCTGGGGGAGCTACAGCGCAGCCTGACACCAGAATTTGAACAGGAGACAACGAAGGCAACGGAGAATGGAGGGACGGGAGCATGAAGGTGCATGTGCGACTCCAGAGCCGGGCGGGAGTGATCGTCTTTTTTGATGACGAGATCGAGGCACCGTCCACCTGCGTGGCGATCACGCGAGTGCTGATGCGGGAGGAGATCGCAAGCGAGCTGCATGGCAGCAGCATGCAGCTCAAGGCTGAGGCGTGGCAGGTCGTGAAACAGCGGGCGGAGGCCGCGAAGGAAGCATGAGCGAGGAACTGCAACTGATCCTGGCGAAGCTAGAGAGCATCGAGCAGAGGCTGGCTGGCGGCACTCCGGCTGCGGAGGACATGACGCGGCCGTTGACGGCGCTGGAGCTGTGCGAGCGCTGGCATGTGGAGGCGTCGAGCGCGGAGCTGCAACTGCTGTATTTGAGCCGCAAGTGCCGCGCTTGGGGGCTGCGGTCGCTGAAGGGCGCACGGGGCTGGAGCGCGCTGTATGGCCGGGCGGATGTGCTGCATGCGGAGAGCTTTGCGGGCGGGAAACTGAAACGGAGGAAGCACGCGGCATGAGCGATGCGCAGTTCAGACGTCAAGGCATGACGCGGCTGGTGCCGGGACGCTACACGCTGCTTTGCACCGGGCCGAGTGGCGTGATTCTGAACCTGACGGTGGACCTAGCCCACCGCACGACTTTCGAGTGCCTGCTGGATGACGAGCGGCTGCAAGAGCTGCTGGTGGTGAACAGCGTGGCAGGCGGTGTGATTGAGGGTGAGCTGCACAAGGCACAGAGAGGAGGGGTCTCATGAGCCTGGCGACCGAACTGACTCAATGCCAGGAGACACTGATGAGCGCCGAGCGTGCCGCGAGCGCGCAACTGCGGGCATTGAGAGGCATTGTGCCGCCGAATCTTTACAGCGAACTCCAGGTGCAGCTCATCATCATCGCCAGCGAGGCAACGCGGCTGAAGGTGTGTCTCGGCAGTCTGCGCATGATCGGGGATCTGGAGCAACGCCCGCCGCCGGTGACAGCGGAGACGCTGGAGCTGGCGCAGTGTGGCCGAAGGGACTCAGCGAGTCCCGCGCCTTGCAGCGAGCGTGACTTTGAGCATTTCAAGCATGACCTGGCGGTGATCGGTGACGACACGTTCAAAGACGAGGATTCATCCTTCGCTGCGGCGAACAGGAAGGAGGCGGCATGATCGACGGGGCGAGCACTGAGGAGCTGTTTGAAAAGTTGGATGCGGTGTTGCAAACGCTGAAGCAGGCGATGAAGACGCGCCGCGGCCGGGATCGTGCCTGCACGGCGCTGACGGACATGTTCCTGGCGGTGAACGCGCTGGGGGTGCGCCTGGGCGCGGTGGAGTTCGTGGAGCGAGCACCGTCGATGGAAGACGAGGACGAGCTGCCTGACCGCGTGGAGATCCGCCGCGAAGTGGCGCTGACGGAGCTGCTGAGCGAAGAAGATGGAGATGACCACGCGCTGAAGCTGGAGCACTTCCGCAGCATCATCCGCTACACCTGCCACGGCTGCGGCACGGCGGATGCGGTGACGCGCAAGTGGCTGGCCTTGGTGCGAAGGGTGGACCCTGAGTCGCTGCGCGAGATCGGCATGAGCCAGACGGCGGTCGCACGGGCGCTGGGCGAGCGCCGCGCGACGACCTCGAAGCGAGAGATGCGCGAGTTTGAAGCGCCGGTGGCCGCGAGCGGGGCGCGAGGCTGGCGGAATGCCGGGGGCGCACGCTCGGAGAGCAACCGCCGCAACTGCGCGAAGGCGCAAAAGGGCAACCGGAACCGAGCCAAGGGCCGCGACAGGGCGGCGTGATTTTTCCAAACCAACGAACCAACGAACACTGCATGAACACAACAACACCATCACAACCACCACCGGCGCTGCCGCCGGAGATCCTGCTCTGGCCCATCGACAACATCCTCCCCTCACCGTTCCAGGAGCGAAAGCACTTCGATCCGCAGCCGATGCAGGAGCTGGCGGACTCGATCCGCATCAACGGCATCATCCAGCCGCTGACGGTGCGCCGTGTGGCGGCGGACAAGCCGCTGGAGCTGGTGTGTGGCGAGCGCCGCCTGCGCGGCGGCAAAATGGCAGAGCTGAAGGAGGTTCCCGTCATCCTGCGAGAGCTGAGCGATGCGCAGGCGGAGAACATCGTGCTCACGGAGAACATCCAGCGTGAGGATCTGACGCCAAGCGAGGAAGCACGCAGCTATGAGCGACTGCTCAAGCTGCGGGATGAGTCAGGCAAGCTGATGCACACGCGGGAATCGGTGGCTAAGCTGGCTTCCAAGACCACGAACCACATCGATGATCACCTCAAGCTGTTGGCCTGCCCGAAGGAGCTGATGGAAGCGGTGGACAGCGGCACGGTGGCGTTGAGCGTGGCGATGGTGGTGGGCCGCATCCCCGATCCAAAACTGCGGCCGGCGGCGGCGGCGAAAGTATTGAAGCCGGAGTATCAGCAGGTGCCGATGAATTTCGTCCAGGCGCGTGAGCTGGTGAGACAGGAATTCATGGTGAGCCTGGCCAAGGTGCCGTGGAGCCTGAGTGACGCGGACCTGGTGCCAGAGAAGCAGGAGGAAGTGGACGGGGTCATGACGCGGTGTTTTGGCGGGGCCTGCGAGAGCTGTCCGTTCCTCAGCGGGAACATTGAGGGGGCGAGCCTCAAAGCGGTGGTCCGGAATTCCGGACCACGCAAAGGTTTCGAGCAGACCACAGGCGCGGCAGCGAACCTCTGCACCCTGCCCAAGTGCCACAAGGCGAAGCTGGACGCGGTGTGGTCGAAGCAGAAGCGCCAAGCGATGATGGACGGGCTGAAGGTGCTGGACGATGCGGAGGCAAAGAAGGCATTTCATCCGTCGCGGCAGGAGATCGCGAACGGCAGCAAGTATGTGTGGCTGGATGCGAAGCCGGAATACCATGAGGTCGGACACCTGAGTTACTCGGCCAACGGACGCACCTGGCGGGCGCTGCTGAAGGGCAGCGAGATCCCGGTGATCGTGGCGCGGCAGTCGCATACGGGGATGCGAGTGGAGCTGGCGCTGGCGAAGGACGCGAAGCCGGTGGGTGAGAAGGCGCTGCGGGCGAAGAAGTCAAGCGAGACTGAGCAGGCGGAGAAGTCGCCCGCCGAACTCAAAGCGGAGGCCGATGCGAAGGAGCTGCGGAAGAAGGAGCTGCGGCAGCAGAAGATCGACAAGATCGCCCTCGATGAGGGCGTCCGCGAGATCCGCGAGGCCATTACCAGCGGGCGGGTGAAGGCGGACGAGCGCTTCCAGATGGCGCTGTTCACGACTGCGCTGGGCAATGCGGGAAGTGACGGCTTGAAGTTCATGGCGGCGGCGATTGAGCTGGATCGCGACAAAAAGGCCAGCGCCTACGATCTGGAGAAGCCGCTGAAAAAATGGGTGGCGGAGAACTGCGCTACCGCGCCGCAGATGATGGCGATGACGGTGCTGGCACTGCTGGCGAAGTCGCTGCACTTGAATGGCGCGAAAGATCCGGATTTCCAGAGCTTCGTGGGCCTGTGCGGCCTGAAGCAGAGTGAGCTGGAGCGCAGGGCGAAGGCGTTGCTGGATGGCGAGGAAAAGGCGAAGAGGCCGAAGGACAACCCCGCGCCGAAATCAGGGCCGAAAGACAACTGGAGCACTGAGCAGGTCAATGAAACCGTGGCGGCCGCCGACGCGGTGGCGAAGGGCAAAGTGCTGAGTCCGGAGAGAGGAGATGGTCCCATCATGACCGCCGCGAAGCGTGGGATCAAGGCTGGCGAGCCTGGGCCTGAGTGGCTGGAGGCATTCGATGGCGACAAGGGTCCGGGTATGATGGGACGCGGCCCACGAGGCAAGGGAACGAGCGCCAATGCGAAGGACTATGCTGCATCGGCGGCGAAGAAGGCTGCGCCGAAAGATGACTGGAAAGCAACGGCGTCGGCCGGTGAGTTTGACGCGCAGGTGACGAGGGCGAAGGCGGGGGTGCCGTGGTCGGAGATCATCGGTCCCATGCCGCCGGAGGGCACGAAGAAGCGGAAGGCATGGGACGCGCTGCGGGTGAAGATCTACAAGGCCGCCAAGAAGGCGAAGGGCGCGAAGTGACAGCAATGACCGAAGTGACGAACCCAACAACCAAACCAACACGACCATGAAACCCATCTGTGAATTCATCATCATCGTCGGTGGCCCGGCGACAGGTAAAACGCTGAACAAGGAGGCGTTGATGCGGCACTTCAACTGCGAGGTGTGTTACGACGAAGCCTTGGAATTGAACGCGCCGTATCACGCCGGAAGCGACGTGAAGCGCGTCATGATTTTGACATACGACGCGGATGTGGAAGATCCGCGTGTTCCGCGCCTCCGCCGGAAACGCGGCCCGCGACTGGAGGGGACGCGGGTGAGTATCGAAGCTGCAAAGGCGGCTCTAGGCGATCAGTGGATTGAACCCGACCCGCATCACAAGCATACGTGGCGGCCGCCGGGCGAAGGTCGTGTTCTGACGTGCGTGTATTGTGGCCACGAATATCCGCAAGACACGCCCGCCGCTGGACACGACATTCTGACGGCGCACATCAGGGTGTGTGAGAAGCATCCGATGCGGAAGCTTGAAGCTGACAATACCAAGCTGCGCAGCGCTCTCGTCGGACTCGTCGGCGCTGAGACACATGAGGAGCTCGCTGCAATGGAGGCTTCCATCCGCGTGCTGCCGGTGCCCGATGAAGACCGCGGCTGCACCATCAATGCCATCCGCGCCTTGCGCGAGACGATCACGGGCTGAAGCCCGAACTGCAACCAACCAAACCAACACGACCATGACACTCTCACTCACTTTGCCTGACCGGATCGGCCAGGCGCTCAAGAACAAGGCGCGGGAATTCGACATGCAGCCGCATGACTGGCTGAAGCAGATGCTCTTTGCCGGGACGATGAACAAGGATGGCGTGCTACTGAAGCTGGAGCTGCCTGCACCGGAGAACGATCCCGCGCAACCGATGCTGCCGCGGGGGGGGGGGGGGCATAAAGCGTGAACGCTGCCGCCTTAACTGACGACAGCCTGATGCCGTTCGGCAAGCACCAGGGCAAGCGTCTTGAGGACGTGCCTGCAAGCTACCTGCTGTGGCTGTGGGACGATGGCTGGTGGCAGCGCACCAGCGAGCCGCTGGGAGCCTATTTGCTGGAGGCGCTGGGCGCGCTGCAACAGGACTGCCGCGACTACATCGTTAAGCATCAACCTTGATCTGCCCCTGCGATGCATGAGCCAACCAGCCGCCAACTCGATGAACTTCGTGAAGGCATCCGCCAGCGCCTCTCGATGGTGGGGGTGTGCGCGAAGTGCGGGATCGAGGGACGGCGCGAGGGGCGGGCGTTTCGCTGTCGCTGTCCATTCCACGAGGAGAAGTCGGGCTCGTTTTTGATCGGGGGCCGCGCGCCGGATCGCGCCTACTGTTTTGGCTGCGGATGGAGCGGTGACATTTTTGCTTTTTATGAACAGCGTCAAGGTGTCAGCCATGTGGAGGCAGTGAACCAACTGGCGTCGCTGGTCGGTTTGACGCCGGTCATTCAAGGCGTGGCATGGGAGAAGCCGAAGGCGAAGGTGCTGACGGCGCTGACAGGGGCGCGACGATTTGAAAAAGGGGAAAAACCCCGCCTGCCCCGGATGCGGGCGCTGCGGGAGGATGAGATCGCGGCGCTGGCGAAGCTGCGCGGGCTGAGTGTGGAGGGTGTGCGGATCGCGGCGAGTGTGATGCATCGCGTCGGCTTTGCGGAATGGCCACTGTATCTGAGTCGTGCGCAGAACCGCTGGATGAGTCCCTGTGAGGCGCATTGGTTCGGCTGCAAGCAGGATCAAGCGGAGTGCCGGCCGCTGCCGCGTTTCCCGGCCTGGGTGGTCACGGATGACTCACGCTGGGTGGCGCAGTTTCGTCGGCTCGACGGCGAGCTGTATGTGCCTCGATCCTTCGCCAAGGCTGCGGACGACAAGGCGGGCAGCCAGGCGTCGAAGGAACGCAAGCCGTTCAAGAGCTGGACGGAAGGCACGGCGACGTGGCCCATCGGCGCGGCCGAGATGGGGAATCGTGCGAATGTGCTGCTGGTGGAAGGCGGGGCCGACATGCTGGCCGCGTATCATTTTTTGTATTTCTTTGAGCGACTGAAGGACGTGGCCGTTTGCTGCATGCTGGGTGCGCACGGCCGCATCGCTGACGTGGCGCTGCCCTATTTCAAGGGCAAGCGAGTGCGCATCCTGTGCGACAATGATGAACTGCAAACGAAGGTGACGCAGCGGAAGGACGGCACGGAGAGTGTGCGTCACTCGCGACCTGGCTGTGACGCGGCGGCTCGCTGGACAGAGCAGCTCACCGAGGCGGGCGCGGCGGTGAAGACGTTCTTTTTCGGCGACGTGCTAGATGCGGACGGTGAGATCCTCGCGCCTGGTCTGCTGCAGGCGGATGGATCGCCGGTGAAGGATTGCAACGACCTGGCGCATTGCACAGCGGAAGTGCTCGATGATGTGCGTGATGCCTTCTGTGAATGGAAGGAGGGCTTTGGGGGATGAGAATGGCTGCCGATTTATTTTGTGGGGCCGGAGGAACGACCACGGGCATGCTGAGAGCTGCGGCACGCAGCGGCGTGAAGCTGGACATGCTGGCGGTGAATCATTGGAACCTGGCCATCGACACGCACACGCTGAACCATCCTGACGTGCGACATCTGTGCGAGTCGCTGGATGGTGTCGATCCGCGCAAGGTGATCCCTGGTGGTAAGCTGTCGATCCTGGCCGCTTCACCGGAATGCACGCACCATAGCATTGCTCGCGGAGGGCGGCCGATGTCGGACCAAAGCCGTGCGAGCGCCTGGCATGTGGTGCGATGGGCTGAGGCGGTGACGCCGGATTTCATCGTGATCGAAAACGTAAAGGAGTTTCAGCAGTGGGGACCGTTGACGCGCAAAGGCAAGGCGCTCAAGAGCCGGAAGGGTGAGACTTTTTTGGCCTTGCTGCAGGCGTTTGATTCACTCGGCTATCGCGTCGATCATCAGCTCCTCAATGCGGCGGACTTTGGTGATGCGACGTCGCGCACACGATTGTTTGTGCAAGCTTGGAAGCGGCGGCGTCCGACGTGGCCCGATGCGTCGCATGCGGGACACTGGAAGCCAGCGCGTGAGGTGATCGATTGGGGGATGAAAGGGCAGAGTATTCTTCAACGGAAGAAACCGCTCTCGGCGAACACGATGAGGCGAATCGTGGCGGGGTTGAAGAAGTTCTCCGGCCTGCCGTTCGTGATGCCCATTGATCATCTGGCCAACAAAGATGCCGGAGCGGCCTCGGTTGAAAAGCCTCTCTCGACCATCACCACAGAAGCCAGGCACGCGCTGGCTGAGCCTTGGTTGATCAATCTGCGTGGCACGAAACCGCAGCAACTCGACAACACGGCTCAAAGCACGCATCGGCCGCTGCCAACGTTCACAGCTAGCGGTGGACATTTGGGCTTGTGTGAGGCGCTGTTGATCGGACAGCAGAGCTGTGCTGCGGCGCGGCCGGTGAGTGAGCCGATGCCGACGATTTCGACGAGTGGTGCTATCGCGCTGGCTGAGCCTTTTCTGACCAAGTTCTACGGCACCGGCGGGGCAAGCTCCATTCATCAGCCGCTCGACACGATCACGACCAAGGATCGCTTTGGATTGTGCATGCCGTCGGTGGAGATCGATGGAGAAACCTATGTCGTCGATGTGCTGTTTCGGATGTTGCAGCCGTATGAGCTGAAGCAGGCGATGGGCTTCGGTATGGATTATCTCTTCGCAGGCAACAAGGGTGATCAGGTGAAGCAGATCGGGAATGCTGTGAGTGTGGCCACGGCAGAGGCGCTGTTCATGAACATAATGAGCAAAGGAGGAAGAGGCCGTGGCTAAAAAGGCGACAGCAAAGGCATCGAATCCACGCGACGGCCGCGCCAAGAAGGGCAAGGACGGCGAGGCCGCTGTGCATGTGCCTGGCGATGCGGCTGCACCTGCGGCGCAGAGTTTTGATGAGGAGGAAATTTGCAAGGAGCTGAACCTCTGGTGGGAGAACGATGGGGGGGATTCCTTCGTGGTGAAGACGGGCAAGGAGAATGAGCTGTGGAGCCGCTGGCCGGTGTCGTCGATCAAGCAACTGGCGCGCATGATTCCGGGGCGATGGATCGCGCTAAAGACACGGGAGAAGGAACGACTGAGCGAGATGGACCGCGTGCTGCTGCATGCGCGACAACATCGATGTGTGGAGAAGGTGCTGCCTGCGCTGGCCGGCTATCGTGCCGGTGTGCGCGAGCTGAGCGACGGCCGTCGCGTGGTGATCCGCATGTCGCCGCGACTGGTGGAGCCGGTGGCGGGCGAGTGGCCGACGATCAAGGCGCTGATCGAGGACCGGCTCAGCCTGGGGCAGGGTGATGTGGATCAGAGCGTTTACTTTCACGCCTGGTGCAAGATCGGCTACGAATCATTGATGTATGGCGAGCCGGGCAGCTACAAGCCGGGACATGCGATGGTTCTTGCGGGGCCGGTCGGCTGTGGCAAGAGCCGACTCCAGGTCAACATCATTACGCCGCTGCTGGGCGGCCGGAAGGCGGACCCGACGGCGTTCTTGATGGGTGACGATTCCTTTAATGCCGACATGATGGGGGCCGAGCACCTGATGATGGAAGAGCTGCTCACCAGCTCGTGGTCGGCGGCGGATCGCGTGAACTTGAGCGAGTCGATCAAGCGCATCGTGGCCAATGAGTCGAAGCGCATGCGTTTGATGCGCACGGACCCACTGACTGTCGATCCGTTTTGGCGCTTCAGTTTGAGTATGAACAACGACCCTGACAAGATGAGGGCGTTCCCGATGTTGACGCCGGATTTCCGCGACAAGGTTATCATGCTGGAGGTCGCGAAGCGGCCGCTGCCGATGCCGACACGCAGCGCGGCGGAGCAGAAGGCGTTCAATGACCAGGTGAGGAAGGAGCTGCCTGCGTATGCACATTGGCTGCTGAATGAGTTCCAGATCCCCGAGGCCATGCTCAAAGCCGATGGCGAGGATGCTACGCGGTTCGGCTTCGCGAGCTTCCAGCATCCGCGCCTGGCGGAGCAACTCTTCGACGACACGCCCGCCGCACAGTTGCTGAGGTTGATCGATGCTGCGGAATTCCAGACCGCCACCAAGCTGCCGCAGATTCCGAAGAAGCTGTGGGAGCTGAGTCATCCGCTGAACACCAGCGGCCGCAAGAAGCGCGGTGCCGAGTGGGTGAACCAGCCTGATGTGTGGGAAGGGTCGGCCGAGATGCTGGAGGATTTATTGTCTGGTAACGTCGATGGCTGGACATGCAGCGTGTCCCGGTCCGCCTCCAGGCTGCTTGGACGAGCTGGAGCGAGCACCATGTTGGCTCGTCTGAGAGAGGATCGCGTTGACAGGGTGGACAAGAGGGATCGCGACACTGTGCGCGGGTGGGCGGTTGCCGCGCCAGCGGCTTCAAACATGACGGCGGAGCCGGACTGATTTGGGTTTGGTGTCAGGCCATAAGACCGGTAAAACAAGGGCTCCAGCCTGATCTGACGTTTTGCGCGGGTTGTTTTTTTATTATTAGGGCGGCGCTAGTGTCAGTTTATCCACCTCAAGTTTCATTGTGACTGAATCTGGGGAAAGTGATGTCAGAGTGTCAGTTTAACAGATAGCCTTGATAAATGAAGGGGTATAGCCTGACGGGCTGAGTGCTAAAGCGTGCAAAAGGCGCAAGTTTTGCGTTGTTGAAGATATTCTTGCACCCACCCCACCCCAGTAAGGAATCTTTTACACCCCCACCCCCTGATTCATGCGGGTTTAACGTCCCTCAGGCTGTTTTCACACGGGAAGATTTGCCCGACTTTTGCACCGTTACTTTGACACCGCGCCGGGGTCATGTCTGATCGTGTGGCAATCCTGAGAATCGAACGCAAGGCGCTGGCTGAACTCGGCGAGCATGCTGAATTTCTGCGGGAACATCCCGGCGACGAGTCTCCAGAGATCGCCGCGCTCGATGGTTCGCTTGATCATGACTACTTCGCGGCGCTGATCTGGAATGAGCGCAACGGCATGCTGGTGGACGGAGTGAAACGGAAGCATCGCCTGCTTGCTCTAGGCTTCAGTCATGCGGACGTGGGCGTGGTGGACTACGATGAAGCCACGCATCTGGCGCGAATGAACGCCGCGAACGACCACACAGGCTCCTGGAACAAGGAGCTGTTACGGGAGCTTGCCAAACGAGTGAACGACGCTGGCGTGCCGCCCGCGCTTGGCATGTGGGACGCGAAGTCTCTGGCTATGCTGCTCGATCCTCCCATCGTGAAAGACGACGATCCCGAATCGCTCGTGAGCAAGGCCGATGAGCTGCAAGCGAAGTGGCAGGTGAAACTCGGCGATCTCTACCAGATCGGAGCGCACCGGCTGCTGTGTGGCGACTGCACCAGGGCGGAGAACTGGCAACTCCTGCTCGAAGGCCAGCTCGCGGACATGGTCTGGACCGATCCGCCCTATAACATCGCCTACGATCACATCCAGGATCGCCGCAACGATCTCCGCTCCGAACCGGGCCGCAAGCCACAAACCAAAGCGCAGGCCATCCTGAATGACTCGATGAAACCGAGCGCCTATAAGCAGTTGCTCCGGGCGGCTTTCAAAGTCGCCTACACACATTGCAAGCCCGGCGCGGCCATCTACATCGCGCACGCAGACATGTGGCGCACCATGAACGAACTCGCCGCGAAGCGAGCTGGCTGGACGATGCGCCAGAACATCCAGTGGGTGAAGAGCGCGTTCACGCTTGGCATGCAGGACTATCAGTGGGAACACGAACCCGTCTTGTATGGCTGGAAGCCAGGGGCCGCCCACTACTGGCAAGGCGGCTATCGCCAGAGCACGGTGATCGATGACGGCGTGGGAAAGCTCGCCAAGCTGAAAAAGAAGCAACTCCTCGAAGTGATCGATGATCTGCTCAACAGCCGGAACACGACCGTCATTCGCGAGCCGCGCAATTCGAGCAACGGCCTGCACCCGACGATCAAGCCGCTGCACCTGGTCGCACGGCTGATCTGGAACTCCAGCCGCGAAGGCGACATCGTTCTCGAGTGCTTCGGTGGATCAGGCACGACCCTCGCGGCAGCGGAGCACGTCAACCGCAGGGCGGTCGCCACGGAACTCGATCCCAAATACTGCGCCGTGATCCTGGAGCGCATGACCTCTCACGGCCTCACCCCCAAGATGCTTGGCAACCATGCTCCACTCCAGTGACTTCCCGGAGCTTGACGCCATGCGCCTCGCATCGGTCACCGGACTCGATGACCTGACACGCGCAGCCGCAAAATTCACGCTGCCAGAAAACCGCTTCCATCGCCATGAGGCAAAAGCGAAGGATGTCCGAAGCAGGCGCGGCATCAAAAAACTCATCCAGCCGGAAAACGCCCGCTGTATCGCGCCATTGCTTCCAGCACATCCCGACGAGCGGCTGCACTGCGTGTTGCGCGGAGACTTCGTGCTCTGCGAGTTGATTCCGCTGATCATCGCGCATCGCGGCGCATGCCCGCATCTGCGGGTTGCCACGCTCGGCCTGTCGGCGGCAAATGCCGAGCAGCTCGCCAACCTGTTCACGGCCGGCTTGATCGGCGAGCTGACCATCGTCGCCTCGCACTACTTCCAGCAAGTTGATAAAACCACCACCTACCGGCAGATTTGCGCCATCCTGGCGGGCAAGGCCCGCATCGTCATCACGCGTTCGCACGCCAAGGTGATTCTGCTGCCCACGGCCGGTGGCGACCACTACATCATCGAGGGCAGCGCGAATCTTCGAAGCAGTGACAACCTCGAACAGATGCTGATCCTGAACGATCAGGAGACACACGATTTCCATGCCGGGTGGATGGATGACCTGGCCCGTGATCATGCCGCTCGCACCTGACATCACGCCAGATCTGGCGAAGCGCGGTCTCGAAGCCGATGCCCGCAACACGCTGACCAACGTGGCCCACGGCGACACGTTGCCGGAGAGCAAGCGCCAGCTCCTGCTTTCCGCGCTCATCAGCGAGGCGAAGCCCGAAGAAGTCGTCCAGGCGCGGATTCACGCCATCCTGCTGCGGTTCGCCGACGGCAAGCGTCTGACGAAAGAGGAGCTGGCGGAGATCGCGCACCTGCTGCCGCAGCAGCATGCGCCGTATTCAAAGTCGCTCACTGAGGGCAACCACCGGCGGCCATACAAAGAATACGAGGCCATCTACGGCAAAAAGGAACGCACCATCAAATGGTGGGTGACTCAGGGCAAGACGGCGTCCGGCGGCGCGGATCTGCCGCCGTTGGACCATCCCACCGAAATGCCGGCGTGGTGGGATCGCGTCATGAAGCAGCGCTGTCCGCAGAGCGTGCTCGATGCGGCGCGGGCGGCATCGTCATCACCTCCGCCGCTCTCCTCAAAGACTGCCGCTGCACCGCCACCGCCTCCCGGTGGCATGCCACGCTTTGAGACGCCTGCCGTCACGACGCAGGAGCAAAACCTGCAGCACCTCAAAGAGCAGCTCGCCCGCGTGCGTCACGAGCTGCTCGAAGCACAAAATGAGCAGCCGCCCGATCAGTCGCGGATTGAGGCCAAGGAACGGAAGTGGCGGGAGCTTCGCGGCGAGGTGGACAAGGCGGAGGAAGCCGTTTTCAAAATGCGCAGCAAGCAGGGCAAGCTCATCGACGTTGAGCAGCTCGGCGCGGATCTGCTGCCAATGCTGGTCACCGTGGCGAATTCGATCCGCTCCGTTCGCACCCGGATCAAGCCTCGACTCGCCAGCGCCAAGTCTGACGAAGACGAGGAAAAGCTCTGGCAGGAGGGGATCGACGAGTGCTTCGCGGAACTCATCGCCGGGGGCTTCATCAGCCGCGAACAGCTCGCCCTGGCCGCATGACCGATCTTCGCGAATGGCTCGTCGGACTGTTCAGCCAGGCATTACGGCCGCGGCCAAAGGGCAGCGTCAAACAGTGGGGCATTGAGAACGTCCGCCTCAGCTCGGAGGAAAGTTCCGGCTCCCCCGGCCCTTACAACCCGGATCTCGAAGGCTGGACCACGATCCTCTACGACTTCATCCAAGATCCCCGCTACGACGAGTGTATCGTGCTGAAACCCTCGCGCTGCGGTTACACACTGGCGTGCTTCATCATCATCTGCTGGTGGTTCGTTCACTTCAGCACCAATGCGATTTTCTGCATCGATAACGCGAAGGAGGTGAAGAAGATCAGTAAGAAGCGGGTGCTGCCGCTGATCAAGAGCATCGCCGCGCTGAAGGATGTGCTGCCAGCGAACGAGCGCCAGCTCACCCTCGAAACGCTCTACCTCAAAGGTCGCACACTCTACATGGCCGGGGCGCAGAGCGTCTCCAGCGTCACCAATAAATCGGCCTCCCTCGTCGTGACAGACGAGCTGGACCAGTTCCGCGAGTTTGCCAGCGGCGAAGCAAACGCTTTGGAGCATCTGCGCGACCGCGTGATGGACGTGCCCGGCTCCAAGAGCATCCACGGCGGCAAACCGAAAAACGCGGAGGACATCCTCTGGAACGAGTTCCTCACCGGCACCCGCCATCGTGAGTTCGTGCCGTGCCCGCATTGCGGACATCAGCAGATACTCGAGTTCAAGCAGCTCAAGTTTGACCACTGCCGCGATGACGACGGTGCCTTCGATCTTCAACGCGTCGCCACAGACACCTTCTATGAATGCATCAATCCCGAATGCCGCCATACCGGCCCGCAATTCGGTCGCATCAATGAGGCCGACAAGGCCGTGATGATGTCGCGGCGCGAGTGGCGGCAGACCAATTTCGGCCAGGACGAGGACAAGCCGGAGCCGCGCAAGATGTCAGTTGGGACGAGCCAGCTCTACAGCCTGCGACCAAAGATCACCTGGTCTGCCATCGCGCTCCATTTTATCAAAGCCCAGAAAAAAGGCGGACGTGCTCTCGCTCACTTCTTCCGCACTCGACTGGGCGAGCCGTTCCGCGAAAAGCAAACCGTCATCAAAGGCGAGATGGTTCGCGCTCTCGCGAAGGACAGCGCCTATCGGCATGGCGAATGCCCCGTGGTTCCAGTCGTCATTCTCATGGCTGTGGACGTGCAGCTCGACTGCAAGAAGTGGGTGAAGGTCGCCTTCCTGTCGGATGGCACCGCCTTCATCATCGATTACGGCGAGTGCCTGACCTTCGATGACCTCTACGAGATCGCGGAGAACCCCGTCAAGATCCTCGACTGGGGCGACGTGCCGGAACAGGAGCGGAGCAATCCCATCGTGCGCTACATGTGGATCGATGAAGGCGACGGCGACAACTCTACGAAGGACGTGCGCGACTTCTGCGTGCGGCCGCAGTCGCGCCGTCACCCTGTCGATGGCGGCCATTGGATCTTCCCTTGCAAGGGAGCTGGCGGTCACCAGATCAAAGGCGCGGTCGATGAGCGCAAGCGCGAGGTCGATGGCTACGAATTCAGCGGCTACCACGTCAGCCACAACGAGTTCGCCACCGAGCTCTACCTCCAGCGCATCGCCAAGCATGACGAGATCCTCGCGGCGCTGGAGATCATGCGGAAGCAGCCCACGAAGCAGATCCCGATCCCGGCTCCGCGTCTGCACCTCATGCGCAACCCGGATGAGGAATTCGTGAACGAACTCTGTGCGGAGAAACGTCAGCTCAAGAAGGTGCGCGGTCGCCTCCGTTGGGTCTGGATCGACCCCACCGATCCGAACGATTTCGGCGATGCGGTGAAGTATTGCCTGGCCATGTGGCATTTTATTCGCGCCGACTTCGGCTGGGAGCCGCCGCCTGACATCTGGATGGACGAGGACGGGCAGCCGGTCAAAAAAGGCCGGGACTACACGGTCAATTCCATGAATTGACAGCCATCCATAATCACAACCGCTTGCGTATGCCGCCGCCCAAACCCACCGCTCAAGACATGCAGGACGTGCTCGACTTCGCGCAGAAGCGCGGCATCAGCGGAAAGTTTTGGGATGCGCAAAAGCGCTGGCTGGTGTTGGCTAGGGAATCAGATGGCCAGGAAGAAGCCCAAGCCCAAACCGGAGAGCACTCCACCGCCAGACCTGATCAAGCAGGTGATGGCGGCGATGGGGCGTAAAGGCGGCAGCGCCAAAGGCATCCGCAAGGCCCGCACCAGCGAGCAGGCGCGTGCTGCCGTCAAGGTGCGCTGGGACAAGCATAAGGCCGCGCAGGAACCGCCGCCACAGGAGCCAGGCTGAGTTTGACACGCCGGGCATGTCACATGCCCGCCGACGTTGATCCCGAACTGCTCATTGATGCCATCCTCATGCACGTCGATGACCTCGGCGAGGCGATAGGTCCGAACTGGCTGCGCGGCGAATTTGACCGCGTGCTCGAAGCCACGATGTCGGGCGCGGAATTTGTGACGGCCACGAGCTTTCAGGGGGCCAGCAGCACGGCCACTCAGGAAGTGCCTGCGCAGCAGCTCCTCGCGGTGCTCACCCAGGCTCGCAAGCGCCTCCATGCCGATGCCAATGGCAGCCCCTCTGCCGCCGCCATGCTGATCCCACGCTTCACCGAATTCCCGCTTTCCGCTTGATATGGCAAAACGCAAATCATCGCGCATCACCGCCTCCGCGCCACTGCCAGCGGTCGCCACTGCCATCAACTCCGGCGGCGGTATTCGTTCCGCGCCGACACAAAACATGTGGCGAACCTGGCGGGCCGAGACGGCCGCCGTGCGTCGCGACCGCATTCAAAAGAGTCGCTTCCTTCAGGAGGCTCTGCCCTTCATCGGCTACATCATCGAACAGCCGGTTGAGGAAGCCATCGGCGATGGATTAGTGCCGACGAGCGAGAGCAAGAGTCCCGCTTTCAAAAAAGCCGCCACGGCCTACTTCGATCAATGGGCGCGCTCCAATGCCATCGACATCCGTCGCCGCTTCGACTTCTACACGGTTCAATCGATGCTTGGCAAGACGGTCTCCGGCGATGGCGAAGTGCTCGCCCTCAAGATCGCCGACAACCGGCCCGAGGCCATCGCCCGGCCGCTCAGTGACACCAGCTTCCGCCGCTTGCAGCTTCAGTTCCTCACCACCGATCAAATCGGCAATAGCGGCAGCTTTGGCCGCGAGTTCATCGCCAACGGCACCGATCTCTCCTGGGACGGCGGCATTCAATACGATGCTCTCGACATCGCCCGCGCCTACCGCATCCTCAAGCAGACCAGCGCAAGCACCAACCTGGTCAATGCGAACGCCTATGACCAGCGGCCCGCCTCGCAGCTGCTCCACATCTTCGATGACCGTACGCTGAACCAGCGGCACGGCACGCCATGGCTGTTCAGTGGCGACCGCCCGCTGTTTGATTCCATCGACATGCAGGCCGCCGAAAAATTCGGCAACAAACTGCGCCAATACTTCATCGGTGCCATCACCACGCCCACCGGCGATGTCCCGGCCTCCATGCGACCGGCGGTGAAGAAGGGTGAAAAGACCGAAGGCGGCGTCACGTCGGACAATGGCCTGCGCTACATCGAGCTGCCCGGCGGCGTCTCCATTCCTGTCTTCAAAGAAGGCGAGGGCATCAGTTTTTTCCAGGGCCAGCCCATGAGCATGGCGGAGATCATCCAGCGCTGCTGGAATGAGGCCGTCTATTGCATGAAGCTGCCGCCGGAATACATGATCGGTCTCGACAAGCTCGGCAGCGGCGGCGTCCGCGCCGTGCTTCGCAAGGTGCAGAAAGCCTTCAACCGCATCCGCCGCGTCATCCGCGAGCAGTTCTGCCAGAAGGTCTGGGAATGGGTGATCGGCGACGCCATCGAACGCGGCGAACCGTGGACGAAAGACGAGAAAGGCGGCATCGTCGAAGACTGGCGCATGGTGAACTGGAAAGGCGGCATCGACCCCAGCATCGATGCCGGCCGCGATGAGAATGCCGAGCAACGCAAGCTCCAGACCTTCACCGGCACGATTGAGCAGTATTGCGACAAACTCGGCCTCGACGGCACCGCCGTGCGTCACGCCCGCCTCGCCGAAATCGCTGATAACATCCGCGAGGGTGCCCGCATCGGCCTGCCGTGGTTCATGTGCGTCGATCCGCAGACCGTCCAGTCCATGACCGCTCTCGCCCAGCAGATGGGCGTCGATGTCGCGGAGCTGGTGAAGCAGATCAAGGTGTCCAGCGAGTGACGTGGTCCGGAATTCCGGACCACGACGAGCCATGTTTGACATGCCGCGCAACACATGCGTCCCGCTCCATTCGTTTTTCCGCATTCGTCATTCGGCATTTCCGGCCGCATCACCGCTTCCGCCATCGCCCCCAAACGCGAGCCGTGGTTCGCCATCAAGGCCGTCGCCACCGGCGCGGAGCTACGCTTGCGCGGTTACATCGGCGAAGCCTCCAAATACATCAATTGGAACGGCGACGAAGTCGAAACCGGCGGCATGGGCACGCTGAAGGAATTCGAGGCCGCCCTCACCGCTCTCGGCGACGTGGCATTGATCACCGTCTATCTCACCAGCGAAGGCGGCGACTTCCCGACCGCCGTCGCCATCAGTTCCATCCTCGCCCGCCAGAGCGCCCGCATCGTTTGTGTGATCGATGGCTACTGCTACTCCGCCGCGCCCGTGATCGCCTGCGCCGCCGATGAAGTTCGCGCCGCGAAAAATGCGCTCCTCATGATTCACGACGCCGAGTTCTGGTGTGCCGGTGCCGACATCGCCACGCTGGAACAGCACATCGCCACGTTGAAAGCCTGCAACGATTCAATGGCCGCCGCCTTCGTCAACAAGGCTGGCGGCACGCCTGAAGAATGGACCGCCCGCATGGTGGCCACCACCTGGATGACCGGCAGCCAGGCGCATGAGCTGAAGCTCGTGGACACCCTGCTCGATGAAGTCGCGCTCTCCGCCTACCAGCCGCTCGCTCGTGTCACCGCCGCCTATCGTCCACCGGCCGAAATCGCGGCCCTGATTGACACCTCTCCCGTCTCGTCACCCGCCTCCATCATGAAGCCCACTCCTGAACTCATCACCGCCGCCGCCGCATTCGGCATCACGCTCACCGCTGCCTCTTCGGAAGCGGACGTCGCCGCCGCCCTCACCAAAATCTCCGCCGCTGCCAAGCCAGCGGACAAACCTGGAGCGGCACCCGTTGTTGTGCCCCCTGTTGACGTGGTCACCGCCGCCGATGTGAAAAAGGAAGTCACCGCCGCTGTGAAGCCGCTCGAAGATAAGATCACCGCTCAGGAAAAGGAGATCGCGCATCTCAAAGGCGTTCAGGCCCACGGCCTCGGCAAGACCGAGACTTCACCCACTGCCGCCGCTGCCACCCCTGTCACCGGCGCGGTCAAGACCGAAGACGACAAGAAGACCTCGAACCTGGGCCTGGTCACCGGTGCCTGGAAGCCCGCCTCCCAAAAGTAAGCCGCCCGTCACCTCAACTCCGCACCCCTCGCCACCATGCCTACCGCCCTCGAAATCGCCATCCAGCGCAACGCCCCGATGTCCCTCGGTGTGCTCAACCAGACGCTTCCCGCCGTCCCTCTCTTCGGCATCTTTGATGTCCGCACCACTGACAAGACCCGCTTCAAAACGCTCGTCATCGTCGGCCTGCCTGATGTTGATCCCTTCGTCAACCTCGGCGATGGCTTCAAGCGCGGCAAGGCCGTGCTCGCTCTCCGCGAGTTCGGCTGCTCCTATCTCGGGGGGCAGGTTGTGGTTCAGGTCGATGTGGCCAACGAATGGGCCGCTGAAAACAAAGATCTGGACTTCGACTACTTCACCCTTCAGGCCGCGAAGCGCATCGAGGGCGATCTGCTGAAAATTGAAAAGCAGATCATTTACGGCACCGCCTCCGGCAGCGCCAAAGGCTTTCCTGGCATCAAGCAGATGACGCCCGGCGGCGCTGGCATGGCGGCCAATGTGCTCGCCATGACCGAGACGGCAGATGACACCGACTTCGGCAAGTCGGTCATCAATGTCGGCGGCAGCACCGCCAGCACCGCCAGCTCGATCTACTCCATCCGCATGGGCACGCTGGCCTGCCAGCTCGTCATGGGTGGCACCACGCAAACCGGCGAACTCTTCCAGTTCGGCGAACGCCGCATCCAGTCCCTGGCTCCCGATCCGACCAACAAGCCGGACGAACTCGCGGAACATGAGATCGCCCAATACAGCGGCCATATCGGTCTCAGTGTCGCGGGCTTCTCCGCTTCGGAATCTGCCCAGATTCCCGGTCAGTTCGTGCTTCGCCGCGCCATGAATCTCACCGTACAGACTGACTGCGGTTGCGACGACTACTTGCTCGAAAAGCTCTTCCTCTCGCACCCCGAGAATGAACGTCCGAACGTGTTCGCCATGTCGCACCGCTCCGGCGATCAATGGGCCAAGAGCCGACGTTCCACCGGCAGTGTTGTCTTTGTCGGCAACATGGGCAGCGGCCGCGACGGCGTCGTGAACCGCGCTCCGCAGCGCCCGACGGAGTTCGACGGCATCCCCGTCGTCTATACCCGCTCCATCAAGAACAACGACACCATCGAAGTGCCGTCCTAATCCACCCGCACCCGCAACTCTCCACTCCTCACGATCATGCGCGAACGTCAAACCATCAAAACCATCGCTCTCCCCGCCGCCGGGGCGAGCGCCGTCACCGCCTCGCTCGATTTCGGCACGGCCCTCCCCGGCCCGCAGAAGATCACGCTGGCGCTCGAACTGCCCGCCCTGCCCAGCCTGGTGGATGATAAAACCGTCACCCTAGAAGTCGAGGACAGCGCTGACGACGCCACCTTCGCGCCCATCCCTGGCACCGGCAACATGTCGGTCGTCGGCGCGGGCGGCGCAGGCGCTGCCGCGAAAACCTTCCGGCTCAATCTGCCGCCGGTGTTCCGCCGCTACGTCCGCGCCAAGGCCACGGTTCTCGCGGCGGGTGGCAACAACACCGCGAAGTCTCTCACGCTCGCCGTTGAGCTGTAACCTTCACCCTTCACTCGTTATTCTTTCCTCACATGAAAGCACTCTATCACCAGCCCGGCGGCTCCATCCCGCTCGATGTCATCGGCAAGCCCAAGGACGGCAAGGCCGATCTCGGACGCGAAAAAGTCATCCTCGTCGGTGGCGTCGTCATCTCCGACTCCGCAGCGCACGGCACCTGTCAGTTGCAGGACGATGCCGATCCCAAGGCCGAACAGAAAGCCGCCGCCACCACGCTGCGGAAAAAAGCCACCGCCCTCGCCAAGACCGCCGTCGATGCCCGCAAGGCTGCGGACGCCGCCAAAGGCAAGCCAAATGAGGCGGACCTGGTCAAGGCCGCTGAAGAAGCAGATGCCGCCGCCCAGCAGGCCGACACCGAGGCCGATGCGGCGGAAGCCGCGCTCAAGGAATAACGAAACACTTACCGGCCTCATGCAGCCGGAGCTTAGCCAGCGCCGTGTCCTTTTGGTTGGGGACACGGCGCTTTTTTGTGCCCGGAAAGAAAATTACGTTTGGCGTAATTTTGTGCTTGCGCCCGCTTACGGAAGTGGTAAGCTCTGCCCATGATCGAATCCTTCGCAGACAAAAACGCCGAACTCATCTGGAAGGGCGAGTTCGCCAAAAAGCTCCCCCGTGACATCCAGGCCGACGCCCGCGAAGTGCTGCGCATCCTCAACGAAATCAAGTCCTACAACGACTTCCACAGCATGCCTCATCTCCGCGCCCACAAGCTCATTGGCGACCGCAACAACCGCTGGAGCCTGCGCATCAGCGGTGGCTGGCGTGTCACGTTTTTCTGGAACGAAGAAAAAGCAGCCGCCTCTCTTGTCCGCATCGAAGACTACCATTGAACCCGCCACCCTCATGAGCACCAAAACCAACACCACGCCCAAATTGAAAACCCTCGCCAAACCGGAGCGTCTGCCAAATCCGCATCCCGGCCGCATCCTGCGCAAACACTTCCTCGAACCGCTCGAACTGACCCAGGCCGCCCTTGCCGTCGCCACCGGCCTGCCGCAGAGCCGTGTCACGGAGCTGATCAAGGAACGCCGTGGCATCACGGTGGACAGCGCCATCCGCCTCGCCCGCGTCCTGGGGCCGCATCCGCAGTTCTGGATCGGCCTGCAAGCCCAGTATGACCTCGAAGAAGCCATGCTGGCCAAGGGCAAGGAATACGACGCGCTCAAGCGTCATCCACTGCCCGCCGCGGCCGCTGCCTGAGCCTTTGACACCACGGTCATGGCATGACCGTCCGCGAAACCACCACGCCCGCACTTGCCGACACCGGCATGCGTTCGTTTGTAGTCTCGCTGGATCAATTCACGGAGATCGAACTCATCGCCGCGCTGCGCGAGGATGTCTCGACCCACGGTGACGAGCCGCCGTCTCTCAAGCAGGCCACGGAAGTCGCCTGCAACCGCGATCTCGCCATTGCCCTCATCCAGCTCGCGTCGAAGGCCGTCGCCACCATCGGCAGCTCACTGCCGGGGGAGGGTGCATGAACGCGAATCTGCTCAAGGCCCGCCAGCGTGCGCAGACCGCGATGGAGCGCGACTACGGTGGCAGCTTCTCCATCGGCGGCACGACTTACACCGGCGCGGTGCATCTCGATCCCGTCAATCGCGTCATGAACGACAGCGGCAACTGGGAGAGCCGCCAGACCATTCATGTGTCCGTCCTGAAGACACAGATGCCCACGCCGCCCGCGCGTCGCACGGTGCTCATCCACGCTAACGTGTCCTACGACATCAATGGCGAGATCGGCGGGCAGAACGCCGTCGATGTGGCCTGGCTCATCACCGCCTCGCGCAAGCTGCCTTCGCCGTCATGAGCGCGCTGGCTGGCATCAAAGGCATGCCGCAGTTGTTGCGGCAGCTCCGCAATTACCCGCGCTTCATCGAAGCGCAGTCGCGCGTGCTACTCCACAAGCATGCGCGGGCGCTCATCAGCAGCTCGACCAAAAACAAAGGGCTGGTGCAAATCATTCCACCCGCCAGCCTCGACCGGAAGGTGTTCAATGTGGCGGCGAAGAAGCAGGGGGAGGCGAAAGTGATGGCCGACATCTGGAAGGTCTATGGCACGCCGTTCGATGTTTACAAAATGATCAAGGCCAAGAACGCGCAGGCCGCTAAAGGTTATTGGGCGGCAAAAAGTCGGCGGGACGTGGCGGCCATGAATGGACTGGCGCGGCGATTTGGAGTGCCAGAGGTGAGGGACTTCACCTCTGACGATGGCGCTGAGCACAAACGCCGCCGGGTGAATGGACAGGTGAAGGGCAAGGAGAAAACCTTCTTCGTCACGAACTGGAAATATGTCCGGGCTTACATCAAAATGAAGCAGGCGAACGTCGGCCTGCTCGCTGCGGCGCTCGTGAACAACTACAGCGGCCAGTTCGGTCCGCTCGCTGGAGTCGCCGCGTGGATCTCGCGGCACGCTGGCTCCTGGGCCTCCGCGCAGATCGATCTGTTCAATCATGGCGACGGACCGCGTGTGCGCATCGTGGTGAATGGCAAATCCATGAGCGGCGAGCTGCAGCGCTTCTTCAACACGGCGCTGATTTACCGCCTCGATCTCATGAGGCTTGAGGCTCCCTACGCTCTCCGCGCAGCCGCCAAATCCGCCGGACTGCTCAAGTAACAACCGTCAACAAGGTCAACCATCGTCAACCACGTCACTTCTTCTTCGATGACCACGGAACTCGATCTTCTCTTCGCCGAAATCTTCCACGCCTACCTCGACACCGCCGCCAGCCGCGGCGCTGGCGTCCCTGCGGCCGCCGATTGCGCGCTTCTCAGGATGGACAGCGATGAGGACGACAAAGATCCGCGCATCTGCATCACGGCGGAGATGGCGGGCACCGGGCACACCAAGAGCATCAACGTCATCGCCGTATCGCGTGGCACCATGCCACGCTCCATCACCGGCCCTTGGCTGGCGAAAGTCGGCGAGCGCATGGCGGATGAAACCTCGCTGCTGGCCCACATCGCCACGCTGCCCTTGGCGCAGCGCACCGGCTGGCAGTTCGAGCACCTGAGTCCGCCCATGCCCGCCCGCATTTTGCGCGAGGAAGGCGGCATCTCGGAAAGCGGCATCGGCGTCCGCCTCCTCATCACGGTTTGACACACGCGTCCATTCGTCAGCCACCACTCCAGCTCTCCACCACTCCAGCTCTCCACCACTCCAGATCTCCACCACTCCATGAAACACGCTCTCCGCTCCTTCCTCGTCGCCACACTCCTGGCTTTCACGTTCGTCGTGCCACCTCTTGCGCAGGCCGCCGATGTCTCAGTGACCGCCGCCAATTTCAAGCCCGGCTCTGGCGCGTTGTTTCACACCGGCATCTGCGGTGCCACGGTCACCGCAGGCCAGCTCATCGCCATCTCGCCCAGCACTGGCAAGTTCGTCCTAGCCGATGGCAATGACGTGAGCCTGGTCAACGTCATCGGCATCGCCGCGCATGCCGCCATCGACACGCAGCCTCTCGCGGTGGTGTATTACGCCGATGACATGACACCAGGATTTACGCTGGTCATGAGCACCATGTTCTACGGTTGCAGTTCGACGGCCGGCGGCATCGCTCCCGTCGCCGATCTCTCCGCCGGTGGCATTTATCCGCATGTGGTCATCGTCGCCATCTCCACGACGAAATGCAAATTCCGCGCCCCTGGCCTCCAAGGCTCCGCCGTCTCCATCGCTCCCTGATTTCTATCTTCGCTCTCAGCCCTTAGCCCTCCGCCATTATGCCTGACGAAACCCCCGATCCCTTTGTAGAGCCGCTCATCGAGCATGGAGTCAAGGTCTCCGGCATCGAGCATGAAGAGGGCGCATTCATCCTCACCCTCGAACTCAACCCGATGCGCGATCAAGTCGTGCAGCAGGGAGACAGCCGTGCCGACGAATACGAATACTGGCACAATCCGCGCATCGAGTTTGAATACACGCTGCGGCCTCGCCGCAATGCGCTGGGCTTGAACTACGGTCTGGGTGATGTGCATCCTGGCACCGCCGCCACCAGCCTCATCAATCTGCCGCTCAACAAGAGCATCCACGGCTTCCGCATCGCCGCCTCGGCCTCGATCATCATGGGCAATCCCAAGGATTCCCGTGGTGAGGACGGCCGCACCATCACGCAGCCCGGCGTTTACAAGCCTTTCACCAAGTCCGCCGCCGCCATCGCCTTGGCCGCCTAAAGCTACCCCACAAACACTGACCCCGGCTGGACGGGTCGCCGCAAGGCAAAGGTCGCAAGACCATCCAGCACCCTTCCATCCATCTCTAATCTGCATGAGCACCGATTCCATCACGGTCACGATTCCATCTGGCGAAGGCGTCACCTATTCCATATGCCGGGAGAACGATGACCATAACATCGGAAATGAAACGCTGAGCGGTATCGTCAAAGCTCTCAAACAGGGATTGGTTGAGGCACCGGCGAACCGCCAACCGTCAACCGAGAACTGATCATGTGGTCCACCAAAAACCGTCCCATCGCCGCCGCCTACGCCGGTCTCGGCTTCCGCGTCGTCATCAACGAAACGGAGATCATCGAACTCGACCAGTGGAAGAACCTCCGCTTTGAAGTCAGCGAGACTTCGCTCACGAATCCGCAACTGCCGCATCGTGATGACCTCTTTCGCGGCTGGAAGGAAGGCACGCTGGAGAAGCTGGACAACGATCATCCCTTCCTCTGCGGCATCTGGGCGGGTCACAACATGGAGAAGCTCATGAAGATGCAGGACACCGGCGAGAGCTTCCGGCTGCTGCTCGAACCAGGCTCGCCGCTGTATCGCTACGAGCGCGGCGAGGAAGATCCCCGCCTCAAGCTCGCCACGGTGCGTCACGCCACCGTAGATCTGCCCCTCGCCGCCGCCGTGGGCCTGGCCGGACTGCCGGTGATCAATATCGACGGCGAGCCTGGCCGCCGTCGCTACCTGTTCCCCGACAGCACGCTCGAGCATCTGATCGCGGCAGATGCGGCGGCGCTCGTGTCAGTGACGCAATTCTTCCCGCGCATTGAAGCGGGCAAGCCCAGCCTCCAGCTCGGACTCACCCATCCGCAGCATCCCATCGTGCTCGGCTACAACGGCGCTCATGCTTACGGCGTGCTGCTGGGGAAGCTGAAGACGCTGAAGAAGCGCCTGCTCGTCAAAGACCCCTACAGCGACCGCCGCGCCATCGTCCCGGAAAACCCATCGCATGCGCTCGAAGACGAGATGCGGCTCCACTTCAAAATCCCATGAACACCGCAACACCTCAACTCCTCACCGACGACGCGCCCGATCACGTCGTCGAATCAGCCGCCGAACAGGCTCGCAAAAAGGCCTTCGAATCCTTCCATGCGTGGCATGGTCTGCCGCTCGTCTGGACCTCCTCCCGCGCCGGTTTGTATGACTACCTGCGCATCTCCTCGCCCATGCTGTCACAGGCCACGCTGGAGGCCATCAAGGCCGCTCGCGCCGCCGAAGGCACCGATCGGGCGGCAACGCTGCAAGACCGCGCCAATGAACTCTTCCTGGCCGAGACCGGCGGCTCCACCGGCCATGTGCGCAATGCCACCATCATCCTCTGGCTCGCCGCGCATCAGCCCAAGGACTGGCGCTCGCTCGCCCATGATCGCGGTCGGCTGCTGGAGGTCATCGACGACTGGACGGATGAGCATGTGGCTCCCGGCGAGATCCAGGATCTCGCGGAAGTCACCAACCAGCTCCTCACCGCTGCGGAGACGACCCGCGCCATTGTGCGGCCGAAACACACCAACCCTGACGAAGAGGGAAACTAGCCCAGCCTTTGGAGCAGGCTTGCTACGCCATCCTGCTCGCAAAGGCTTGTCCTGGCCTGTTCGATCACGCGCATGATTCAGACCTGCGCCCCATCACGCCGTATGATTTCATCCGCGACCACCTCCCGCTCGCTCAAGGCAACGCACTGCTGCACGCGGCGGCGATCCTCGAAGGCCAGGTCATGGTCTGGCCTGATCCCAAGCTGAGCAAACGCGGCCGCTGGTGGCTCAAGGTCCGCCAGTTGTTCCGCCGCGAACAAAGTCCTCCGAAGCTCGCAGAGCGAAGGATGGATTGACACCGCGTCCTAAACGCAAGCCTCCCTTCCATCCATGTCTGCCGTCATCGAATTCGGATTCAATTCCCAGCCGGTTTTCTCCGGAGTGGAAAAAATCAACGCCGCGCTTGGCGTCATGGACCAGAAAGTCCGCCAGTCGCAGTCTAATTTTCTGACGGCGGCGGAGGCCGAGGGAGCAGAGATCAAAAGACTGATCGCCGCATCCCAGCGGCTCACCGAACAACGGCGGCTGGCGGCGGAAGCCTCGCGTCGCAAGCCGCTGCTCTCCGGCGGAGTGGAACGTGAACGGGCTGATCTGGCGGCAGAGGCCGCCCAGCGGCAAAAGAACGCTGAAGCGCAGAAAAAAGCCGCCGCTGAAGCCGCCGCTGTCATGGCTTCGCAACAACGTGCCGCTGAGGCCGCTGCTGCCACGCAGCAGAAGCTCGCCGCCATCCATGCGGCCGCCCAGTCGAAGGCGATGGCTGCCGCCGCTGCCGCCGCCACCGTGGCAGCCGCCGAACAGCGCAGCGCCGCGCTGAAGACGAACAACGGCCGCATGAACCTGGCGCTGCTCGAAGCACAGATCGGCGGCAACAAAAAGGAGGCCGCGTCGATTCAGAACCGCATCTCGCTCATGGAGCGCATGCGCACCATCCAGTCGCAGACCAATGTTTCTCAGCGAGAGGCTTACGTCCTCGCCCAGCGTTCATCCGGCCTCGCCACGATGGGCGGCAGAGGTGGCAGAAACATGAACATCGGCATGGCCTCCATGCAGATGCAGGACATCGCGGTGCAGATGCAGATGGGAACGCGCATGAGCACCATCATCGCCCAGCAGGGATCGCAGCTCCTCTCCATCTTCGGCCCCGGTGGCATGATCGTCGGCGGTCTTGTCGCTGTGGGAGGCATGTTCTACAGCATGCAGGAGAAAGGCGTTGAGGCGCTCAAAGCTCTCAAAGAAGAAGCGCTCGGTTTCGACAAGAGTCTCCGCCATCTGAAAGTCGGCGGCATCATGGAGATGATCGACGGCATGGAGCAGATGAAGACGAAGGCGAATTCGCTGCGAGCTAATCATGCGGCGGATAACCAATCGGCTGGCGGGCTGCTGGGGAATTCGTGGGCAAGTCTGAAGCGTTTCGCTTCACCGAGCCGTTTCGAGAATGGAAAATGGATCAACAATTATGACGAAAAAAGAAGCGTCGAAACTGATCTGGCCGGGAAAAATGAGCAAGGGCGCAAAGAGCTGATGGATCAAATCGTCCGCACGGCTGCCGAAGAACTGCGCATCGCGCAAATGCGTGCTGCGGGCCGTGATGCTGAGGCCGACAAGCTCGAACGCGAAGTCGCTTTGCGCCGCGAACTCTCGAAGCTCGATTCCGCACCTGAAGAAATTCGTGGCAAGCTCCAGGACAACGTCCGCGCCAAATTCGGTGCCGAACAGCAGAAGGCCGCTGCCGATGCGGCCAAAGCGAAGCAGGCGGAGATGGACAAGCTCGCCGCGGCGCAACAACGGCTCGACGAACAGAAGAAGGACGCGGCGCTCGATCAAATGACCCTCGCCCAGCGCATCGCCGTCATGAGCGTCGATGCGCAGAAGGCGCTGGCTGAGGAGAACCGGCTCAAGGGCGCGGCGAAGCTCGATGCGCAAGCCATCATTGATGCCGAGTCGCGGCGCGTCGGCGTCCAGGCGCAGATTCTCAATTCGCAACGCCAGCTCGCGACGGAAAAGGAACGCGAGGCCGAAGCCGCGAAACGTGCCGCCGAACAGGCCGCCCGTCAGGCGGAACAAGCCGCCGCTGCCGCGTCCACGCGCCGCAGCGCCGTCATGGACACCGCGCTCGAATTCAAGATGCTCGAAGCGAAGGCGGCGGGTCGCAAGAAGGAGGTCGAGGAAATTGAGAAGCAGCAGCGCATCATGGATCGCGCCCGGCGGCTCGAAGAACAGAACAGTCTCGGCAAGCGCGAAGCTCTCGGCCTCGCCATCAAGATGACGGACATGGAGGATCGGGCGAACGGCAAGCGGCGGAAGATTCGCGGCGTGCAAACGACCGATCTCGATCCTGACAACCGGCTCGGCCTCTCCGGACGCAACGGCCCGCTCTCCAGCCGCAGCGGTCCGCTGTCCAATGGTGGGCCGCTCTCCAAGCATGGTGGTCTCGAGGGCTTCTGGAATCTTCAGCTCGGCAATCAGGGCAGCAGTCGCCTGCCATCTCAATACGCGGGTCTCAACGCCTTCAGCACCAGCCCATCACTCCAGGCCACGCACCAGGCCAATGCAGCGGCGGCGGCAGCACCGGCCAGCGGCGGTCCTTCAGTGGACGTGTTCCTTGAAAAACTCATCCAGCGCCTGCCGCCCGCCTTGGCCGCCGCCATCCTTGCCGACACATGAGTCCCGCACGTTACATCGAACACGGCAATCCCGTCATGAAACTCAGCGAGCGCCCGGTCGAGATCATCGACGGCTTCGACAGCCTCGATGTCACCTGGCAGACGCGATCCCGCGATGACTTCCGCCTCGGCCACGCGCCGCCGGAGCATCCTCACATGCGCATCGTCGAACGCGAGCCGGTGCGATCCGGCCCCGTGTGGCAGCACCGCATGCGCTGCGAGGGCATCCTCGGCCATCAGCCGTTCAAGCTCCTTCCTCGACGCGAGAATTCTCCTCACGAGGGCTTTGATGAAATCGAACAGCCGCTCATCACGCGGCAGCCTCATGACTCACGCTGGGCACGCGGCACGCAGCTCCCGGACATCGCCACCATGTGGATCGTGGACATCACGCGGGCGCAGCATCGGGCGCGTGGCTTCTACGATCAAAGCCTCATCTACAAGGGCATCATCGAAGGCAAACCGGCGAAGCGCCGCATGGGCACGCAGACGTTTAGCTGGAGCGGCGATGAAATCGAGAACGCGCAGATTCAACAAGGTGTCTATGGCTGGCCGCCGCAGCCGGGCGGGTTCTTTTATGGGGCATGGGGGTCGCGCAAGTGGGAGGTGGATCAGCCCGGTGTGAGTGTGAGTGACGCGCTCATCACGCTGTCACCGCCGCCAACGTGGCTGGTGCCTGGCTTCTGGGTGCCGCCGAACGCGCCGCCGATTGGTCTGGTGCCGTTCGTGAATTCGGAAGCTCCGGTGTTTTATTGGCCGTTTGGCTGGCAGGTCTCAAACATGCAGTCAGAGCAGATCCTCGACAAGGCGTGCTGGCTGCTCTCGATCACCTGGGCCACCAAGCCGCAGAGCACGCCGGGCGGCAAAGCCAGCAATGTCATCAGGCTATGATCGTCGAGCGTCCAGCGCCCAATCTGCGGCTGCCGCGTCGTGGTTTGATCACCATGCGGCGGCTGCGCTGGTTCGCCTCCTGGGTGGCAGGGCAGCTTGGTCATCACATCGATGCCGCTGGCGTCCAGATGCTGCGCGACACGAATCACAGCCACATCCTTCACTGGCTTCCCGAGGGTGCGATTGGCATGGAAGGTGAGATCGGCGAGACGGGACCGTTCGGTTTGCCGGGTGATCCTTCCGACATTCCCGGCCCACCGGGCCGCGCCGGAAAAACCGGACCCAAGGGTTTGAAGGGAAATCCAGGGCCACGCGGAGATCCCGGTGATGACGGCAAACAGGGCAAGGACGGTGTGGACGGAATCGACGGCGTGGACGGAATCGACGGCGTGGACGGAATCGACGGCACAGACGGGCCGCGCGGCTATCCAGACCCCGGCGAGAAGGGCGACAAGGGCTTGCCGGGAAATCAAGGCCCGCACGGCTTGAACATTCTCGGCATCAAAGGACCGGACGGCAATCAACCAGCGAATCGCACCACGGTGATCGGCCCGCAGCTCGATGGCTACAAGGGCGACAAAGGCGATGACGGCACGCCCGGTGATGTGGAAAAAACCGCGTTGCTTGAAACCTCCGACGGCATCATCGGCATGGCGGCGGTGGAAGGTGAAGAAGCCTTGTTCAAAGATCACGTTACCGCGCCGCTCACGGCGGGCTTTGTCGCGGTCGATCTCGACGCTGTGTTCAAGGGCACCGTCGAACCCGGTTCACTGTTCGTTCAGCACGCCTTCATTCCGCGCTGTGCCGCAGCCATCGGCGCGAAGATCGTTCACACCGCCGGCCGCACCTGGGCGGAGGCCCGCGTTCATCCTGCACCGCGCTTCGACGTGCATGTCACCTTCACCATCGCGGGCATTCGCAAGGGCTGCTCATCGATGCGCCTGCCCATCTTCACGCGGCAGCAGATGACCGCGAACCGCACCTTCTACGCCTCCGCGCATCAAGGGGGTGCGCTGTGAATCGCGAGATGTATCGCTTTCAAAAGACTCGCGGCTTGCTGCCTGCCGAGCACCTGAGCGCCTTCGCGGCCTGGCTCGCCTTGCGTCTCGGTTATCGTCTGGACAGCTCCGTCTTCACCCATGTGCGCGATGTGCCTGGCGGTGGCACGCTCGTTCAGGCGAAGCTGCGCGGACCTCAAGGCATTCCCGGAGAGTTAGGTGAGCCAGGCCCGAAGGGCGGCAGCTATGGCGGCCCGCGTGGTGAGCCGGGCATGCCCGGATTACCCGGATTGCAAGGCCCGGCAGGCACGGTCAAGGGACCGAAGGGAACAGCGGGAGCCAACGGCGTGGACAACTTCGTCAACGGCGTGAATGGCATCAATGGAGTGAACGGCATTCCCAGCACGGAGCCTGGCGATCCCGGCGATCCAGGACCAAGCAAAGGACCGCCGGGCAACGTCGGCACCGATGGCAATCCCGGCACCGATGCGACCGGGCCGCCGCTTGTCGGCCCGCCTGGGGCCGACGGCGGCTTCATCGCCATTCCCGTCGGTTCGGACCGCGCACCGTTTGGTGAACCCGGCGATCCCGGCGAGCCTGCGGATAAATTCGCCATCGTCGAGAGCTGCGGTCGCTGCGTTGGCTTGTATGCCACGGAAGCACGCGACGTGCTATTTGAAGCCGTGCTGCGCTTCACGTTGCCACCGCGCACGCGCCATCACTTTCGCAACCTCGATCTGCTCTACCTCGATGCCATTGAGCGCGACACGCTCACCATCACCGGTGTCACCAGTTCCGAGCCGGTGCTCGTCACTGCGAAGCTCGATGGCGCTGCATTGATTCTGTCCATCAACTCGCAACCATCAACCATCAACGTCTGCATCACGGTGCAAGCCGCCCGCAAAGGCTTCCGCGACTTTCGAGACAAGCGCTTCACGCGAGAGCAGCTCGAATCCAACAACCGCTTCTATTCAGAAGCCTATGAGATCGAGGCATGAACCTGAAGCCTCCATCACTCATCCATCGCTTCGCCCGCAGTCGCGGCCTGGCGAAGATGCGTGACTTGATCGACTTCGCGAAGGCGCTCAGCGGCGTGCTTCCCTTCGATGTCACAGCGGATGAGTTCACGCTCGACATCCAGACACCGCACCGCCACCGCGTTGCGTTTGACCGGCTGATCGGCCCGATAGGAAAGCCTGGGCAGCCAGGTAAACGCGGTCCCGTCGGCCCGCACTCCTACGGCCCCCCTGGCGAGGCAGGAACGATGGGCAGTCCCGGTGCCGACGGCGATCCCGGCACCGATCCAGGACCACCTGGCCGCCCCGGTTTGCGCGGCAGAGATGGCCGCGCCGGCCGCAACGGCCGCAACGGCGTGAACGGAAGAAACGGTGTGAAGGGAATGAAGGGCGATCCGGGGCCGAACTCCGGCGAGATCGGCGATCCTGGCGATCCCGGAGCCGACGGCGCTCCCGGTATCCTACTCGATGGTGAACCCGGCGATCCCGGCCCCGATGCCGCCTGGTTCTTCATCTATGACCCGCCCGGCAGTCCTGGTGAGAAAGGTGATCCCGGAGATCCTGGCATCAAGCTCGCCATCGTCGAGAGCTGCGGTTCGTGTGTGGGCTTTCACGTTCAGGAATCACCGTCCTTCTATTTCGTCGAACATCTCCGCGTCGAGATCCCGCGCCACTCACGGCAAGTGACCGCGCCCATCGATCCGCTTTGGCTTGAAACACTCGATCCTCACAGCGGCGTCGAGATCCTCAGCGTCTATCCACACGGCATCGCCGCTGAGATCCAAGATTCGTCATTCGTCATTCTGCATTCGGCATTGGCATCACGCCACGCGCGCACTGCGATCATCACGCTCCAAGGCATCGCCCGCGGCCGCCACGGCCGCCGCTTCCCCGAATTCACGCGGGATCAAATGCTCGCGAACCAACGCTTCTGGAACTCTGCCTTCAACGAAGAACGCGGAACCAAGCACAAGGAACCTTTCTTCAACCTCCCCGACCACCGATGAAAACCGATCACTGGCGTCACTTCCCGCCCGCTGCCGAACCACCAAAGCAAAAATGGTTCGACCTCCGCACACCCGACCGCAGCCCGCAGATGGGCCGCGCCTTCTCGCCCTCCGAGTGCCGCACGCTCGTGTCGCATGCGCGGCGCTTCTATGCGCCGCATGACGCCACCGTCGGCCACAGTGGCAAGAGCCGCGTCGATCCGAATCTGCGCCGTTCCACCGTGCGCTGGCTCAATCAAGGCGATCCCGATCTGTGGTGGTTCTTTACGCGCCTCAACCAGATCATCGCGGAGGCCAATGCCGCCGCGTTCGGCTTCGATCTCGCGGGCTACCGCGATGTGCAATTCACCGAATACGATGCCGCCGATCAAGCCGTGTATGACTGGCACACCGACTCCCACATCGGCGGCCACCGGCCCTACGACCGGAAGCTCACCGTCGTCATTCAATTGACTGACCCCCGCGAGTATGAAGGCGGAGTCTTCGAGATCGATGGCGATCCGCTGCCTGCGAATTACTTCCGCCATCAAGGCAGCGCCCTCGTCTTCCCCAGCATGATGAAGCACCGCGCCAACCTCGTCACCCGTGGCATCCGCCACAGCCTCGTCACCTGGGTCACCGGCCCTATCCGCTGACATCTCACAGTCTCCAAGTCTCCCCATCTCCAAGTCTTGCCTTTATGAACCTCACCTTCGACACCGATCTCGCCGCGCTCATCCAATCACCCGGCTTCACTGCACCCATCCTCTCACTCATCGCCAATCGTGGCGATGGCGAGCATCTCCAGGTCACTCTCACGCGCACCGCCGAACCCTGGCAGGCTCCCGCCGGTGCCGAGCTGCGCTTGATCATCAAAGACGAGCTGGCGCATGATGCTGACACGCTCGCACTCGCCGACACCTTCACCTACGATGCAGCACGCGGCCTCTACACGGCCGACATCAACTACATCACCACCGCGCTCGATGCGCTGTTCACGGATGACGTGAACGCCGTGAACGCAAAGGCGCAGTTTGCCTGGCGAACCAGTGGCGCGGCGAAGTGGAAGCGCTCGCAAGTGGTGAGCATCACGATCACGCGTGAGCTTTACGAAGGCATCGAAGGCTCTCCCGACGAAAGCGAAGTGAGCAGCGATTATCCGACCCTGAGCCAGGTCATCCGTTACATGGCCGCCATCGTCGGCCAGACCGGCGGTGGCAGCACCAAGCTCGACGGCATCGCCACGCCCGCCTTGCCGCTCAACACGGCCGTCGCGTTTGTCGATGACAGCAGCTCGAACCTCCTGCGCATCTATGAGCTGGTCACCGGCACCGATGCCGAGTCCGCGCCCACCATCATCCGCCCCGACGACTACGCCGGTGGCAGCAACGAACGTGTCTGGAAGCTGCGCTACACAGCGGCGGACATCAGCGGCATCACCAATGTCGCACTCAAGGCGGACACGATTCGCTATCTGCCAGCCGTCGTCGGTGTCACCGGTGGTGGCAGCACGAAGCTCGATGGCGTGGCCACCACCGCGCTCGCTGCCGCGACCGCCGTGGCCTTCATCGATGACTCCAGCTCCAACATCCTGCGCCTCTACGAGCTGGTCACCGGCACCGATGCCGAGTCCGCGCCTGACGTGGTGCGTCCTGACGACTACAACTCATCCACGAATGCGAAGGTTTGGAAACTGCGCACCGCCGCCGCCAGCGGCACGCTGAACACGCCCGCGATCTATTACCTCGAATCCACCGGCAACGATGCCACCGCTGCCGCAGGCAATCCCGCGAAGCCTTACCTCACCGAACAGGCCGCCTTCGATGCGGCCCTTGCAACGAATGCGCCCGCCGTGCTGCGTTTCGGCATCGGTCACTGGACCGTCGGCATTCAGCATGACGGCAATTGGCCGGCGAACATCATGCTCGTGGGTGTCGGCCGCCAAGTTTCGCGCCTCGCGGCTGTCGTCTGCACCGCCATCGCTGCGGCGGCTGGCACGAACAGCGGCAGCACCCCCACCGATGGCGGCGATGGCAACACCGGCCGCACCATGACCCTGCACAGTGATGCCACCTTGCGCATCGATCACGTCGCCGCCAACGGCTCTCCAGGCGGTGTCGCCGGTGCCTACACCGCGCCTGCTGCCGCAGAGACCATCGGTGCCACCGGCAAAGCCGGCGGCGACGGCGGGGATGGCGGGGCTCTCACGCTCTACGACGTCGTCTATGGCGACATCACCGCGAACGGCGGCATCGGCGTAGTCGGTGGCCAAGGCCAGCAAGGCGGCAGCGCCACCGGCACCAATGATGCAGGCGATGGCGGCAGCGGCGGCACCAGTGGCAGTGGTGGCTCACCCGGCACGGTGAAGCTCGTTCGCTGCATCGCGGCCGTGTCTGGCAGCGTCGAAGCCAAGCCGGGTGCAGGCGCAGCCGCCAGCCCCGGCGGCGCTCCTGGCGTGAACTCTACCGACAGCGCCTTCAACGGCACCGCTGGCAGCGCAGGCTCCGCAGGCAGCGCCGGTCCCGGCGGCAGCGGCAGCAATCGCATTGAGCAATGCCGCTGCGATGACATCGACATCAGCGGCACCCTGCTGCTCCGCCTGAGCCTCTACCTCACCGCCGCCGCCACCACACTGACGAACGAAGCCAGTCACGACATCGAAAGCCTATGATTCCGCCTCCCCCACCTCCTCCTGCTCGTCCTCAATCCCCATCCGGCCCTCATTGCGATCCCGGCCACGACGGCGAGCCAGGCCCGGCGGGAGATCCTGATTACATGGCTCCGTCGCCTAACGTCGGCATCCCATCACCGCACAGCGTCACGCAGATCCAAGTCACTCAGCTCCGCTGGGAATACCTCATCGGCTGCCAGATCATGGAGCGCGTCGAGATCTGGCACAACGGCCAGCGCCTCGCCACGAATGATCGCTCCATCGGTGTCACCGGCGCTAGTTCGCGCTCGTAGTCCGGGCTTCAGCCCGTCCGCCACTTTGACACGCGCCACTCCGCGTGACCCACACCGCCTTCTTCGACGTCGCCCGCCAGACCGCCCACGCCGCGCTCAACGGCTCGCAGCAGCCCGCCCTGGGGGGCAAGCTGCTGACGCATCTCAAGATCATCGCGAAAGGCTTCGTCGGCGATGCTGTCGTGACGGTCGATGCAGGCACCGCCGAGTTTTTGATCCTCGCGAAAACTTCTGCGAGTGGCGCGGCCAGTCTCATCGACACCACCGCCGTCCTCAACACGTCCGACCCCGACGAGCCGCAGTATGAATTCGAGTGGAACCCTGCCGACAGCATCCAGCTCCGCGCCGTCCTCGATGCCGCCGCCGATCTCACCGCACCTGTGGAGCTGCGCTACGAATTCCGCTTTGAGCGGAGCGGCAACAAAGGCTGCATTGGCGGGCCGATTTACTTCCTGAACAACTTCTTCCGTCCGGAAACGCCCGCACCAGTCGGCACAGCAGACTCCAGTTGGGAATGGATCAAGAGCCGCCTCGCCGCCGGTGACAACGTCACCCGCATCGTCAATGAAGTCACCAAGGTCATCACCTTCAGCGTCCCCGACTTTGCCGACGGCGAAGACGGCCGCGAGATCGAGCTGCAGGCCAGCGGCACGCACATCCAGTGGCGCTACGTCGGCGCTCCAACTTGGACGAACCTCGTCGCCCTCTCCGCCATCACCGGCCCCGCTGGCACAAATGGTGTAAACGGGAGCAACGGCACCAATGGCAGCAGCGTTGAGATGCAAGTCACGGGCACACACATTCAATGGCGTCTCGTCGGCGCTCCGACGTGGACGAACCTCATCGCTCTCGCTACCATCACCGGCCCGGCCGGCACGAACGGCAGTGCAGGGAGCGATGGCTTGTCCGCCTACCAAATCGCCGTCAATAATGGCTTCATAGGCAACGAGGCCGCATGGCTCACCTCGCTGATGGGCGAAGATGGCGGTGGTGGCGATCACGGCTGGTCCCCACAATTCGGCGTTGTCGGCGACGGTGAACGTCGAGTGCTTCAGCTCATGAGCTGGGTCGGTGGCAGCGGCAGTAATCCGGGCCATGTGAATGAGTATGTTGGAGCCAGCGGCTTCACCACCGAGCTTAATCAAGCTATCGACATCCGTGGTGCCGCAGGTCAGACAGGTGCCAATGGCGAGACTGGGGCCACCGGCGGCACTGGCGGCACTGGCGAGACTGGGGCCACCGGAGCTACGGGAGCCGAAGCCACTCCCATCACTAACATCACCAATGACGGCAACGGCAACCTCACGATCTACACTGCCGGCACAACGTATGGTCCCTTCGCGCTCAAGGGTCCACAAGGAGACGCCGGCAGCACTGGGGGCACGGGTGCGGACGGTGCTCCCGGCGCTTCATTGATCTGGCGCGGTCCCTGGGCCACTGACACTTCTTATGCCCCCCTGGACGTGGTCAGCCATGGCGGCAGCTCTTACATTAACGTCACGGCCACCACCGATTCAGTGTCACCCGACGTCAATGGCAACTGGCAGCTCATGGCGCAGCGAGGTGCTCAAAGCACGGTCACTACACTCAGTCTGAGCATCAGTGACCCGCCCACCTATGGGGAGGTGGAAGCCGTTCTGAATAAGCTCAACGAACTGATCACGGCACTCAACCCTTGATGCGCCGGCGCTAATCCCATGCACCCCGAACTCCTCCAGACTCTCCTGGCGCAGACTGCCTCGACCACACCGCCGACTCTCATGGACTTTTTGATGCCGCTCTTTCAATCCTTCGGGATACCAGGCATCATCCTCGGCATCGTGGCCTATACCTGTCGGAAGCTGGTGATTTGGGGCACGCCGCACGCCGAAAAAATCATTGAAGCGTGGATCACGCGGCAATACGCCACGGTGGAGTGTCAGAAGAAGCTGACCGACAGCACCATTGAAATTCAACGCAGCAACCAGACTACTCTGGAAGCCATCCAGCGCGACATGCCACGGGTCTGTCAGGGCTTTAAAGAGTTCAGTCAGAAGACAGCCGTGCTGGAGAAGCAAGCCGGCCAAACATCAGCAGGGAGTTGACGTCATGCCTGGAATCACCGTCTGCGCAAAATGTCAGAACGCGCATTGGTCCGATAGGCCCTGTGGTGATTGTGCTTTAGCTGCACTGAAGCTCACCATCAATTCGCCGGAGACGGACGACTTCATGAAGGCGATTCCGTTGGAGGCTGCACATCAGAAGGAACGATGGAACGACGCGGACAAGTCGGACGTCGATTGGGTATTTCTCTTTGGTTGGCTCGCCGGCAAAGCCACGCACGCCGCGAGGTCTGGCGACATGGTCAAGGCCAAGCATCATGCCATCACGGCCTCTGCAGCCATGTTCAACTGGCACTCCCAGCTCAATAAACCGCCATCATGAGAATGTGCGCCAAATGCGGCAAGAAGATGGAGGAAGGGCCGAAGTTCCCCGGCCTGTGGCTGTGCCCCGACTACAAGATCCGGCTCAATGACCGCCCACCCTTTCAGTTTGCCTGCACCGGCATGGAGATGACACAGCGCGGCTACCGCGACATTGAGCGCGAATTGAACAAGCTGTGGGCACAGCAGAATTGACACGGCTGTAGGATTGCCATGAAAGCAATCCTACTCCTCTCACTCGTCGCCACAGCTCTCACGAGCTGCACCACGGACCCCGCCGGCGACCGCGCCTTCCTCGGTCTCACCGCCCCCGCCTGGCTCGGTGTCGGCCAAGACGCTGCCAAGGCCGCGGCCCAAGGCGGCCTCATCGGCTACAGCACCCGCCGCGCGGTGGAGACCACCAGCGGCAAATAATCCATCCCTCCATTTCTCCATCACTCCCGCTCCCATGAAAACAAAACGCTCCTGGAAAACCTCGCTCTTCGGCACCAGCGGAATCCTGGTCATCGTCGTCAATGTCGCCGCCATGCTGCTCGATGACGATCCGAACACCAATCCCGACTGGTCCGTTGTCTTCGCGGCCTTGATGCCGAGCATCGCCGCCCTCTTCGCCCGTGACAACAACGTCACCAGCGAGCAGGCGGGCCTGAAATAACTTTATTTACCCCACTAAAACACGCACAGGCGGAGTGAACCGCCTCCCGAAGTCGCCGCGACATTCACACGGCCGCTCTCCTCCGAGAGCGGCCGTTTTGTTTTAACCTCCGAAGCTTCAGCGAAGGATGGTTTGACACCCGCCCGCTGGCATGACCACCAGCGCCCGCATCTTCGCCGCCGCATTCAAACACATCGGCACGCGTGAGGTGCCCGGTGCCAAGTCCAACCCGCAGATCTCGGCATGGATCAGAGAGGCGGCCGACTGGCTCAACAGCGACGACAGCCAGACCGCCTGGTGTGGCTGCTTCCGTGGCCACGTTGGTCATGAGACCGCCACCGGCGTCCCGCCTAATCACTTCCGCGCCGCCTCATGGGCCTTCTGGGGCATGCCCGTGAATCTCAAGCGTCCGCACGACTGGCAGCCAGGCGACACCATCGTCATGAGCCGCACCGGCGGCAACCACGTCACCCTCTTCCATCACTACGATGGCAATGTCGTCTGGTGTCTCGGCGGCAACCAGGGCGATGCCGTCAGCATCGCGCCCTTCGCTCTCTCCCGCATCACCGCCGTTCGTCGCCTTCCATGAAGCCCCCCGCCCCCACACTCGCCCTCGTCACGCAGATCCTCTGTGAGCAGCTCGGCCTCGATCACGACCAGGTCAAACCTGAATCGGGCCTCTCCAAAGACCTCGGAGCCGACAGCCTCGACACCGTCGAAGTCATCATGAGCTTCGAGGAAGAATTCGGCCTCGACATTTCCGACGACGATGTCGAGACGCTCCAACACCGAGGCCACGGCGACATCACCGTCCAGCAGCTCCTCACCTACCTCCAGGAGCACGTCGAAGAATGAGCGATGCCGAGCCAGTCTTGAGCCAGCCTGATGAACGAGGCGTGGTGCTCTTCAAATGCCCCGGATGCGGTTACTGCCACGGCGTCTGGACCAATCCCGCCAACCCGAACGAAATGACCGGATCACACTGGCGCTGGAACGGGGACCGCCACAAGCCGACGTTTGAGCCGAGCATCCTCGCTCGAGGCGAATTCACCTGTCACTCCTACGTCTGCGCAGGTCGCATCCAGTTCCTCTCCGACTGCACGCACGCGATGGCAGGCCAGACCGTGGACCTTCCACCCTTCAGCCTGGCATGAGAGTCCTCATGTTCCAACCCCGCTTCCAGCCCGCAGTGGCCGCTGGAACGAAGAACCAGACCATCCGCCCCAAGGCCCGCTGCAAGCCGGGTGACGAGCTGAGCCTGCGCAAGTGGAAGGACAAACCCTATCGCAGCCTGCAATTACCGCTTCGTGACACCGTCCGCTGCACTGCCGTCCAAGCTGTCCGTATCTTCCCTGACATCTGGGTCGGCGGAGGCTTTCACATCATGCTCGATGATCAGCCTGTCGCCGATCTCGACGCCTTCGCCAAAGCCGACGGCTTCAAGGACGAACACGACATGCGGGCCTGGTTCGAGGCCACTCACGAACTGCCCTTTGAAGGCGAGCTGATCAAATGGAAATAAATCGTTCTATTCGCTGGATGGCTCGCGCTGATGATGCTGTTGTCCCACCATGAAGACACCCGCCTACCTCTGCGAATTCAGCGACCGCCAGCAGGCCCACGACCGCATGACGATGAAGAACCGCGCCTGCCGCGCCGCCGGAAACCAGCGCGACATCTACTGCCTCGTCCCAGGCCCGAACAAGCCCTGGGCCGTGGTCGATCTCCCCACCGCCATCGACCTTGGCATGGGCTACGAATGGGGCTTCTGACACGTCACTCACCCGGCATCTTGCCACTGGAAGCCTTGATTTACAGGATACAACTCACCTTCGATTCTCGTAGGGGTCGCCACCTTAACTAGGTGGTTGCACAGGGAATGGAGACTCTAAGAGACTTCAAAAGACCTGAAAAGACGGTTTGAACGTCA
>JAYVIO010000137.1:0-15188 GCA_043770175.1 Verrucomicrobiales bacterium | reverse complement strand
ACCAGCGTCACCATCATCAACTTCAAGAACGGTGCCGTCGGCAAGTCCGCCGCCGTGGTGGATTGTTTGCAGCCCTACTACTTCCACACCCACCTCTGTGGCAGCCAGGGCAGCGTGCTGGATGACAAATTCCACTCCATGAAGCTGCACACCGACAAGCACGCCTGGAGCAAGCTCTCCATGAAGATGCTCGACTCCGGTGATGTGAGCGACCACCCCTATGAATCGCAGTTCCAGGCCTTCTTCGACGCCCTCGATGAAGGCAAGGACATGCCCCTCACCAGCTTCACCGAATCCCTCAAGAGCTTCGAAGTCATCTTCGCCTCCGACAAGAGCGCCGAGCAAGGCGGCAAGCCGGTCAAGATCAGCGAACTGGGTTAAGCAGGGCGTTAACGGTTAAGAGTTATGGGTGATGAGTGACCGCAGACTCATCACCCTTGCCCCCAGCCTCATCTCTCTTGGAGAGGTGAGTTGCGGCTTGGCGAGCTGGGCGTGTTTGATGGATGCTTCAGCTTCTCGGAGTGTGCTTTCTTTGCCTCCTCTTTCGCAGGCGTTGCACACGGTCTTCCTCCGAGCTGGCTTGGCATGCTTCTTGGTTAGTCATTTCCTGCGCCACTCGGCGTCAGGCGGCTCTCAATCGCGCATCCATCGCCAACAGCACCGGCTCCAGGGCCAATGGCTCGCGAGCTTCATCACCTTGCGCCCGCTTTGGCTCACCCTTTTGCTCGCCACCTGGATCGAATCGCAGATCACGCTGCCTGCCCAGCAACATGACTGACAGAATGATTCCAGCGCTGCGCAACATGTGCTGAGACACCTGTCCTACGCCGCGTAGATTACCCTGATGCCCCTCAAATCCTTCTTCCAACCGCACAGCATTGCCTTGATTGGAGCCACAGAGCGCGAGGGCAGTGTGGGGCGGGCGATTTGGGAGAATTTGTGTGGGTTTGGCGGTGCGGTGTTTCCGGTGAATGAGAAGCGGGCGGAGGTTCTGGGCGTGAAGGCGTTTCCAACCATCGCGGCATTGCCGGAAGTGCCGGAACTGGTGATCATCGTGACGCCAGCGGTCAGGGTGCCGCAGATCGTCGAAGAAGCGGGTGTGGCTGGCGTGAAGGCGGTGGTGGTGATTTCGGCGGGGTTCAAGGAAACCGGCGCGGCAGGCGCGGAGTTGGAGAAGCGCGTGCTCGAAGCGGCGCAGCGGCATGGCGTGCGCTTGATCGGGCCGAACTGCCTCGGGCTGATGAATCCGCATGCGGGCTTGAACGCGACCTTTGCCAGCAGCATGGCGCGGCCTGGGCGTGTGGCCTTCCTGAGCCAGAGCGGGGCGCTGTGCACGGCGATCCTGGACTGGAGCCACGATCAGCATGTGGGCTTCAGCGCGTTTGCTTCGACCGGTGCGATGACGGATGTGGGCTGGGGCGATTTGATCCGGCATTTTGGCAACGATCCGCGCACGGAAAGCATCGTGATCTACATGGAGTCGGTGGGCGGCGATGCGACGGCGTTTCTGGAAGCGGCGCGTGAGGTGGCGGCGCACAAGCCGATCGTAGTGATCAAGGTCGGCCGCACGGCGGAGGCGTCGAAGGCAGCCGCCTCGCATACCGGCGCGATGACCGGCAGCGATGCGGTGCTGGATGCGGCGTTGCGGCAAAGCGGCGTGCTGCGCGTGGACACAGTGGAGGAGCTGTTCGACATGGCGGAGGTGCTTTCCAAGCAACCGCTGCCTGCGGGGCCGCGTCTGGCCATCGTGACGAACGCGGGCGGTCCAGGTGCGTTGGCGACGGATGCGCTGGTGCTCGGCGGCGGTGAGTTGGCGGAGCTAGCGGACGACACGCTGGAGACGCTCAATGAAGTGCTGCCCGCGCATTGGAGCCATCACAACCCGGTGGATGTACTGGGCGATGCGGATGCGGACCGTTTTGCCACAGCGCTGCGCATCGTGAAGAACGATGCAAACGTGGATGGCGTGCTAGCGGTGCTGACGCCGCAGGCGATGACGAATCCGACGGCGATTGCGCGTGAGGTGGTCAAGATCGCCCAGGAGAACGGCAAGCCGCTGCTGACGAGCTGGATGGGAGCGCAGAGCGTGAATGAAGGTCGCGCCATCCTGAATGCGGCGGGCATTCCGACGTATGATTATCCCGATGAAGCCGCGCAGGCCTTTGTGCGCATGCGCGAGCGGCGTTTGCGGCTGTTCTGGCTCAATGAGTCGCTCACGGCGCATGCTGAGGATGTGGAGGAACTGCCTTCGGTGATCGGTGACATGATCGACGCTGTGCTGAAGAGCGGTCGCACACTGCTGACCGAACTGGAGGCCAAGCAGGTGCTGTTTGCCGCCGGGATTCCGATTGTAGAGACACACGCGGCTTATGACGAAGATGCGGCGTTAGCAGCGGCAGAGGCGTTGGGTTTTCCGGTGGTGGCGAAGCTGCTGTCGCCGACGATCACGCACAAAAGTGACTGCGGTGGTGTGCAGCTCAACTTGATGAACGCCGATGCGGTGCGGCACGCGTGGCGCTTGATCCGCGACAACGTGACGAACCTGCATGGCATCGCCGCGTTTGAGGGCGTGACGGTGCAACGCATGGTGACACGCAAAGGCACTGAACTGATCCTCGGGGCGAGCACGGATGCTCAGTTTGGCCCGGTGCTGCTGTTTGGAGCCGGTGGCACGCTGGTGGAGGTGTTTCAAGATCGCGCGCTGGTCCTGCCGCCGCTGAATCACGCATTGGCCCGGCGCTGGATCGAACAGACGAAGATCGCCAAAGTGTTGCGCGGTGTGCGCGGACAGCCTGCGGTCGATCTGGCGGCGTTGGATGAGGTGCTGGTGAAATTTGCGCGGCTCGTGCAGCACGAGCGGCGCATTGTGGAGCTGGACATCAATCCGCTGCTGGCGTCGCCGGAGGGCATCGTGGCGCTGGATGCGCGGATCGTGGTGCGGGGCGGCGAGTTGCAGTCGCCGTCTTGAATGGCGATTGAAAATCGCCACCCCGAATTGCCATTTGCGCGAAGGGCTTCGGGCGATAGGATGGCGGCCCCGAATTCCTCATGAAAACCGTCTCGATCCTCCTCTGCGCCGCTGTCATCGCCCTCGCCTCCAGTTCCTGCGGGAAGCACACCTGGAAAGAAACCCAGGTGCTGCATGAAGGCATGCACAAGGCGCACGACGCAGGCCACGGTGATGCGCACGCCGCCGAAGGCGAGCACGGCAAGAAGGAAGAGGCGAAGCACTAATCGCTGCGCATGCGTCGCTACGCTGTCATCGGGCTGCTGGTGCTGGTGATCGTGGGGACCAGTTGTGTGATGCTGCGGACGTGCTGGGCACGGATGGCGCGTTCGATTACGTCGGTCGGCGGCAAAGACCTGCACCTCCGGCTGCCGGATGGCGGGAAGACGTTTTTGCAGAAGGACAGACGCTGGGCGGCGGATCAACTCGGTGCCTCCAGCGGCACGCTGGGCAGTCACGGCTGCCTCGTGAGCAGTGTGGCGATGGCCTGCTCGAATCTGGGCGTGAAAGTGACGCCGCAGGAGCTGAACACACGTTTGAAGCAGGCCGACGGCTTTCTGCCGCAAGGCTGGGTGGTGTGGAATGCGCTGCCGCGGGTGACGGACAACCAGATCAGCGCCGAGTATCACGATGTGCCGAGCCATGCCGCGATGGATGAGGCGTTGCAGCACGGCGCCTATCCCGTGGTGAAGTATTTCCTCCTCGGCGGCATCCAGCACTGGTGCGTCATCGTGGGGAAGGACGATGAAGAGTATCTGGCGCGTGATCCGCTGCGGGATGACAAGGAACCGGTGCCGCTGTCAGCGCTGACGGAGAAGATCTACGCGGTGCGGGTGCTGAAGAAGGTGGAGTGAGGGCCGGGCACTCGCATGAGCGCATCCTCAAGGCCTACCCGGACCTCGAAGCTGCGGACATTGATGCCTTACACAAGACCTCGATTTTCCATGGCGCCTGGTTCGGATTCATTCCTCTGCGTTCTCCGAGTCTCCGCGGAGCATCTTGAATCAGCGTCTCTCTCGCTGCACGCTGCACGGTTACGATAGACACTCTTGTCTGTCGTGTCGGGCATTGCGGCGCAGTGGGGATCGACGGACAAGAGCGTCCGTCGTTCTGCGCGCCTCAGGCCCCGCGCAGCTTGGACACGTCGTAGAGAGTCAGCATGGCAGCGAGGACTTCGTCGCGTTTGCCCTGCTTGAGCTGATCAAAGGTGACGTGCTTGCCGGGGAGGAGCTTGAAGTGGCCGGAGCGGGTGCGGCGCAGGGCGCTGAGGTGTGCACCGCAGCCAAGCTTCTGGCCAACATCGTGCGCGTAGGTGCGGACGTAGAAGCCTTTGCTGCAGACGACGCGGAAGTCCACGCAGGGTGGCTCAAAGCGGGTGATCTCGTAGTCAAACACGCGGACGAAGCGCGGTTCGCGCACGACTTCGATGCCTTTGCGCGCCATTTTGTAGAGCGGGACGCCGTCGATTTTGATGGCGGAGACCATGGGCGGCATCTGGTAGAAGTCACCGCGCATGGTTTCGAAGGCGGCCTTCACCTGCTCCAGGGTGAGGTCTGCGGGCAAGGGTTTTTCCTCGAGGGTCTCGCCCTCGGCGTCCTGGGTATTGGTGGTCTTGCCCAGGGTGAGAGTGCCGACGTATTCTTTGTCCTCGGACATGAGGAGGTCGGAGAGACGGGTGCCGTTGCCGAGCACGAGGATGAGCATGCCGGTGGCCATGGGGTCGAGCGTGCCGCAGTGGCCGATCTTCTTCATGTTTAGACAACGGCGCGCCACCGCAACCACGTCGTGGGAGGTCATATCCTGGCCTTTGTCCACCAGGAGGACGCCGCTAATCAATTCGTCTGACATCATCTTCGAGTGCTTTCAAAAAAATCTCTGCCGCTGCATCAATGGGGCCGCGCAAGCGCGCGCCAGAAGCCATGCGATGCCCACCGCCACCAAATTGTGCGCATACCTTCGACACATCGAGGCGTGCGTCTTTGGAACGCGCACTGACACGCACCTTGCCGTGATCAGTGTCTTCAAAAATGACGCAACTGACCACGGAGTCGATCATGCGCAGGGTGTCGATCAATCCTTCCGTGTCGCCGGGACCCATCTGAATCTGGTCCATGAGCTGCCGCGTGAGCTGCCAACTGACGATGCGGCCCTCGGCACGGAACTGCATCTCATTGAGCATGGCCCGCAGGAGTTCCAGGCGACGCAGCGGGTAGGATTGATAGACGAGCTGGGCCAGGCGTGCGGTATCGAGCCCGGCCTCGATCATTTCGGCCACGATGCGATGCGTGCGGGCATTGGTGCTGGAGTATTGGAAGGAGCCGGTGTCCGTGGAGATGGCGATGAAGAGATTCTGCCGAACCGCATCATCCATCGGCAGGCCGTGCTCGCTGAGGATGTTGTAAATGATCTGCCCGGTGGCGGGCGAGGCGCTGTCGATGAGGTTCAACTGGCCGTAGCCCGGATTGGTGGGGTGGTGGTCGATGTTGATGAGCAGCGGTGCCGCAGCGAGGAGTGCCTTGCACTTTTCACCAATGCGCTCATGCGTGGCGGTGTCGAGCGCGATGGCAAGATCAACATTCAATGCCGTAGAACCGGGCTGAATGACGGTGTCCGTGCCCGGCATGAAGGCGAGATTGTTGGGAACACCGTCTTCAAGCAGGGCGATGACTTCTTTGCCCATGGCCCGCAAACTCAGGACGAGACCGAGCACAGAGCCGACCGCATCCCCATCTGGACGCACATGAGCGACGACAGCGATGCGCTGGGCAGAGCGCATGGCGGCAACGATCTCGGCGGTGGTGGCGTTGGCAGACATTGGGAGCCCGTGACAAAGCACTCCCAGACTCAGGCGCAAGGAGAAGATGCTGCCACAGTCATTCCAATATCAACACGGCGGTGGATCGTACTGACTGCCGGACGCGAGGCCCTTGAATGCAAGCGCTGCTGAATGCTGCCGCCTTCCGCGCCGTGACTCGTTCAGAAAATCATGGGAATCTTGGACGCTTCGACCGTGAGGGCGGGTGGGATGACGCGGCGGAAATCGTCGAGAGAGACGGGCTTGGTGAGGAAGGCGTTCATGCCGCACTCACGACACTCCTCTTTGACACCGGTGAGGGCGTGGCCGGTCATGGCGATGATGGCGGGCTGCTGCTTGAGCTGGAAGTTTCCCCGGACGCGGCGGGTGGCCTCAATGCCGCCCATGACGGGCATCTGGAGGTCCATGAAGACGATGTCGTAACCCCCTTGGGCGATCATGCTGACAGCTTCTTCGCCATTGTTGGCGATGTCGAGCTTGGCATAACCCAGGCGCTGCAGGAGCATGGTGGCGATCTTCTGGTTCAGCGGCTGATCCTCGACGAGGAGAATGCGGGCGGGGTTCTGGCTGGCAAAGTTGTCAACCTCGGCCTTGGCGACCTTGGCGATGGCGCGGTTGGTGGTGATGGAGACGTGGGCATCATGACCGCCGGAGGCGGCATGGGAGGCGCCGGTAGCGGACATGAGGTGCTTGGGGCCTTCGGCAAAGGGCTCGGCGTATGCCGGGGTGACAGCAACAGGCGGCGGGGTCCAGACTGGAGTGGATGAGGGCTGCATATAGGTGGGAGCAGGAGCGGTGACTGGACGCAGGACGGGGACTGGAGCGGTTTGCGCGGCGGCGAGGACGACGCGGCGCGGCATGCGGTAGAGCTCGGCCATGGTGCGGAGAAGTTCGCGGCGCTTGATCGGCTTGGAGAGACGGGTGTGGCGGCTGCCGGGAGGCGGCGTGCAGCGATCGCGATCCAGTTTGGCGCAGGTGATGGGCATGATGGTGATGATGGCGGTACCACGAGCGGCAGCGGCGTTGAGCAGAGGCTGGACCTCCTCCTGGCTCAGGCGGGAGATGTCGAGGATGAAGATGCCGGCTTCTTCGAGCATGGGGTCCAATTCGACGAGTGAGCGGTCGCGCAGCGTGTTGACCGTCATGCCCAGGTGGTAGAGGGACTGCTGGAGCACCTGAAGGGTGGTGGGGTGGGCGCTGCAAAGGGTGACGGGACGGTTTTTGACGACGTCCATCCAGGCGATCTCCTCCTCGCGGGATTCGTCATCGGGAGCGACGGCGAGGGGCAGTTCAAAGAAGAAGTCGGCCCCCTTCCCTTCCTCGCTGACAACGCTGATCTCGCCATGCATGAGTTTGACGAGTTTTTTGGAGATGGCGAGTCCGAGGCCGGTGCCGCCGTATTTGCGGGTGGTGGAGCTGTCCGCCTGATTGAAGGCCTGGAAGAGCTGGCCGATTTTTTCCGCTGGAATGCCGATACCGGTGTCGCGCACGGAGAAATGGAGGAGGGACTGATCGCCCTGCGGGGTCTGGCGGGCGACCTGGCGGACGAGGATGAGGATCTCGCCCTTCTCGGTGAACTTGATGGCGTTGCCGACGAGGTTGACGAGGATCTGCTTGATACGCTGAAAATCGCCCTGAATCTTGCGCGGCAGGGCGGCGTCGATGTGGACGTTGATCTCGATGTTTTTCTCGGCCGCCCGGTGGGAGAAGACGTCTGTGGTCTCGCTGAGGAGCTTCTCGATGTCCACGGGGAGTGTTTCGATGTCCATCTTGGCGGACTCGAGCTTGGAGAAGTCGAGGATGTCGTTGATGACGTGGAGGAGCGATTCGCCGCTGGAGCGGATCATGCGCACGAGCTCCTCCTGCTCGGGGTCGAGTCCCATCTCGATGAGCAGGCTGGTGGTGCCGATGATGCCGTTCATCGGGGTGCGGATTTCGTGGCTCATGTTGGCAAGGAAGTTGCCCTTGGCAGCGGTGGCGGTCTCCGCCTGGCGTTTGGCGGCCTCGTATTCGATGAGAAGGGAGTGCTTGCGATGATCCTCCTCCTGCACGTGGGTGATCATGGAGTTAAACTCCTTCTGCACGAGATCCAGATCGTCGATGCCGCGGGCGGGGACGCGGATGTTGAGGTTGCCGGCACGCATGGCACGGAAGGCATCGACGAGCGCGCGAGTTTTCCGCGTGATGCGTGTGCCGATGATGTAAAAGCCGAACACGGCGAGGACGAGCCCGGTGCAGGCGCCTAGAATGGGCACCATGAGACGCTGGGTGTTGAGCAGATAACGTAACTGCACCAGCGGCTGGCGGGCGATGAAGGCACCGGCGACATGGCCATCATGGCTGTAAAGCGGCGCGGCGCTGATAAGCCAGTGGTCACCGCCGTTGAACTTCAAGTCCCGGCTGTCGCTGGTGTCATTCATTACCAGGGTGCTGCCCGCCATGACGCGGTAAATGAGGCTGTCCATGTGTACCGGAGAAGGCTCGGCAATGACTCGCTTCTGGGAGAGGGGCAGGATGACGATGGGCGGGGACTTCGCCATCGGCAGTCCTCCAGTTCCAGCCGCGAGCTGTCGCGGGGCGACGACCTCAACCTGCAGACCGAGGGGTTGCAGCGCGGGCGGGATGTCCACCGTCTGCAGGCGCATGCGCATGCGGGCTTCATTCTCCCAGTTCAGGGGGGCCACACCGCTGATCTCGCCCTCGGTGAGCGCCTGACGGTTCAATTCCATCTGCCCGGCGAGCGCCACCGCGCCGAGGTAGGAACTCTGCACGAAGCGCAGCGTGATGAATTCCTGCCAGAGGAATCCGGTCGCAGTCGCCCCGGCACCCACCAGAACGGCAAACATGCCCAGCAGCGTGAACCGGTTGGCAATCTGAAAGCTGAACTTCATGACGCGGATTCCATTTGCGAAATGGACTCTCCCGAATCGGCGTCCTGAACCATGGCACGGCGTACAGCGAGGTAGAGGCTTTCGATGTTGAAGGGCTTGTGCAGCACATCGACAAAGCCGAGGGCCTTGCAGAGATCCCTCACATCCTCCTGGAAATAACCGCTGCAGGCGATGACGGCCAGACGCGGATCACAGGCTCGCAACCATTCCAGCACCTCAAACCCGGAGGAACCACCGGGCATGGTGAGGTCCAGGATGACGACGGCGAAACGCGCGCCCTCCTCGACACCCGTGCGTACAAGTTCGAGCGCCGCTTCTCCGCTACTCGCACCCACGGCCTCTAATCCATGCGCCTCGAGCACGGCCTTGCCCACGGCAAGAACGTGCGGTTCATCATCAACGATTAATACCCGCGCGAGGGTGCGCACAAGGGTGCGCGTGGCGTATTCACGGGGCAGGAGCTGGGATGTTTGTGACATGGCGGGCATGGGTTGAATGGGAGTGAAAGTCAGGCGCATCACATGGCGGTGTAGCTGAGGCATTTGATCTCATCGAGCGAGGTATGGCCGCCGATGACCTGCTGCAGGCCCTCCTGATAAAGAGAGCGGAAGCCGTTCTTGAAGGCGGCGGCGCGCATGGCGCTGAGGGGAGCCCCCTCCTCCACCAGATCACGCAGCTCGTTGTTCACCTCACAGAGTTCCATGAGGGCCACACGACCGGCATAGCCGGTGCCATGACACTCATCACAGCCACGAGCATTGTAAATGGGGGTGGTGAGCGGAGAGGAGATGACCGCCTGCTTAGCCATCAGGTCCTGCACATCCTGCGGCGCCTGTATGGGATGCTTGCAGTAACCGCACAGACGGCGGGCCAGGCGCTGCGCCTGGCTGAGGGCGAGAGAATCAGCGAGCAGGTATTTTTCGACCCCCATGGACAGCAGACGGGAGACGGCGCGCAGCGAGTCGTTTGCATGCAGGGTGGTGAGCACAAGGTGGCCGGTGAGCGAAGCGTTCACCGCTGCCATGGCGGTCTCCGCATCACGTGATTCACCGATGAGGATGATGTCCGGGTCGGCACGCAGCAGTGAGCGCAGACCATTGGCAAAGTCGAGGCCGCGGGCGTTGTTGGTCTGCGTCTGATTGATGCCCTCGATTTCGTATTCGATGGGGTCTTCGATGGTCTGGATGTTGACGCCTTCATCGTTCACGCTGTTGAGCAGCGCATAGAGCGTCGTGGTCTTGCCGGAACCGGTGGGGCCGGTGACGAGGACGAGTCCCTGGTCACGCTGCATGGTGCGCGTAAGGATGTCGATCTGGCGCTGCGAGAGGTTGAAATCCGAGAGACGCTTCACGCCGTCCTGCTTGTCGAGGAAGCGCATGATGACCTTCTGGAACTCGCGGCGGGTGGGAATGGCGGCGACACGGACATCGACACGACGGCGGCCGATGGAAAGCGCCATGCGGCCGTCCTGGCACTCCTGGCGGTTCTGGTTCATGCCGGCGTAGTTTTTCAGCAGCGCCACGTAACGGTTGAGCTGGCTCTCCGGGGCCGTCATGATCGTCTTCATGGTGCCGTCCATGCGGGCACGGAAGCGGGTGAAGTTGTAGAACTTCTCCAGGTGCAAGTCCGAGGCGCGGCAGCGGATGGCGGTAAACAAGGCCCACTGCACGAGCTGCTCGGCTTCGTGATTCGGATTCTGGGGGTTGATACGCGCCATGTCCTCGGGGGAAATTTCGACAACGGTCGAGTCATCTGCGGCCGTGAGATTGGCACCGTCCATCGAAGCCACCGCACTGGGATCAAAGGTGGCCCCGGCACGATTGATGGCTTCACGGATGCTCGCCAGATCGGCCATCACCGGCACGATCTTCACCGCGGGATTGCCCATCGAGAGCCATTCATCCTCGAAGGCGTAGCAGTCAGTGCTCTCGCTGAGCATGAAAACGACATGCTTGCCGATGTAGAGCGGATAGACGTTGTGCCGCTCCAGCAGCGGGATGGGGAAAAAGGTCTGGCGCTGGGCCTCCGTGGCGCTGTAAACGAGTGTGCGACAGCCGCTGACGATATGCTGCAACGCGACGCCCATGCTGCGCTGCACCACGTTGAAGTGGGTGACGCCGAGCGTGTCCGATTTGACTTTCTGCGCCTCGTAGAAGCCCTTTAATTTGGTAATCTCAGCCGGATCATAGGGATACTTATCGAGAAGCCATTTGAAGGAGCCCTCCAACCCCAGATCCGCAAACACCGGCGGCTGGAGCTGCTCCATGATGTTCGATTGCGAGATCGGCATCTGGCCGAACCGCTGCACCAGATCCTTCCGTGTGTTTTGATACTGCTCCTGTGTGATCAGGACGCGGATCGTCAAAAACGATGGCACGCCCCACAGGTCCGTGGCGAGGGGATTGTGATGCGCCAGGACCAGCAGCGGGCCGATGGTGGTCACCGGCAGCCATGGGTCAGCCACATAAGGGACGCGGCCCATCTTGCGGATCAACCGTTCGGCATCCGGCGAGCAGCTCTCACGCAGCAGCGTGACCGGCAGCATGCTGTGCTGCAGGGCCAGTCCCTCGATGGATTGAATGGCAAGAATCGCCGTCTGCCGTGCCTCGATTGTCGCGCTTGGCGGATTACTCGCAGCACCAAAAGATTTTGGCGTGTGCTCTGCCGGGATTTGAAGAGTGTCGGACATGAGAAGGATGCGTGATGGGCTCAGCGCCCCGCCATTTGGAAGTTCGGCGGAAAGACGAAAGCCGTGGTGAAATCCGTCCCTTCAAAATTCATCAGAAGCCCGGTGCCGCTCCTGCCTGGCTTGAGCAACTCGAACCTTTTGCCAGTCCAGCGCAGTCGGTGCTTGTACGTGGAGCTGGAGGACACCGGGTTGTAACGCGCATCGACATATGGGGAGCCGAGATTCGCACGATCAATATCTGGGTCCCGGTATTGAAGCGTGCGCAGAATGACCATTTCATCCGCCGTGCCGCTGTCCATGGCATTGAAGATCATCTCGTAATTCTGCTGTGCGAAACGATGCAGCGCCTGGTTCAGCATCTCCTGGCGCTCTGCCGCCACCGCGTCCTTGGCCCCGTCCAAAAATTGATTGAAGGAGCCCACGGTGATCCCAGCCAGCACACCCATGATGGAAATGGTGACGACCAGTTCCGACATGGAAAACCCCCGTCGTCCGCGAAGCTTCGGGGAGACGGGAAGTTTGAAACACATGCCTCTGGACGTGGAGGTGCTCATTCTGGAATCTTGTCAGTAATAAATGGTTCCTGATGGCCCGGTGAGCGCGGCCTTGGTCATGGAAGTGATCGACGCAGCAAAGGTCACCGAGTATCCGGACGGCATGAAGGTGGCCAGAGTTGTCTCCGAAAAACTCAAGAAGGGACGCAACAGCGTGTATTTTGCCTCGGTGGAGCCGGCGGCCGACCAATTGAGCGCCGCCTGAGTGCGGCCATTCACCTGGATGTAACTGGCCTGCGCGAGATTCAGCGCCTCCGCACGGGCGATCGCCAGATTGCGCTCGCTGTCACTGCGCATGCGAGTGACAGAAGGGATTGCCATGAAGGCGATGATGCCGATGATCGAGACACAGGCCATCATCTCCACCAGCGAAAAGCCATGGTAGATAGATCGTGATCGGGCGGGTGAGATGTTCATAAGGGTGTTGAATGGGATGGGGGTTCACTCATTGACCAAATCCACGCGCGGAAAATCACCGCTCTGCCAGGTGGGGAGCGTCAAATACTGCTTTGCATTGTTGAGTGCGGCCGTTTTCAGCCGGTCAGTGCCAGTTGTGTAGTCCAGAAAGTGATCCGCTGTCGTCTGGTCAAGATAGCCTGAGCGTAAATTCGGATCCGGGGAGGTGGGATTGGGCACCAGAAGGTTGAACCGGGCGGAAGTGGTGCCAAGGGCATTGTAGGAAGTGCGCACGCTTTCGAGTCCGCGCACCTGCGAAGTGCTGCCCACGCGTGTCTGTGACATCACCCAGGCGGTCAGGGCGCTTTGCACCGTCGCCTGCTGCTGTCGGCCCATGACTCGGTGCGCATCGCGCGAGGCGTTGGAGATCGCGCTCACCACGAGGGAGGACATGATACCGATGATCGCGATCGTGAAGATCGCCTCGACAAAGCTGAATCCATTGCATTTTTTCGTATGGGCAGTCGCGTTCATATTCGGTGTGCAGCCTTGTTAATTTGCGAAAAATCCGCCGGGGAGTCACCTCCCCGGCGGACGCGGATTGTCCGAACCTGATGGTCAGACCTTTGAGCCGGGCGCCAGGTCAGATCGGCGTGGATTACGAACCAGCGTCGTACACGACCTGCTTGTTGGTGCCGTCCCAGCTGAGGTAGGAAGCAGCCTTGGCTTCTTCATCGTCGTCGATTTCACCGGAGGTGAAGTTTTTGCCTTGGAAGGCGCCGTCCGCTGGGGACACACCGGCTTCAGCTTTGTCGATGATGGAAGCGCCATCGGTCAGCGTGCCGAGGTCAGCGCCAGCTGCGACAGCGGCGTTGAGCACGGAAGCAACGCTCTGAGCATTGCGCTTGGCGGCAGCGTCACGGGCGCTGTCGTTCAGGTTGCCGATGTTCGGAATCGCGATCGCGGCGATGATGCCGATGATAGCGATAACGACGAGCATTTCCACGAGGCTGAAGCCAGCCTTGAGGGAGGTATTGAGTTTGACGTTTTTCATAGTGTGTTTTGTGTTTGTTTGGCTGTTGGTATTACTTCGAATCGAGCACCTCATGATTGAGGCGTTCAGAATCGAATTATTGCATTTATATTCGATATCACCATTAGATTCAACAGTATTTTTATATTTGTCATAATTTTTGGACAAACCCCAACTCGCCTATCCCTCAAAATATTCGGTTTCCCCTCTCTGATGCTTGCCACTTTCCTACGCCATCAGGTTTGCCTCCCGGCCTCAAGAACGATGCAGACAGTTCAACAAGCCCCGCTAGCTTCCAACACGCCTCCTTTATGAGATCCTGCCTTCTAAGCGCTGTTTTCCTTTGCAGCACCTTGCCATGTCCAAGTTTGGCCGAATCCACCCCAAAGGAACCGCCGCCGGTGGTTCTGCCTGCGGAAGTTCACGAGATTGGCCCAGATCAAGTCGAACGGCATCTTGTGGAGCACCTCGACACCATCATCATCGATGTGCGCACAGAGGACGAACGTCGCACCCGCGGCTTCATCCTTAACTCACTGCATCACGACTACTTCCATGCACAAAAGACGCTCGATGCTCTCACCAAACTCGACAAAACCAAGCCCGTCATCGTCTATTGCGCCATCGGCGGTCGTGCGAAACTCATTGCCGTCGAAATGCACCGCATGGGCTTCAAAAACCTTCTTTTGCTCAAGGGCGGCTTCAACGCCTGGACCGCCAGCGGTCAGGCCGTCGCGAAGTGATTTCCCTTCGCAGTTAGTTCCAGCTTTTCACCACAGCGCATCACTTGAAACGGCTGATCCAGCCGTTCGCACGCCATCACAAATTCATCCGGCGTCGCTGTATTGAACTCAAACATGTCGTAGTGGCACGGCACCACGAGGCGCGCTCCACCTGCCTTCGCCAGCGCCGCTGCTTCAGTGCCATTGAGGTTGCCCGCCACACGCCGTTCTGGCCGGTTGCCGTTGATCGGCAGCAGCATCAGGTCACAGCGTTGCTCCCGCAGGGTCTTTACGATGTCATCGTGCCAGAGCGTGTCACCACTGTGGTAAATCTTGAACGGACCGCATTTCACCAAAAAACCAGTGTAATGGCAGTTGTCATGTTCATCACGCAGCACCTCGTTGTGCTTCGCGATCACACCGCGCAGCTCCCAGTTTCCTTCCACATGCACATCATGATCGCCGATGCCGCAATACACCACATTTTGATCCCCCAGACGCTTTTTGGCCTCGTGAATGATCGGATGCGGCAGATACAGCCGAAAACCCGGATTCACCTGCGCCAGCAGCACCAGGGTTTCACCATCGAGATGGTCTGTATGCACGTGACTCGCAGTGACTCGTGTGATTCCTGTCAGTTTCGCCGGATCAATGCATCTTTCCGTCATGCGCACATGCGGCTTGTCGGTCGCGGCATACTTTTTCGTCAGTGCATCAGAGAGATAAGGGTCAAACAACAGCCGTTCCCCTGCCCACTGCACCAGAAATCCGCTCTGCCCCAGCCACCATACGTGCAGCGTGTCTTCAGCCAGAGACGCCGCCGCGATGTCCGCCAGCAGGGCCTCGTTTTTTTGGAATGCCGCGATCATGCGCCAAATTGAATCGCTGCAATCTTCTCCGCCATGTCATGGCTGGCGCAAAACACCAGTTCCGCCGCCGCCGCACGCGACAGCCGCGCACGCAGCACGCTCACTCGTCCTAGGCTCAAACCATCCACAAACGCCTGCACCGGGCGGTTCACCGGGTCGAGACTGCGAATCTCCACGGTCGTGTCCGGCGAGAGCAGCGCACTGCGCCAGTG
>JAYVIO010000136.1:0-5121 GCA_043770175.1 Verrucomicrobiales bacterium | reverse complement strand
GATTCTCGACTGCTGCCACCCGTAGGTGTCTGGACCGTGTCTCAGTTCCAGTGTGGCTGGTCGTCCTCTAAGACCAGCTACCCGTCGTAGCCTTGGTGGGCTGTTACCCCGCCAACTAGCTGATAGGCCGCGGACCAATCGGGAAGTGGCAGGCCTTGCGGTCCCTGCCTTTAGTCTTTCGACCACATGCGGTATTAATCCAAGTTTCCCTGGGCTATCCCCCGCTTCCCGGAATGTATCCACGTGTTACGCACCCGTTCGCCACTAGACCATCGCGATATTGCTACCTCAATGATCCCGTTCGACTTGCATGTCTTATCCACGCCGCCAGCGTTCGTTCTGAGCCAGAATCAAACTCTCCAAAAATTTTTGCCGGCTTTATTAAAAACCGGCCAAATTGACTGTGCCTGTTTAAACCACAGGCACCTGCGCACTTATGCGCGCAGCACACAATTTAGCCTTTTGTTTTCTAACAACATCGCTCGGCTTGCGCCTCACTTTGCTGCTTCTGTTTTCTGAAAGATCGTTTCTGATTTTCGAGAAATGTGAGCCGCTTTTTGCGTCTCGCGCTTCCTTGTTTCAGCCGCTGTTTTTCGCTAGCGGATTGGCAGACTAGTACAACTCCGTGACCGTGCAATATCATTTTGAAGTTTTTTGTTCGAAAACCGCGACTCATCCCGAAATTTTTCAATTTCAGCCCTCTCTGTGGGTTGACATCTGTCAGATCTTTATTGCGAATCCTTGCTGCAGATTCAATGAAAATGCCTCGTGCATCTGCACCCCTTAGAATACAAGGCCTACTGCGTCATCAGTCGTGATGCGATTATTGCTACGTGTGTTCGACACGGCATTTGATGGTAAACGAGCTGACGAAGAACTGCTTCATGTGCAATCCTCATCCGGGCATGAATGATCATGCGTTGCGCTGCTTCTTCATCACACGATACACCAGCCATGCAGCAATGTTGATGACCGCCATCGCCGCCAGCAACTGCATGAGCGTGTGAGCGAGACTCCCTTTGCCCAAACCGCTCCCCACTAGGCTGAACGCCACATTCAGCGGCATGTGCCCCAGCAATGTACCCAGAAGAAACCGGCTATGCCTCACCGGCGTCATGCCCAGCAGCACATTCAACACGAGCCCCGGCACCATCAACTGCCGCACCCAGAACACCCGCATGATGGAGGGCTTCTTGAGCAGCTTTTTCAGCCATGGCCATTTCTCCGCACGCGATTCAGCCGCACGGCGAAATCCATGACGTGACAACACAAACGCACCATAAGACCCCAGCGCCGATCCGATCAGCGACAGCCCCAGGCCCGCGCCAAAACCGAAGATCAGGCCAGCTGCAGCACACAGAGGCAATCTCGGCACGCCCAGCATCACCGCGCCCGCACACGCCGCTACAAACACCGCATGGGCACCCCAGCCAAACTCGCGCACGAGACCTTTCCATGCCTGCACATTGGTAATCCAGGCCCTCAACGGCGTGAAATGCGCCAGCGCCATGAACGCCGCCACCAGCAGCACTGCAAGTAGCACCTGGCGCGTTTCCTTGTTCAGCGCACGCGAAGTCTCCTGCTCCACCTCATTCGAGATCGAGACATCCAACTCCTCAGCTTCCTGGGTGGGATCGTCAGACATCGCCTTTATTGCAGCTTCCAGAGCTTCGCATCGCTGCGCACATAGATCGCACCTCCGGAAATCGCCGGCGTCGTCAGCACCGTCTCCTTCAGTTCTATCTCCTGCGTCACTTTGCCTTCTGGCGCATCTGGATCAATCGTCTGGAAAATCCCACGCTCATTCACCGCATAAATAAGCTTCCCCGCCGCCACCGGCGACCCGCTGAATGGCCCCTTCATGCGTAGCTTCCACAGTTCATCACCATTTTTGAGGCTCGCCTTGATCAGCACGCCCGCACCATTCACGACATAAATGTGACCACCCAGCACTAACGGGCTCGCCGTGCCGGGGTTCAGCTTCTCATTGCGCCAGAGCTGAGTCACCGCGCCCTTCTCCGGTGCCAGCGCTGTGATGCCGTGTGACACCGCATACAGCACTTCGCCGGTCACCACGCTGGAGGGAGTGGTGCTCGCACCATCCGTGTAGTTCCACACGGTCTTTCCCGTTGCACGATCAACGGCCAGGATGCCTTTGCTCGACTGCAAAGCCACCGCGCCCTTCCACAGCGTCGCGCTCGACCAGTTCGCAGCTTTCGGACGGTCCAACTTCCATTTGTTGCGCCCCGTCGCCACATCCAGGCCCGCTGCAAAGGACTCACTATCATTCTCACTCTGCACCACCAGCGTTCCGTCCAGCACCACCGGCGACTGCGCCATGCCCAGGCTGTTGCTGGCGTTCGCATAATCAAACATCAGCCCGCGCAGCCACAGCAGGTTCCCATCCAGATCGAACGCGAACAAATCGTTCGACGAAAACAGCGCAAACACGCGATCTCCATCACTGCATGGCGTCGGCGCCGCCACGCTCGTCTTCGGATGCGTCATCGTGCGTCCCGTCGTGCGCATCACGCGCTCCCATTTCTTTGATCCATCCGCCGCGTTGAAGCAAAACACATGCAGCGTCTCCTGCGCAGGCCCGCTGGAGCACGTCACAAACACACGCTCACCCACCACGATCGGCGCTGAAAGCCCGCGCCCCGGCAAATCCGCCGTCCACGCGATTTTCAACTCATCCGCTGGCACCTTCGCTTCAGTCGCAACCGCCGCCGCATTCGGTCCACGAAATTGCAGCCAGTCAGCCTTCGCCACACCCGCCGCCAGGCACATCAAAACACACATCGAAATCGTTTTCATGATCATCATCGAGTTAAACAGTTACTTCGCCGCCAGGATCGCCGTCCCCGTCGCATCGCACACGCGCAGTTGGAATTCCCACTCCACCGTCCAATTCTCCGTCTGCTCATTCTGGCAGCACTTCACCAGCAGCGTGTTCTTCCCCCTCTTGAGCTGACACGACAGCTTGTACTGATCCAGCTTCGCCCCGCGGTGATACTCATCCCGCGCAAACAGCAGTTCGCCGTTCAGCCAGACCTTCCAGCCGTTCTTACAGCCAATGCGGATCTCCGCTGCACGATCCTCCGTGCTGAAGAAATCCGTCGCCGCATAGCCCACCACGCTCTTTTCCATGCCGAAGGGCTTGTTGAAGTCGATCTTCCCGTACTCGTCCGTGCTCGTGAAATCCACCCACTTGGCCGGCTTGATCTTCCCTTCGTAGCTCGCGTCAAACTTCAGCTCCTTTTCCGGCGGATATACCGTGTCGAACCCACTGCGATCCGCATTGCTGAAGGCCGCGATCAACTTCCAGTTCATCAAGAAGCCAAAATGCTTCGGCAAATCCACCTTCTGGCCCAACTCACGCAGCTTTTTCGCCAGTTCCTTGATCTGATCCTCATCCCGCGCCCCGCTCAAGCCCTTTCCAAAGGCCACGACAGCGGCATCCTTGTCCTTCTTCTCCAGCGCCGCATTCCCCGCCTCGATCAGCTTCGCCACCGGATGCCGCCGCAGGTCTGAACTCGGGTCCTCCAACAATGTCGGCGTCAAATCCTCCGCCAGCTTCGCATCCGCACGGTGGATTAAATCAAACGCCACCACCCGCGCGCCCGGACTGTTCTGTGTGTCCTTCAAAAAAGTCACCAGCGCCTCCACTGGCAGCTTTTTCGCCTTCAGCGCCTCATCCGCGATCACGCCCACCGCGGCACGCAGCCAGTTCTCTGCCAGCGGATTCGCTCCGTTCATGCCCTTCAGCACCTCCGGCAAATTCGCCGCATCCGCCTTCACGATTTCCTGCCAGGCTTTGCCCGCAGCCTCATTCCCCTGCCCCTCCTTCTGCACCGCACGCAGCGCTTCAATGGGTTTCGACAAATCACCTGCAGCATGCAGCGGCAGAGCGGCGAGGACAAACAAAGTGGCGAATAGGAACTTCATGGCGTGGCGGGTCATGCTTTCACAAAGAACGTGCCACGCCAAGCAGGAGTTTCGGTCACTTCCGTCTCGCAAACGACGAAGGATCGGCCCCCCGCCCGCCGTTCTCGCCGTCACCATGCGCTCTCTGCTACTCATCCTTTCGTCATTCGCCATTCTGCATTCGTCATTCTCGGCGCAACAGAATCTCGTGCTCTTCCTCGCCGACGACCTCGGCTACGGCGATCTCGGCTGCTTCGGCCATCCGATCATCAAGTCGCCGAACCTCGACGCCTTCGCGAAGCAGGGCGTGCGTCTCACGCAATGCTACTCCGCCAGCGCCGTGTGCAGTCCGTCACGCTCCGCGCTGCTCACGGGCCGCACGCCGCATCGCAACGGCGTCTTCACCTGGATCGCCGAGGGCGCGGAGGTGCATCTGCGCACGAGTGAGAACACACTGCCCGAGCTGCTCAAAGGCGCGGGCTACACCACCTGCCACAGCGGCAAATGGCACCTCAACGGCCTCTTCAACAACCCTGCGCAGCCGCAGCCGGGTGATCACGGCTACGACTGGTGGATGGCCACGCAAAACAACGCCGGCCCTTCGCACGAAAATCCCAACAACTTCGCCCGCAACGGCCAGCCCGTCGGCCAGATGCAGGGCTACTCCGCACCACTCGTCGTCGGTGAGGCCATCACCTGGCTCAAAGAGAAGCGCGATGCCTCGAAGCCCTTCTTCCTCGCCGTTTGGACCCACGAACCGCATTACCCGATCAAATCCGACCCTAAATTCAAGGCGCTCTACCCCGACCTCACTGACGATGTTCAGCGCGAGCACCACGCCAACGTCACGCAGATGGATCACGCCTTCGGCATGCTCATGAAGTCACTCGACGAACAAAAACTCGCCGACAACACCTTCGTCTTCTTCACCTCCGACAACGGCCCCGAAGGCGACGGCATCAAATCGCCCGGTCGCGGCAGCAGCGGCGGTCTGCGTGGTCGCAAACGCGACATGCATGAAGGCGGCATCCGAGTCCCCGGCCTCGCCCGCTGGCCTGGAAAGATCAAACCCGCCACCACCTGCGACGTTCCTGTCATCGGCAGCGACATTTTCCCCACCATGCTCGGCGTTGCGGGCGTCAAAGTCCCAACCGACCGCACCCTCGACGGCGTGAACGCACTCGCCGCTCTCGA
>JAYVIO010000135.1:0-5125 GCA_043770175.1 Verrucomicrobiales bacterium | reverse complement strand
AAATATTGGAGCGTCTTGCGGATGTTGTCGTAAATGCCACGGCCTTCCTCCACGGCGGCGACGATGCTGGCGAAGTTGTCGTCGGTGACGATCATGTCAGCGGCCTGCCGTGTCACCTCGGTGCCCGCTTTGCCCATGGCAATGCCGATGTCGGCACCTTTGATCGCTGGAGCGTCGTTCACGCCATCGCCGGTCATCGCCACGATGACCGCTTGTCCCGTGCCCGCCGCCACACTGGTGCCCATGAAGATCAAATTCTCACGATCACCGATCGGAATGTCCGCCTCGTTTAAAGTCACTGCTTGTTTTGACACCGCCTCCGATTCGCCCGTCAGCGCGGCTTCAATGCAGGTGAGCGATGCGGCTTTCATCAGTCGTGCATCCGCTGCGACGAGATCGCCTGCCTCAAAGGCCAGCACATCGCCCGCGACGAGTTCCGCCGCTGGTATTGACACCACTTTGCCACCACGCCGCACTTTTGCCTGCGGTGCCGTCATCATCTTGAGCGCTGCGATGGACTTCTCTGCGTTGAACTCCTGATAAAAGCCGATGACGGCATTGAGAACGACCACGGCGAGGATGGCGATGGCTTCCACGCCTTCACCCAGAACGCCAGAAAGCACGCCAGCACCGATCAGAATCCAAATCACGAGGCTCTTGAATTGATCGGCAAAAATTTGCAACACGCTGATGCGGTGAGCTTCCGTCAATTCGTTTGGCCCATCAGCCGCGAGGCGTTTGGCAGCTTCCGGGGAGGTCAATCCCTCTGTCCTGGTGCCAAACTGCACCAGCACTTCATCAACAGCGCGATGATGCCAGACCTCGGACGCGTGCGGTGACTGCTGCATAGGCTAGATGATTCTGGCGTTAGCCTGCACTGGCAAGCTGACGTTCTGCGATCAGCTCAGCCTCTGCGTGAAGCCAATCCGCCACGTCATGGCCATAGGCCGAGCCGTGGTTTTGAAAATTGAGGTAGGCCCGGCAGGCGATTTCATCGGCTGGCGGGACGAAAAGAGTCGCGGCATGATCCTGCGGTGCCGAGATGCCAACATTGGCAGGCGAGTGAGCGGCTTTGGAAAACGGTGCGTGTTTCATGGCTGGTGATCATCCGAAGGCGCATCGCACACCATGGTGTGTAACCCTGCCCATTCATGCCTGCTCGACCGCCTGGGCTATATTTTTGTCAGTCCGTTCCTCCGGCGTTTCGACCCACATGAACATGCCTTTGATGACATCCATCACTCCTTGGAACTTGTGATGCTCTCGTTCGAGTTCAGTGGCTGCCTGCTGATATTCATGCTCATAGCTCGCTGCATTCACAGCAGCCGCCAAGGAGCGGTTCGGGAGTTTGGCGAGGAGATCCTGAACAAGTTGGTCCATTTCCTCCTTGGAATACTTCTTCAAGAGTTCGAGCTTGATGCGCAGCGCCTGGGAGCAGGCTTGGATGGTCTCCAGATGCGTCTCGAGCGTGTGCGCCGTGGTGTTCCACTCGGCTTGCGCCTCCACATTGAGTCCGGTTGCCTGTCCACGCAAAGCGCTCAACGTCTGCGCCAGTTCTGTATTCTCAGCTTGCAGGGTTGTCCATGCCTCCAACGCCTTGCTGAGGCGGGTGTTCTCGCTGCTGGCGATGGCATCGCTCATCTCATTCACCAGATGGTGAATGCGGAGCAGATTGGCCGCGACCCGGTCCCAGTGATGGCACCAGGCTGTGTTCCAGTCGCCGGGAGAACCATACTCGTCCCCAAGACCACGAGCGTTCCTCAGCAAGGTGAGCAAATCCGCCTCCAGCTCGATCAGGCGTGACGAATCTGTCCGCAGACCAAGTTCAAGACGGGCGAGAATGTGTGTGGTTTGAGCGTCTTTATTCATAGCCATGCTCATGCTCGGAATGCATCGCCGTTACCATGGGGTGTAACCCTACTGTTGCCGCTTCATGACCTTCACCGCTTCGAGAACCAGCATGGGAATGGCGGCGATGGCGAGGAGCAGCAAGCAATCACTCCATGGCATGAAGGAAGTTTTCAGGAAGTGGCCCAGCATGGCGATGTGCTGGCTTAGGAGTTGCAGGCCGAAGGAAAGGGCCACCACAATGACGAGGTTGATGTCTGACGCACTCCTGTTGAGAGCTTGGCGTAGCTACACTTCGGTGTTTGCCGTTTCCGCTTTATCGGCGCTCACGCGCTGTTCGAGCACGGCTTCTTCGTTGCCTGCATTGACGAGCAATTCAGAGATGCTTTCCTCGCCTTCCACGGTGTCCTTTTGTTCGATGATGACGGGAGGTTCCGTCCAGACTGGCACCTCGGGAACTTCGGGCTCCAACTCGGGTTGAGTAGGAGGTGCGGCTTCCTCCATGACCCATTCATTCATGTCGTCGGTCTGCCAGCGGATGTCTTGAGTGTCGATGGTCGGTTTCATAGTTGGGCCGTATCTTGTCGGCTCACCCGCTGTGAAACCATGGGGTGTTACCCGCATGGTGATCGGCATTGGTTCATCGCACCTCGACTTCGATTGGCAGGCAGTGATTGACCAGGTAGCTGCCACAATCGGCGTCATGCTGGCTGGGCTGTGCGTGTCCGCATGAATCGGTGGCGCGTGCCATAAGCGTGCGCTTGCCGGGCTGCGTAGGCGTCTGCCAGGTGTGCTCCCAGAGCTGCCATGCATTCGGCACGAACGAACCGAGCAGCTTTGCGGCATGCCACGTCGCGCCGGCGTCGTCGCTGATGTCCACGGTCACGATGTGCGCATCGCCAGTCCATGCGGCTCCATGCATACGGTAGGATGTGGCAGCGGGCACGACTTCGCCGATGTATGGCCGCGCGATCTCGGCTTTGATGCGCATCTCGGTGATCGGCACGCGCGCTGGCAGCCCGTCACGTCGCTCCCAAAAGGCGTAGTCGATGGTTTGGAAATGACCGGTGAAGGGAGTGTCGCTCACGATGATGCGCTCCAGCCATTTCACGGACGCCATGCCATACCAGCCAGGCACCATGACGCGCACGGGGAAGCCGTGCGCGGGTGTCAGCTCCTCGCCGTTCATTTGATAAGCAAGCAGCACGTCCTTCAGCGCCTTGTCGCGCGGTACACTGCGTGCGTATTGAATTTCTCCCGCAGGTCGTGGCGGCTCTGCGATCTCGCCTTGATCACTGCCTGCGAAGATCACATCAACGGCGCTCGCTTTCATTTCCGCGCGTTCGAGCACTGCGGCCAGCGGCACGCCGGTCCACTCGGCATTCCCGACAGCGCCGAGTTCCCATGGCGTGCCTTTTGGCTGCGGCGTGAGGAATGTGCGGCTGTTGCCCGCGCATTCCAGCGTGGCGGTGAGGGTGCGTGATTCCATCTGGCGCAGCTCCGTGTAGCTGAGTGCGAAAGGTTTCTCGACGGAACCTTCGATCTTGAGCCGCCATTTCTTCAGATCGATTTCCGGGATCGGAAAGTGGCAGCGCACAAAGAAGCGCTCGCTCGGCGTGATGAGACTGTCGAGCATGCGGAAAGGCATCTCGATGTTCAATGGCTCCGCTTCGCGCACGATCATTTGGCCTGACAATGTGTCTGTGTTCATCTTTGAAGGTAGGCGGGTTGATTTAGCGACGTGCTCCCCAAAAAAAGAGCAGCCCGATAAAGCCGCCGTAAATAGCTCCGCGCCACCAAGTGGAGGTGAGGGGGCAGACGCCGGAGTTGCATTGGCCGTAGTAGCCTGTGAGCGCGCCGAGTGCGGCTCCGATGAGCAGCGGGATGAGGATGCGTGTCATTTTGGATTTGGGTTTGGTGTTCATCGAGTGGAAAGCGGTGGTCAGGCTGCGGCGAGCTTTTCATAGGCTTCCTGGGTTGAGAGGAAGACGTGATCATGGCCGAGTTGGTCGAGAAAATCCGTGCGGGCGAGCCGGTCCATGACGGGACCTTTGACTTCGGCGAGATGTAGCTGGATGCCGGCGTCGCGCAGCCGGCTCAGGAGATCGCGAATGGTCTCCAAAGCGCTGGCATCGATGAAATTGATCGCGCTGCAGATGAGTACGAGATGGCGCAACTGCGGCTGATCGGCGGCGGCGCAGAGGACGTATTCCTCGACGCGTTTTGCGTTGGCGAAGTAGAGACTCTCGTCAATGCGCAGCAGGAGGACGTGCGGGAGCGTTTGCACATCGTGGTGCCCGACGTTGCGAAAGTGCTCGGTGTTGGCGATGCGTCCGACGGCGGCCATGTGTGGCCGGCTCGTGCGCCAGAGATAGAGCGCAATCGTCGCTGCCACGCCGATGAGGATGCCTTTCGTGACCCCGACGGCAAGCACCGCCACGAACGTGAGGAGCAACGCGGCGGCGTCCGCCTTGTTGTAGCGCCAGAGTCGAAGCGGCATCCGGACGTCGATCAAGCCGATGACCGCGATGATGATGATGGCGGCCAGCGCTGCCTGGGGCAAATGGTGGAAGAGCGGCATCAGAAACAATGCGGCCACGCCCACAAGGATCATGGTGATGAGCGAGGCGAGGCCGGTGTGGGCGCCGGCGGTGAAGTTGACCATCGAGCGGGCGAACGAGCCATCGACCGGGTAACCGCCGGTGACACCGGCGGCTAGGTTCGCCGCCCCCAGCGCGATGAACTCCTGGTTGGCATCCACTTTCTGACGACGTTTCGCCGCGAGCGACTTCGCGATGGAAATGGTCTCGACATAACCGACGAAACTGACCGTGAAGGCGAGCGGAATCAGCGGCAGGAACTCGGAAGCGGCGAGCGCGGGCAGCGCGAACCTCGGCAGTCCGCCTGGTATCTCCCCGATGATGCTGACCCCTTGGAGTTCCCCGAGTTGGAGAGCGGCGACGATGGCCGTGCCGACGATCACCACGACAACCGGCCCGCTCTTCGACAGCGATTGAGCGAGGGCAGCCGGGAACGTTTTCCATCGCGCAAGCACCCGCGGCAGCAGGTATTGAAATGCGAGCAGCAGCAAAACGCTCGCAGTGCCGATCGCGAGCGTGGGCCAGCGGGTTCGCGGCACGGCCCGCGCCAGTTCCGCCAGCAACTCATGCACATGGTCGGTCCTTGGGAGCGCCACGCCGAGCAGATGTTTCACCTGGCTCAACGCGATGTGACACGCCGCGGCACTGGTAAAGCCGGAGAGCACCGGGTGACTGAG
>JAYVIO010000134.1:0-5144 GCA_043770175.1 Verrucomicrobiales bacterium | reverse complement strand
CGTCGGTGGGCGGCTTGCGTTCATCCTTATTGCCGCCGCCGAAGATGCGCGGGGACCATTTGGCGTCGCCGACGGTGCCGGAGCCTTTGTAGGCCATCAGTTGCGTGACGGGAAAGAGCAGAACGCCGAGGCCGCGCAGGCGCACCTCGGCGTTGAAGTCGATGTCATCGCGGATGAAGTCGATGTTGCCACGGCTGAAGATGCGGTAGGAGCTGGACTCGGCCTCGATGTTGTTGGTCACGATGAAACCGTCCGACACCTCGAAGCTGCAGTCAGCCTTCTTGGCAACGTTGTAGCCCTTGATCAATGGAGGTAGCATGGCCCCGATGACGGGCGTGAGCGGTCCGAGCACCGGCAGCGCCATGAGGTTGCCATTGAGGATGCTGAGCGCGCCGCCGCCCTTGAGCGCCTTCCAGTCGTTCATGCGGCCGGTGAACTTGAAGTGGCCGGTGATGTCGCCCACGCTCTCGTTGCCAGGGGAGTACACCTGCGCGAAGCGCTGGTAGCTGATGGCGTTCATGCGCAGTTCGCCGTCATAGGGGTTGGGTTCGCGATTTTCGCTCAAGGAGCCCTTCAAAGTCATGTCGCCGCCGAGCACGTCTGCGGCCACATCGAAGCGGATGGTGCCGTCGCGGTTGTGAACCTGCGCGTTCACGTTCTGGAACGGCAATTTTTTGCCAAACACGTCGTACGGGAAGCGGCCTGCCTTCACGTCCACGTCATAGCTCTTCACGTTCGCGGCTAGGTTCACCGCGCCCTTGGCATGCAGGGTGTCGCCAAACAGCCGTCCTTTGATGTCAAAGTTCAGCACATCGCCGAGGATGCGCACATCGCCATAGGGAGCGGTGATGGGATAGTCCTCGTTCCACAGCACGTAATGCGCGCCGCCCACCGGATTTTTAAAGGCAACGTGGTAATTGTTGAACTGCGGATTGGCCTTGTAGCCGATGGTGCCGTTGACGGTCACCTCCGTGCCGGCGGAGAACCGGTAACGGTCGATCTGGTCCGCCGCCTTCGGCGCGAAAGCACGCACGATGCCTGCGGCGTCAGCCTCGGTGTGCACATTGACAAGTCGCAGCCACTTGGCGTCATCATGATCGTTTACAAAGACCAGTTCCGCCTCTGCCGGGCCGTCGGGGCGGCGCACGCGCACGTTGGCGTAGTTCTGGACGTCACCTAGCAATGCCAGATCCAGCTCGATGGATTCAAACGGCACGTCCTTGTAGCGGAAATTGCGCAACGAGCCATGGCCGGAGGCTGGACATTCACGCAGGTTCGTCGTCGGTCCGGCACAGGCCATGTGTACGTCGATGTGCGAGGAATCATCGAAGCCAAAGCGCTGGATGATCTCGCGGGTCTTGGGCATGGGCACGAAGGGCAGGAACACATTGGGGTCCATGCGCAGCACGAGGTCGTATTTGAAGCCCTGCTCGCGGTGCTTCATCACGTTGAGTGCGAGGGTGCCGGTTTTGTGCTTGAGCAGTGCATCACGCACGATCATGCCTTCACGGGTGGCGCCGAGAGTGAGGCTGAGTGCGTTAAAAATTTCCCCGCGGCTGCCGAAGCGGCCACAATCGAGCCGGCCGGTGACTTCGGCGGGCATGAAATCCTCCGGCTGCGCTTTGCCCAGAAACAGGCTGCCTTCCAGCGCCAGTTGCGGTGCTTCATAGAACACCACCTCGCGCAGGTGCTCGCTGCTGAAGAATGCCCGCGCCAAGGCCGGCAGGTCGGCGCTCGATGTCAGCCGGAATCGCATTCTGTCTGCGCCCATGCGCCAGGTGGCCGTGGCATCCAGCGTGCCGAGGTGGTCGCGCAGGTGCAGCCGCTTTAAATCAATGAACCCGCCGTCATACTCCGCCTCCGCGACCAGTTCCTTCCAGACGTAGTCTTCAAAGGTCAGCCCGTCCGCCTGGAACACCAACTCCGCGCGCAGTTCCTGCGGTCGGTCCAGCGCACCGGACACCTTGACCCGCAGGCGCGGCGCATGCGGCGCACGGAACCGGGCCAGCCAGTCCAGCCCGTGCTGAATCTGTACGCGGTGCTCCCGCATCGCACTCAGGCGTTCCATGGCGCTGGATCTTGGCCGGGGCGGCAGCGCATCGTCTGGCGCCGGCAGCTCCACGATCCCGCTGACTGAGATGTGCAGGCCGCCTGACAGCAGTCCTTCCGCTTGACGAATGTCGAGCCGGTTTTCTTCCAGGAAGGCGCGTGCGCTGAGATCCTTCAGCTCGATGACGGTCAGTTCCGGCCGCTCAGGGTCCACCGGCAGCGCCACGCTCGCGTGCAGCAGTTCCAGCGAGTCAATTTTGACCCTGCCTTCGATCAGGCTGCCGAAATCCACCCCCAGGTTCAGCCGGTCCACTGCGGCGATGAGATGTTTTTTGCTCGAATCATTGAACACGCGCACGCCGCGCGCCACCAGCCCGCCGAAGGGATTCACCGTCAGGTGCTCGAATTCCAGATACACGCCATGCTGCGCCAGCTCGCCGGTGATAAAGCCATGCCAGCGCTCGCGAAAGGATGTCGTGCTCAGATAAATGCCACCCGCCAGCACGGAGCTGGCGATCACAAACAGCAAAAGGCGGCGCAGGAAGCGAAACATGAACGCTGGCAAGCTAACCGCCGCTGCCGGTCCTCACAAGCGCGAAGCCTCAGCGATACTGCTCCGGCGCTCCAAGCGGGAAGAAGCCCAGCGGGGCGATCTGGTTGGCTTTCAGCTTTTCGGGACCGATGCTCGGTGCATCGGCGGCAAGGAACACCGCGATCTGGATCAAACCCGTGCGACCACGCGGACTGGTGTCAAACAGCACGGCGTCTCCGTTAACGGACTTGAACAGCAGCGGCCTGTGTGAGGAATGATCCAGCGTGAGCATGCCGTTCGGCTCCAACCGCAGGCCGCCACGCCGAAGAGATGCCGTGGCACCGGTTTGTGCATCCTTGCCATCGACTCCCACGCCTAGCTCCAGCGGCATCGGCGTGCGGTTCTTCAGCACGATGCGGTAGGCCTGGTGCGGCAGACCGGAGACAAACAGAATGCCGCCGCAGAGATGGGATTCGAGCCATTTTCCCGTCGCCACATCCTGCAAGGCCAGCTCCAGGGTGCCATCGCCCATGCGAGCAAAGCCACGCTGCGTGTCCGGCACATCGCCCTGCCGTTCTATGAGGCGCGCGAGGTGATCCGGCGCAGCATAGACCACGCGGGCAACGAGATGCGGAGTCGTGGCGGTTTGCGACGGCCGCGCGGGCACACCGTGGTGGTAGAGGTTCGGGTCCTGCTGCCAGGCCGGCTTGAGCCTGCCCACGCTGCATGCGGTCAGCAGGCTCATGCCTGCCACTGCCGCTGTTTTCATCCATGCCAATGTCCTGCCTGCGTTCCCGGTTGTCATTCTCGCTGCGCTGTGGTCTTGATTTGAAAGGTAACACGCACCAGGCCGGACACTTCTTCCACCGATCGGCGCACCTCGCAGCCGAGCAGGCGCTCGATCATCTCGCATTCGAGCTCATCCACCATGTCATATCGTGACGCCAGTTCCCGCAGCGGACGATGATGCTCGACCATCACGAGATGGCCGTGCGCATCCGTTTCACAGGCGCTCAGGCAGCCTTCAGCGGTGCGGAGCTTCGCCAGCAGCTTCGCCCGCTCCGCCACGGTGGCCGCCTTCGCCAGTTTGGGCGTCCAGGCCTCGGCCTTGGCCTGAAAATAGGTGAACAGCAGTTTCGGCGGCGCGGTTTCGCCATACACCCGCTCAGCCGTTGTCAGCAGGTCCAGCGTCAACGCCGGCCCGGAGCAGAGAAACAGCGCATCCGCCTTCGAAGTGAGGCGGTAGAGTTTTTCCGGTCGCCCCGCCCCTTTCGGCCTGCGCCATGTATCCAGAAAGCCGGTCTTCTCCAAATCCACGCAGTGCTGCTTCACCCCCATGTAGCTCATCTTCATCGCCGTGCTCAGTTCATTGACCGACATGCCCAGCGAACCTTTCAGGCGCTGGACGATGTCCAGCACCGGCGAGTGCAGCATTTCTCGGAGCAGATGAAGCATAAGGTGACACCCGCAGGCTAGCGCGGCACGCGGTCGGTGCAACGCCGCGCCTTCGATGTTGTGCAGCGCAAGCTCGATCAGGCAGGTTGACTCAGCCGCGATTCCTGTCATCCCCTTCAGCTACATCATCAGGACACAAACGCAGAGGGACGGAGGCGTTTGAGACAAATCGAAGATTTGCCCCGCAGGAGTGCGTGTGCGGGGAGCAGGGGCATCAACAGCGAAGCCCGAGGAACGAGGAACCTGGTCTGACTTCAAATTTCCAAATAAGCTGGCACTTCCCGCGCTATTGATTGGCGCGTGGGTTCATTGGTTGAGCACGCCGTCTTCGTCACCATCGGCGTCGTTGTAGCCGTTGCAGTTCCAGACGGTCTTCGAGAAAATCAGCCTGCATGCTGCTGCGAATGATCTCAGGTCATTTGCCCACGCTTTCAATGTCGAACCTGGCTGGTTTGGTTCTTCGCGAATTCGAGGACGATCAAATCGTCTGCTCTGTCAACTATCGACGCCTGACCCCTTCCTGCGGCGGGCGCTGGTGCGGAGTCGGGCGTTCAGAGTGCGGGTGAGAGTTTAAAAGTTAGAGTTCATCCGGGAAGTTCTGGCGTGAGGGAGGATTGGAGCCATGGAGTCGTGGAGTCATGGAGTCATGGAATATTCGGAAGGCACCCGAAGCCGGGGACAAGTTTGACTCGTTCGCGTCTCACACTCTTCTCGGGCTGCGCCCAATGCTTCGCATGGTCTGTTTGCCTTACTTCGTTCACCCTTCGGGCTGCATGCGCAGGCTATCTTCGCTGCGCTTTGGTTCCCGCCAGTCACCTCGGCTCCGAGTTCGTCAGTGCTCAGTACAGCGCCCGCGGCTCACCGATAACCATACGCGCCGCCGTCGCAGGGGTAACAATAATTCGAGCGTGCCACATACGTGGGATACGGCGCGGCGATCCCCGAGTAATAGCGACGGCCATACAGCGCGCTGCTGTAGTAGGGCCGGCTGCCGTAGCGGCGGATGCCATAGTACGAGGTGCCGAAGTAGCGTGTGCCATAGCTGGAGAAGCTGCTGCCATAGTACGGATGGCCGTAGTAGGGTAGGTCGGGACTGGCGTAGCTGCTG
>JAYVIO010000133.1:0-15310 GCA_043770175.1 Verrucomicrobiales bacterium | reverse complement strand
GAGGCTGGTGGTGATGCCGTTCACGGTGGTGGGATTGCCGCCAGTGACGTTGATGGCGCGGGTGTTGGTGGCATTGGCACCAGTCCAGTAAGTCTGTGGCACGAGCGTGGCGGGCAGTGTGGTGATGGCACCGACGGTGGCGGTGACAGGATTGATGCGTAGCAGATTGAAGTCGCTGTTGTTGATGCGGCTGGCGTTTTCCGGGCCTGCATTGCCGCTTGGGTTCGAGCCGCCAGCGGGGCCTTCCTGACTGGGGAAGCCAAAGGCTTGGCCGCTGTTGTAGGCTCGCAGATCAAACGCTGCGGTATCGGCGGTCATGTTGACGAGGATCTCCACGCGCTCGCCGACCATGAGGAACATGCGGGTGACGGCGACAGGTGCTGCGAGCAAGCCTTGGTCATTGGCGATGACGTAATAGGTGCGGTTGTCACTGAAGCCGAGGTTGTAGCCGCGCTGAATCTCGGCGTTGAGGATGCGCAGTCGCACATATTGCTTCGGCAGACTGACCTGCGGTGTGTGCGTGCCGTTGATGAGGATGGTGTCGCCGTAATTGTCGAGCGATGAGGTGGTGCCGCCGTTCTCGGCGTATTGATTGAAGCTGAATTGATTGCTCGCGGTGAGGTAGCGTCGGCTGGTGAGGGCGAGCGGAATGTCATCGACGCCGTAAGTGCGTGGCAGGCCCAGCGCGGCCTCCTGCGGGTCGCGAATGATGAGGAAGCCGCCTGCGCCGAGCGTGAGTTGCTCCTGCGTGGCGACGTGCAAATGCGGATGATACCAACACGTCGCCGCATCATTCATCACGGTCCAAGATGGCGACCAAGTGGTGCCACCAGGGATCACCTGACGTGGTCCGCCATCCATGATCGCGGGGATGTGCAGGCCGTGCCAATGCACCGTCGTGGTGGTGGTGCGGAGGATGGGCGAGGCGCTTTGATCGAGATTGTTCTTCACGTTGAGCTGCACGTAGTCGCCCTTGTTCATGATCAAAGTCGGCCCCCACATGAGCGCGCCGTTGTAGCCGAGTGTGGTCGTTGCGTTGGTGCCGAGTGTGGTGGTGGAGCCGGGCAGCGATGGGAACTTTTTGCTCGTTTGATTGAGTTCCAAATCAAACTGCGTGCCGGTGATGATGTCGGGGATGATGAGTGGATTGTAGGTCTGCGCTGTGGTCATCACCGCCGTGATCGCGGCGGTGGTTTTGAGATTCCCCGCGCCATCGAAGGCGGTCGCGGTGATCGCATTGGTGCCGAAGCCGAGCGGGATGGTGACGCTCCAAGTGCCGCCGCTGAACGTGGCTTCGACGTTGTTCACTTTCACGCTGCTGATGCCGCTGAGAGCATCGCTGGCTGTGCCAGTGACGGTGATCGTCGTCGCTGCCTGCGAGGTGCCAGTGACGGGTGCGGTGATCGCCACGATGGGTGCGACGTTGTCTTGGGTCGATGAAACCGTGGCACTGTAGCCCGATGAGCCAACGCTGTTCGTCGCCAGCACGCGGTAGTAATAGGTGACGCCATGCGTGAGATTCGCAAACGTAGCCGTGGGGCTAGTGACGGTCTGCGGCACGACGTTCTGAGTGAAGCCAGCGTCCGTGGCGATCTGCATGGTGTAGCTCGTAGCCGTCGCTATCGCAGGCCAGATGATCCACTTCGACGTGCCTGCACTGTAGGCTGGCAAGGCAGCGACGGTGGGCGCAGATGGCGCGGTGGGCACGCCATTGGTGATGAGCAGCGATGCGGCGCGGGTGATCGTGTTGGCACCGGCGAAGGTGATCGTGTCGTTGTAAGTCGCTGCGGTCAGCGAATTGGCATTCGCAGAGTTAATCGAGGCCGTAACCGTCGTTGTGGATCCTGCGGTGAGACTTCCACTCGCGGCAGACAAATTGAGCCACGCGGCGGTCTTGCTCGCGGTCCAGTTCAACGTTCCCGTGCCTGTGTTGCTCAGTGTGTAGCTCACGCTCGATGGCGTGAAGCTGCCGCCGCCTGCTGCGCCCGATGTGGAAAGCGTGGTCGCGGGTGTTACGGCGAGCACAGGCGCTGCGGTGCCGACGGTGTAGCTGCCGCTGCTCGTCCCCGTGCCACTCGCGCTATCGGTGGCGGTGATGGTGTAGCTGACGACGGCACCTGCGATTTGCGCTGGGATGGCGGCAGTGTAGTTGCCATTGCCATCAAGCGTCATCGCGATGGATTGCGGCGCGGAGCCGGTGGTGAGTGAGACGCTGATGTCGTCGATGTCGCAGGCCGGGTTGCGCACTGGCGGTGTGGCAGCGCTGCCGCTCCACTGATAGCGGAACTTCAACGTGGAGGTCAGTTCGCCAGCGGTGAAGTCATAGTGGCGCAGCGAGAAGCCGTGATTGATCGAGGCCAACGTGATGCCGCTGCCAGTGAAGAACGCGGCGTTGTTCAAGGTGAAGGACACGTTCGGTGTGATGGCAGTGATCGTGGTGTTGGCGTTGAGGTAGTTCGCCTGCACGGTGATCGTGGCCGCAGCGGTGGCGCTGGTGTTGATCGTGAAGCTCGTGCCTACCGCGATGGCGGTGATGCGTGAGTTATTCGGGATGCCGTTGCCTGCGACAAACATGCCGACCGCTAGGCTTCCGGTGTTCGCTGTGAGCACGATGGTTGGATTGGTCACATTGCTCGTGGTGCAAGCCGCCACCGCGATGGCAGAGCCTTGCACCGTGTTGCCCACGGTGAGCTTGCTGGTGTCCGCGCAGGTGACGGTGGTGGTGGCATTGAGCGTGCAGTTCGTGGCGGAGGCAGCGGCGAAGTTTTCACTGAGGCGTGTGGTCCAAGTCGTGCCGCCATCGGGCGAGACTTGGAAGGTCCAGCCGTTGTTCGAGACCATATCCGCATTGCGCACATAGAAGTCGATGCCGCCCGCGCTGGCTCCTGCGGCGTTGATCGGGTTGGTGATCGTCGCCATCGTGTCGGTGTAGTTCGTGTTGCCGATGGTCAACTCCAGCCCGCAGCCGGTGGCGGTGAGTGTGGCAGGCACAGCGGTGACGGCGGAGTTCACCGTGAAGCTCGTCGTATTCGTCACGGCCAGCACGGCGGGATTCGGTGGGTTCGTCGTGAGTCCAGCACCTGCGATGCCCATGCCAACAGCGAGCCCCGTGGTGCTCGCGGTGTTGATCGTCGGCGTCGTGCCCAATGAGCAACCGGTGAGCGACACGCCCGCTGCGGTGAGTGACAAAGCCGAGCCACTGCCGGTGGCGATGTTCGTCGTGAAGGTCGTTGTTGTGCCAATGGCCGCGATGGTGGTGCCAGCGGAGATGCTCGTGCCTGTGAGCAACATGCCGGGCCACAAACCTGTCGTGCTGGTGCAAGTCACGGTCGTCGTGCCATTGGTGAGGCAGTTGGTCAGCACGATGGGCGTGGTGCGGTTGCCGTTGCTGCCGCGCTGCCGCACATCAGCCACATTGCGAATTGCAGTGGCCGTCCAGGGATTGATGGCACCCGCGAGACCGTTCGCAGTTGATCCATTGGAGAAGACCTCATGCCACACGATGCCCGAGGCTTGAGCACCCGTGCTGTATTGCAGTTGCACGCTGCTGATGGTGTTGCCGCTGCTGGGAGTCACTGCGGCAGTGATCGTGACGGCATCCGTGTTCGTGGGTGAAGCAGGCGACGGAACGCCGCTACCGACCACAGTCGCCGTGCCCGCATTGATCACAAAACTGGAGCTGGTGGTGAAGATGCCATCGCTGACGCTCAACGTGATCGTCGCGCTGCCGCTCTGGCCTGCTGCGGGCGTCACCGTGACGGTGCGACTCGGATTGGTGCCACCGAGCACGATGTTCGCGGTGGGCACGAGTGTGGTGTTCGATGACGTGGCACTCGCCAGCAGGATGGCGTTGTTGAGTTCCCCATCGCCGACGGTGAAGGCGAGTGCGCTGGTGGCGACATCGGGCGTGGTGGTTTGATTCGCGACGGTGCTGATCGTCGGCGCGGTGTTGACGTCGGCGAGCTGCGTGATGAGCGAGTTGTAGGCCGTGGTCTGCGCCGTGTTCATGCTGCCCACGAGGTTGGTGGCTTCATACGGATCGGCGCTGAGATCATAGAAGCGATCCGTGCCGTTTTTGAGCCGCGTGAGCTTGTATTGAGCATCACGAGCCACGCGCCCGCTGTCCACCAGCGCGGGGAAGCCGAGATCGAAGTAGTCGTCGAACACGCGAGGCCGCGTCACGCTTTGGTTCAACAACACGGGCTTCAAGCTCTGCGAATCGAGCACCGTGCCGTTCGGGATCGTGCTGGCGACATCGATGCCGGCCATCTCCAAGATCGTGGCATAGACATCAAGGACGTGCGTGAGCACTGTGGAGGCGCGGCCCGGTGAAACCACATCCGGCCCACGAATGATGAGCGGCACGCGGATGCCGCCTTCATAGAGCGTGAACTTGCCGCGATTGGCCGGGAACGGCGATTGCAGCGTGAGCGCTGGCGTGCCGTTATCGCCGACGAAGATGACGGTCGTGGTGTTGAGATCGACACCCGCGAGCAAGCGGCCAATCTCCGTGTCCATCGCTTCAATAGCGGCATTGTAATGAACCATCTCATTGCCCGCTGTCGGCAGCGTAGCCCAGTTCGCCACCGTGGTGTCGTAGCTGTGCAGCGCATCCAGCGGCTTGTGATACGGGCTGTGCGGCGCATTGAAGGCGATCCAGGTGAACCATGGTTTGCTCGCTGCGGTCTGCGTGGCGATGAAGGCGAGCGCGTCGTTGACGTTGTCGGTCGTCGCGTAAGTCGTCGATGTCGCACTCGTCGCCGATGCGCCGCTGCCGGTGACCTTTGCCCAATTGTAGAAGTCAGTGACCTCCGCGCCGGTCGCACCCGCATACGACGGCCAACCACCGATCAAACAAGGCGCGGTGTTCGCGCCTCCGAGATGCCACTTGCCGATGTGCTTGAGCTGATAGTCCAAGCCGCTGTTCGCCGCGAAGGCATCCGGCAGTGTGAACTCGGCGGCCTTCAGAGCATTGTTGGATGTGCCGCCGCCCGCGACGTTCGCTGTGCCAGTGCGCGAGCCGTAGCGCCCCGTGAGCATCGCCGAGCGTGCGGGCGAGCAAACGGTGTAGCTGTAAGTGTTGGTGAACTTCACACCGTTCGCAGCGAGCGACGTGATGTTCGGGATCGATGCGAGCTGCGCGGTGGGACTGGAGTTGAACACCGAGCAAGCATCCGTGCCCATGTCATCGGCGATGATGAGCAGGATGTTCTTGCCAGCCAAGGGCGTGGTAGCGGTGCCATCGACATTGATGTCAAAGGCCGCGCCGACCGTGGTATCGCTGCTGGCGATGTGGATCGCAGCGGTCTTCGCACCGGCGCTCGTCGGCGCGAACTGCACGGTGAAGGTCGTATTGCCTGCTGCAGCCACGCTACTAGCAGGCGCGGTGGTGACGCTGAATTGATTGCTGTTGGTGCCATCTATCGTGACGCCGCTGATGCTCAGTGCGGTGCTGCCGCTGTTGGTGATGGAGAAGGTTTTTGTCAGCGTGCTGCCGGACGCGATGTTGCCGTAGCTGACCGTGCTGATGTTGTCCGTGAGTGCCGTAGCGCCCTGAGCGACGGCGATCTGCGTGGTCACAGCAGCGGGGCCGGTGTAGCGGACGATGACTTCGTTATCGAGCAGCAGGTTCGATGACCAGATGAACTGCGCACCGCTGGCGCTGAATTGCGCGGGGAAGTTGCTGTAAGCGGGGATGTTGTTGATGCCGACTTGTGCCTCCGTGTAAGTCGTGGCGCTGGGCCAGCCACCGGTGGCAAAGGTCTTCGTCGCCCAATCTGCGGGCACGGGATAATGCAGCGCATACGCGGTCTCAGTGAGCGTGTGGGCCGTCGCAGCCGATGAATCATGCGTGCCATTCGCGAGATCAACCACCGACGCGGCACTGTCGAGCGGCGCGATGTTAAACGTCTGCGCCTTCCATTGATTGTTCGTCACCGTGCCATCACTGAAGCTCGCCATGAAGCCGCCATCGCCGATGTGATACGGGTCACCGCCGTTGAGTTCGGTGCCGAGGCCGAGGTTCTCCTCCCAATCGACGAGCTTGACCGCATAAGTGATCGGGCGCTTGGCTTTGAACTTCACCACGCACGAATTGAACGCGGTGAACGGCACCGGATCGACGCCGACGAGCACGCCATTCACATACAGCTCGAAGTAGTTATCGCAAAAGATGTAGCCGGTGACGACCTCGCCATCGGCATCGATCACCTGCGTCGGCAGCGCGTTGATCGCGGCCTGCGCGGCGGCGATGTTAGCGGGCGTGACGGCGGTGTAGTCGTTGTAGAGGTCAGCGGCCTTCGCTGCGGTGGCGAACTGCGTGGCCGCTGGCACGGTCCACACGCTGCTGTCGGTGGCGGTGATGGTGCCCACAGCGGACACGCGTTGGCCTGCTGGGAACAGGTTCGTCGTCACTGTCGTCGCACGGCCTTGGGTGATCGAGGCGGCTGGCACGCTGCGCACCGCGAAGGTGGGATACGAGGAGGTGTAGGCCTCGTAGCTGATGATGCCCTGCGCGTTGCGCGGCGGCGCTGAAGCGGTGGTCACGCCGAACTCCACCACCCACGCGGCGGTGGGCGTGCCGGTCTTCTGTGAAGTCGATGACCAATACGAGGTCGCCGTCGCCGCAGGGAACAGCGTGCGATTCAAACACGGCGTGGTCGTCGTGGTCGTGGCGGTGGCGCGTGGGAAGTCCACCAGCGAACCCAGCTCCTTCACATTCGGCATCCGCCAATCCGTGAAACCGCCGAGTGATAAGGCCTCGGCATACGACAGCGCATTGGTCCAGGTGAGGCTGGCGCTGGGCACCTGCGCCCACATCAAATTCGTATCGAGGTCGGTGATCGTGCCATCGCCGTTGTTGAGGTAGTTGTGGCCGTTGGTCGGCTTCGCGCCGCGCACATAGCGGGCGTGATATTGGAAGGCTCCGCCAGCACTCACGGTCTCAGCTTTTGGCTTCGGCCCCAAGCCACCACCGCTGTTCGCACACCAGACGTTGGTGGTGCTGCTGCCGAAGATGTCGCTGGTCCACCAATACTCCGCTGCGGGTGATGAGCTGGGGAAGAAGGTGGTGTTGATCGCGGGATTGCTGCTCTCAAGATTGAGGATGCCGAACAGCTCGCTCGGCGTCGGCAGTCGCCAGTCGGTGTAGCCGCCGGTGGTGATGCTTGATGCATTCACGACGGCATTTTCCCAGGTGGATTCGCCATTGCCCAGCTTCTGCCACATCAGGCCCGTGTTCACATCGCTGATCGTGCCGTTGCCGTTGTCGATGAACGCCGGCGCGTGGCGCGTGTAGTCGCTGTCTTCGCCAAACGTCGCCGTCGCATTCACAATCTGTCCCGTGTCCGACAAGCGTGCGCTGCTCGGCCCGGCCATCGGATACTGCGTGATGCGACTGCCGCTGTTGTTGTAAGTCGTGGTCGTCGTGCCGCTCGTCGGATGCCGCCACGTCATCGTCATCGTGCGCGGATTCGCACTGCGATTGAGCTGCCAGCAGAGGTCATATGTCGTGCCGCTGACGGTGTAGCGCATCAGCCAGCTATCATCACTGACCACGCCACCGACGTTCTCCACGAGATGCCCGCCCGTGAGTGCGAGCGCCACCGGGTTCTTGAATGCCGTGACCACCGCACCCGCCACCGGCACCGCCGTGTAGCCACCCGTGCCCGAGGCACGCAGTCCTGATCCCGTGGGCTGCGGGTCGATCTGCGAATCAAAATTCACCACCGTGCCATGCATCGCGCTCATCATGTAAGGCGATGACGGCGTCCAAGTGCCGCCGCTGAACGTGCCACGCGCATGATAGTGATAGCCCCAGCCGCCGTGATCGTGCCCGCCATCGCTATCGAGCGTCTGCATCGCGCTGCCATCCGGCTCGACGTAGCCATACACCGGATAGCCATCCAGCCCCCACGCGATGGGTTTGGCATTCCCGAGCACCGGAATCAAATGCACCGGGAAGATGTGGTAATGGTAGTCGTCACCGAGGCCGCAGTGACCGCCATACGCATCGAGTTCGCCAATCGCCTGCGAGAACTGCCCCGTGTTGTTGCGCGGATTGAAGATCGCGACGCCATCCGAACCCAACGCCACCGCGCCACGCAGAAAATTCCCCGTCAGCGAGATCGGCGATGCCGCAGGCACCGGCACCAGCGGGATCTTCCAATAGTTCGGCTGCTGATAGCCGAGCGATCCCGTGTTGTTCGTGCCATTCGTCAAATTGCCGAAATACGCAACCGGCAGCGGCACCTGCTGCTGCCACGAGGTGATGCCCACCATCAGATTCGGCTGCCGTGTGCGATCCGGGATGCCATCCGACTCCTCATAGAAGTAAGTGCTGTCCCAGTAGTAGCGCACCTTCGGCTTAAACGGCGCAAACGAAGCCGCCATCAGCAACCCATTGCCCGCCGGAGCCGTGAACGAGCTGATCGAGAGCAGCGAAGCGAGATCAAAGACCGTGCTAGCGACCAGCACCGGCTTCGCGAGCAAAGGCTCCTTCTTCGCCAAAGCCATGCGCTTCTGCATGAACTCATCCGCGATGTGCTGGCGCAGTTCCTCGGTATTGACCTGTTTGTCTGCACTATCCTGCAGTGGGTGCGCAAAGACAGACAACGGAAGCACACAAAGCAGCAAGAAGAGATTTTTCAGCATGCTTCAGTTATGCCTGACCAGATAAATAATTCCGGCATAACTGATGACAATACTGTAATTCTCTGGTCTGAGGGTTGTAGCGCAGTCTCATTGCTGGCAGTTTGGCCGGGTGAAAGTGCTGCTTGTCGAAGATGACCGGAAGATCGCCTCCTTTGTGACCAAGGGCTTGCAGGAGCAGGGTTTTGTCGTGGATGCATGCCGCGATGGTGATGAGGGCTGTGAATTGGCGCTGGAGCAGCCTTATGATGTCATCCTGCTCGATGTCATGGTGCCGGGCCGCGATGGCCTGAGCATTCTGCGTCTGCTGCGTGAAAAGCAAATGCGCGTGCCGGTGATCCTGATCACAGCGCGAGGTTCGCTCAACGAACGCATCGAAGGACTCAACCTGGGCGCGGATGACTACCTGCCGAAGCCGTTCTACATGGACGAACTAATCGCCCGCATGCATGCCGTGATGCGTCGTGCCGGGGGTGACTCCGCCAGCGTGCTGCGTGCTGGCGATGTGAGCGTGAACCTGCTGACACGTGAGGTGAAGCGCGGCACGCAGAGCGTGGAGCTGTCCGCCCGCGAGTACGCGCTGCTGACCTGCCTGATGCGTTCACCCGGCCGTGTTTTCACCCGCACCCAGCTTCAGGAGCGCGTATGGAATTATCACCACGATCCTGGCACCAATCTGGTGGACGTCTATGTGCAGCGAGTGCGGCGGAAAATGGGGGATGATCCCGAGCAGCCGATCATCGAGACCCTGCGTGGCGTGGGTTATCGTTTTCGTGCGTCATGAAAAACCTGGGCTTTCGCTTCCAAATCGCGCTGCTGTCCGCTTTGCTGACCAGCGCATTGCTGGCGGCGTGCGGCTATGTGTTTTGGCGCGTGAACGAGCAGATTCATCTCAACCGTCTCGATCGCGAGCTGCGCAATCTGGCTGCCCCCAATCTGGACCGTGTGTTCGGCAAAGATCACTGGGTGCGATTGGAAAACGCGCTGGATTTCATGGCCGGTCAATCAGGCCGCTACATCCTGCTCGTGCGCGATTTCGATGATGTGGTCCGGCATCGTTCCCAAAGCTGGCCGATGTCTTTGGACGCACATTCACTGCCCGCGCTCGCCAAAGAGGCCACGGAACTGCCGGAAGAACTCGATCCCGCTGGTCGCCTGCACCGCATGCCGCCGCCTGCGCGCCCTGGAGATCGGCTTACCCGCGAAAACCCGCCGTTGCCGCGCAAGAAGCCCATTTTCATCACCCGCAGCATCGACGGCCGCACCTGGCGCATCGGCGTGATGGGCAATCCTTACACCACGCTCGTGCTCGGCGCCGACATGGCCGACATCGAGGCCGGCATGACCGATCTGCGCCGCGCCTTCATGATCGGACTGCCCATCGTGATGCTGTGCGTGGCCGCAGGCGGCTGGTTGCTCGCTGGTCGTGCGTTGCGGCCGGTACGTGTGCTCTCCCAGGCCGTGGAAGGCGTTCATGCGCATGGTCTCGATCAACGTCTCGATCTCGCCGGCCACGACAGCGAATTCCGCCGCTTGGTGCAGGTCTTCAATGACATGCTCGCACGTCTGGAGACGAGCTTTCATCAATCCAACCGCTTCACCGCCGACGCCGCGCACGAGCTGCGTTCCCCGCTCGCCATTCTGCAAGGCGAGCTGGAGCAGGCCTTGCAGCACTCCCCCGATGACTCCGCTGAGCAGCGCCGTATCGTGCCGCTGCTCGATGAAGTGCAGCATCTCAAAGCCATCGTCGAAAAACTGCTCCTGCTCGCCCAGGCCGATGCCGGCAATCTGCCACTAGATCTTGAGCCGGTGAACGTGAGCGACATGCTGCACGAGGTCGTCGCCGATGCCGAAATCCTCGCCAACGGCCTGCGCATCGAACACGCCATCGCACCCGGCTGCAGCGTGCGTGCGGATTCCATCCTGCTGCATCAACTGCTGCAAAATCTCTCCACCAACGCCCTGCGCTACAACCAGTCCGGTGGCTTCGTGCGCTTCACCCTCGCCAAAGAAAACAACGCGATGCGCATCACCGTCGCCAACAGCGGTCCTGGCATTCCCGAGCCAGATCGCAAAAAAATCTTCCAGCGCTTCCATCGTGCCGATTCCTCGCGCAATCGCGCAGAAGGCGTCGGCCTCGGCCTCGCCATCGCCCGCGAAATCGCGCGGGCACACGGTGGTGAATTGGAACTGCTCGATTCTCCTTCGAATGAAACCTGCTTTGGCCTGACTCTGCCGCTTTAATTTTTCAACTCGTTCAGCATCTCCAGCAGATTCGTCGTCAGAATGACACTCGCGTCCTCCTGCACCACGTTGGTGCCGATCCACGTCTCATAACCACCGAGCTTGTGCTGCTCGGGCGTGGGCAGGTAGCCATGACGGCCGTTGGCGAGACCAATGACCATCGTCTGCGGAAACGGGCTGCGCTTTTTCAAATCGAGCCCGATCTCCACAAACGTCTCAAACGGAATGGCACATACGGCCAGATCACCGATGCGAATGGCCTGCACTTTCACCATGATCGACTCCTCGGGCCGCTGGGCGGCGCTGATGACACTGCCAGCATAGTTTTGCGCGAGGCGCGGCAGTTTCTCGATCTCCGCCTTGTCCTTCACCGCCAGCACGGTCTTCGCCTCGGTCACCTCCTGCTCGGACGGACGGCGATACTTCAGCGTGATCTCACGCTGCAGCATGCCAAGCGGCGCGTCAGCGCGATGCTTGTCGATCTTCTTAAATGCAAACCACACCGTGTCCGCCGCCTTCTGCGCCACGATGCGAATCTGCTCAAACGGCTCACGTGGCGGCCGCGTGATGTTGAAGGGGATGTTGTTGATGTCGCCGGAGGCACCGTTCGACATCATGGCGACGAGCTTGCCATTCCCACGCAACCGCGAGGGCATCAGCCGCGCAAACTCGCCGTAATAATCCGCCGACACCTGGCTTCCGGGCGCACCGCCGACGTAATGCAGCGCGTAGTTCGCGAACAAGCACACCTGCTGGCGCTTCGGATCCTGCACAGAGATGATCGTGATGTCGGGATCCGTCGGACCGGCGGGATGATCGAGCACCTCGGGATTCGTGCCGGGGTTCATCTTCACCGCGTCAAGCTTACCAAACGGATTCAACTGCATCTGGCCCGGCTTCAAATACCAGCGGCGGTTGAAAACCTCATCCGGCAGTGGATGCGCTGCCGCGCCCACGCTCGCAGGCTTCAGCGCCGCATGCGCCTGCACGATGGCATCAGCCACACCTTCGATAAATAGCTTCCGATACGCCGCCGCAGCCTCGCTACGTGTGTTCAAAGCGGAACCGCTGTGCGTGTGCGTGGAACTGATGAGCATCTTTTCAACGGGAATGCCCGTCTTCGCCGCAGCGATGGCCTTCGCCTCATCGAGCACATCCGGCCCAGCCCCGAGATTATCGACCACCACCATCGCCAGTGTGGTCTTGTCGTCCGCAAGCACCAGCGCCCGCGCATGCAGCGGATCGTGCGCGCCCTCCGCCATGTTCGCGCTGAAACCACCGGGCATGTTCAGCGGGAAAACCTTTGGCGTGATGTCCACGGCAGCGGCTCCGGCTTTCAGAGAGGCAAGATCTGCTGCAAGCAGCGCCGCAGATGACAGCGCCAAACAAAGGAAGATGAGTTTCATGAGATAAAGGGACTAGTTGGATGAAATGGACTCTACTTGCACAGCCACTGCAGCGTCATGCTTGGCCAGCGCCTCACGGAGCATCGCGGGGTCATTGCCAAATTTCGCCACAAGCTGCTGCGCGATGACGAACGCGGACTCAAAACGGCCATTCCCATCCGCATCGAGCCAGATCGGATTCGTGGCACCGATCACACGCGGCGTGATGGCCTTGCTGCTCGGCTGATACGGCCGCGGGATCTCCCAATACGGCTCCGTCACTCCCGGCCCCGTCGCTATGGCCACGAGATGCACGTCATGCGCTGGCTTCGGCAACTTCCACATGATGCGAGCCTTCTCGCCGCCTTTCCCGCTGTCCTTAATGACTTGCTCGCGAATGCGGATGCCATTCGCGAAGATCTCCACGCGATCCGCCGTCACCCAGGCAGGCCCGCTCACCAGCGCTTCCACCTCAATCTCATCGCCGAGGCCAGTGGCGAGATCGCCGACACCAAAGCGGCCATTCACCTTCAAGTGCGTCATCAGCCCGAGGCTCACGAGCAATCGCCCTTCGTGATAACTCTTCCACACCTCGTCGAGGTCGAGCTTGGCGACATCATCATCCTTCGCAGCCACATAAGTCCGCCCCTGGCCGAGAATGAAGCGTTTCACGTCATGTGAATCGCTCGACGCCACTGCGGCGATGCGATGTCCGCGATTCAACAGCGCAAACCAGTCATGGAAGAGCAGAAACACATCCGACTGCATCGCCGCCGAGGTCACCACCTCCATCGCATCAATCTTGAGCGCATCGCCAGCACGATGCTTGCCCGTCTTCGGATTGAACTGCACACCGCCAAGCGGCACGAAGCCGCTGTGCAGATCGCGCGGATGATTCAGCGTGATCACCTGCACACCCGGTGTGGCGCGGATGGCCGGAATGAGCTTTGACCAGTCCTGCTCGTTGAAATCGACCGCCTTTGCACCCGGCGCGATGGGAAATGCATTGAAGTGCCCGTGCTTCGTCGTCACCTCGTTGCCGATGACCGGCGTGAAGTGCTCCGCCACGCCCGTGCTGGCCGCGATGGGCGCGTAATCGGTGTGATGATTGTGATCGGTGGCGATTGCCAGCTCGATTCCCTCTGCCGCGATAGTGAGCATGCGCTCCTCGATCTTCGCATCGCCGTGCCCGCTGTGCGTCAGCGTGTGAATGTGGCTGTCCGCTGCGATCCACTCACGCGTGTCCACCTCGCGCCGCAGCTTCACGTTCACGTCTTTGGCATCGCCCGCTTTCAGCGAAAGCTCCACGTGCTCCACGCTCCATTCAAAACCGCGCCCGGCATGCAGCACATACTCACCCGGCGTCACATGGATCGTCACGCTGCCGTTCTTGGTGTAAACCACGCCCGTCCGCACGGCCACATCGCCCGCAGGCTCGGCACGCAGCGGTTGCAGAGTGCCATCCTTTCGCGTTAGCGTGAGCCGGCAGGGCATGCCATCGCTGCTCACTGTCACACTCGCGCCGTCGAGCGCCTCGTTCACCGGTCTTGCATCCAGAAACACCGGCCCAACCTCGATGTCATCAAGTGCTGGAGGCGCTTCGATGATCAAAACGTTCTCCCCATCACGCAACGCACCCGCAGGCACCGGCAGCACGCATTCCAGCGCCGTCTCCGTCGTCGTAAGACTGCCGATCTTGCGGCCATTCAGCATCACCGGCCAGCCGAGTTTCACATCCCGCTGCCAGATGCGCAGCGTGTGCTCCACCGCGTTTGGTTTCGCCTGAAACCGCAGTTCCAGCCGTTCCGCATCCACCGGGCGGTCTTTGAATACCTCCCACTCGAACTGGCCCGGTTTGCCGAGATGCAGCCGCCTCGTCTCCAAGGTCACATCCTGGCCAAACACGGCCAAACTAGCCGAAAGAACCCACGCAGAGAGAACGCGACAAAGGCTCATGCGAAGATGTTTTGCACGACTTTGCCGCCCTGCAGTCCCGTGAGCCGGATGCGGCGGCCACCGCTGACCACGGCGAGGTTTTCATGATCGAGGCCAAGCAGATGCAGGATCGTCGCATGTAGATCGCGAAAGTGGACCTTGCCATCGACCACCTCGCTGCCGTTTTCATTCGTGCTGCCATGCACATGACCTGGTTTCACACCACCGCCGGCCATCCAGAAGGTGAAGGCGCGATGCTGATGCCCAGTTTGATCCTTGTCCTTGCCCGGCTCCAACCCCGGACGGCCAAACTCACCGCCCCAGACGACGAGCGTGTCCTCCAGCAGCCCGCGTTCGTCGAGATCATCAAGCAGCGCGGCGATGGGAGCATCGGTGGTGGCGCAGTTCGCGGTGAGATCACGGCGATGATCCGTGTGCTGGTCCCAACTGCCGTGCGTGATCTCGATGAAGCGCACGCCCGCCTCGCAGAAGCGACGTGCCAGCAGGCACTGGCGGCCGAAGTCGGTCGATTTGCAGGTGCCTGCGCTAAAGTTTTTGCCCACGCAATAACGTTCCAGCGTCGTCTTCGACTCCTGGCTGATGTCGAGCAAACCCGGAGCTGCCGCCTGCATGCGGAAGCCGAGTTCCATCGTCTGAATCACACCGTCGAGCTGTACGTCGTCGCTGCGCTGGCCGAGGTGATCCCGATTCATCGCCTGGATGAGATCGAGCTGACGACGCTTCACATTCAGCGGCAGATGATCGCCACGAATGTTGCTGATCGTGGCCTTGCTCATGTCCTCGCCATTCACACCGATGGGCGTGCCGCCAAAGACGGACGGAAGCTGTGCGGCCGAGTATTCGGCAGGCTTCGCGGTGTTGAAGCTGATGAAGCCGGGCAGGTTCTGATTCTCCGTGCCCAGACCATACGCCACCCACGCGCCCATGCTCGGGCACGGCCGGAGGCGGTTGCCAGTGTGCAGTTGCAGCATCGACTGCGCGTGGATGCTCGTGTCCGCGGTCATGCCGTTGAGAACGCAGAGTTTGTCCGCATGACGCGCGATGTTCGGCAGCAAATCCGACACCCAGAGGCCGCT
>JAYVIO010000132.1:0-5159 GCA_043770175.1 Verrucomicrobiales bacterium | reverse complement strand
CCAAGCCCCGTGACGAGGAAAAAGCCCACCCACAAGTCCTGAACGGCCAGCGTGAGGCCCATGAAGTGAAAGCGGCGGTTCAGCACATCGAGAAACACGGCGGGGAAGCCGTTTACCGGAATCCAGGGCAGCGCGACATAGGTGATGAGCAGCAGTAGCGCGGCGAAACGACGGCCACGTGTGAATTTTCCCGACACATCCGCCGGGTGCAGCGTCTTCTTGCTGCCATCCTCATTGATGGAGCCAAGGGAGACGAGATTCGGCACACGTGTTGTCATTTGGGAGCAGCACTACCCACTGGCGGAGCATCGGGGGTGCGTTTGATCGGCTCACCCTCCTTGTGATGACTGAGGACGAAGGCGACGACTTCGCTGACGCGTTGCATGCCGAGCATGGTTTCCCACGCGACCATGCCTTTGGTGACATCGGGCGAGCCTTTGCGGACGATCTTGAAAATCTCGACGGGATTGCCGCCATACTTCCATTCCTGATCGTGCAGAGGTTGGCCGGGGAGTTTCACGCCGGCAAGCGTGGCGGAGAGATCGGGGCCGTGGCAGGTGACGCACATGCCGGGGGTCATGAAGGTGGCTTTGCCGGTGGCGACGGCTTTGGGATCACGCGAGAGCTCCCAGAGCTGTTTGTCGGTGATGGTTTCCATCTGCTTGTCGCGTGCGACCTGCATCTCGGCCATGGCCTGGTCGATGAGAGCGGTGTCGCTGCTGCCAAAGCCGAGCTGGTAGTAATACACCCAGTGCAGGACAAACCAGACGATGGCGATGTAGAGGGTGAAGAGCCACCAGTTGGGCAGTTTCTGGTCGTACTCCTGGATGCCGTCATAGACATGATCGCGGAGGGTTGGCTCGTTGGAGGAAGTGGGCTTGTTCGGTTCCATGGCGGGCTAGTCGTCGAGTGGCAGGCGGGACATGTGTTCGGCCTTGTCTTTGCGCAGCAGCATGCCGCGAATGGTCATGATGCCGAAGACGAGCACGGTGGTGGCGAAGGCGAGCAGCGGCACAATGACGTGCCAGTTTTCGTAAATGATGCGCTTGTACATGAGGTGGAAAGCGGTGCGGGGTTAGTGCGTGACGGCGGCGCTGCGGGCTTTGTCCGGGATGACGGGACTGAGCGGGAAGGGGATGCCCTGACCGTTTTTGGTGAGGATCTCTTCGACGGGGTCGAATTGGCCGAGCTTTTGCAGGTAGGCGATGACGGCGACCATCTCGCTGTCAGGACGGACGACGATGTTGGATTTTTTGAGTTCGGTGGCGATCTTGATGCCGGCTTCGAGGGCCTTCATCTTGATCTCGGTGGCATCCATGGGCGGATAGGGCACACCGAGCTGGCGCAGGACGGCGATCTTTTTTGGCAGCGTCTTTTGATCGAAGGGCTTGTCCTTCAGGTGAGCGTATGACGGCATGTTCGACTGCGGTGACATGGAGCGCGGGTCCATCATGTGCTCGTAGTGCCATGAATCGGGACGCGCACCGCCTTCACGGGCGAGATCAGGACCAGTGCGCTTCGAACCCCACTGGAACGGATGGTCGTAGATGCTTTCGCCGAGGCGCGAGTAGTCGCCATAGCGCATGACATCGGGCACGAGGGTGCGGATCATCTGCGAGTGGCAGTTGTAGCAACCTTCGCTGACGTAGATGTCGCGGCCGGCGAGTTCGAGCGGCTCGTAGAGCTTCTGAATGCGGTCTTCAACATTCTTGGCGCTGTTGACGGTGACGGTGGGGATGATCTGGATCAAGCCACCGATGACCACAGCGACAAAGGTGAGCACCGTGAACGGCAGGTAGTTGTGCAGCAGCTTCTCATACCAGAAGGCCCAAGACTTGCTGGTCTGCTGGAAGCGGCGCACGGCCATGTAACCGAAGATGATGGCGCAGATCAGCGAGGCGATGTCGGCACCCGGAGGCAGGAAGATCCAGCCAAAGACGAGGAGGAGGCCACCGACGGTGTAGGTTGTGGGGTCGTTGATGAAGGTTTCCTTCATGCCCATCGTATCCGCAGTGCCGCGTTGCAGGACGGCGATCTCGCGCACTTCATTGGTGGGCGTGCCGGAACGGATGGTCTTCCAGAGATTGATGCACATCACGATCCAACCGAGGAGGAACATGCCGCCACCGATGACACGCAGCCCCATGAGCGGACGGATGGCCTGAAGCGTGTCGAGGAAGGTGTTCTTCACCGCGAGACCGTCGGCGGTGACCTGATTGAGCATCAGACCCTGCATGATGCCGCTGATCCACATCGCCACTACGTAGAGCAGGATGCCGAAGGTGCCGATCCAGAAGTGGAAATTCGCCATGGGAACGGAATACAGACGCGTGTTCCAAAGCCGCGGTGCCAGCCAGTAGAACAAACCGGCGGCCATGAAGCCGTTCCAGCCGAGCGCACCGCTGTGAACATGGCCGATGGTCCAGTCGGAGTAGTGCGAAAGTGAATTCACCGCGCGGATGGAGAGCAGCGGGCCTTCAAAGGTTGCCATGCCGTAGAAGGTCACGGCGGCGATGAAGAATTTGATCACGGGATCGGTGCGCAGCTTGTCCCAGGCACCACGCAAGGTGAGCAGGCCGTTGAGCATGCCGCCCCAACTTGGTGCCCAGAGCATGAGGCTGAAGAACATGCCGAGCATCTGCAGCCACTTCGGCAGCGCCGTGTTCAGCAAGTGATGCGGTCCGGCCCAGATGTAGAGAAACACCAGCGACCAGAAGTGGACGATCGACAAGCGATACGAGTACACCGGTCGTTCCGCCGCTTTCGGCAGGAAGTAATACATGATGCCGAGGATCGGCGTGGTGAGGAAGAAGGCGACGGCGTTATGCCCGTACCACCACTGCACCAGTCCATCCTGCACACCGCCGAAGATGCCGTAGCTGTGCGTCCAGCTCGTGGGAATCGAGAGATGGTTGACGATGTAGAGCATCGCCACCGTGATGATCGTCGCGATGTAGAACCACAGGGCGACGTAGAGGCTTGGCTCGTTGCGTTTGTGCAGCGTGAGGAAGAAATTCACCGCGAACACGACCCAGATCACCGCCACGGCGATGTTGATGGGCCAGATCAGTTCGGCGTATTCCTTGCCGCGTGAGAGGCCGAGCGGCAGCGTGATGGCGGCGGCCACGATGATGAGCTGCCAGCCCCAAAAGTGAATGTTGGAGAGCGTGTCGTTGCCCATGCGGCACTTGCAGAGGCGCTGCGTGGAGTAGTAGATGCCGGCGAACATCATGTTCCCCACGAAGGCGAAGATGGCGGCGTTCGTGTGCAGCGGACGCAGGCGGCCGAAGGTGAGCCATTCGGCCAGATTGAGCTGATGGAAGTTCAACTGGCTGGCGATAAACACACCGGCGAGCATGGCGACGACGCCGAAGATGATCGAGGCCAGCATAAACTGGCGGACGACCTTGTCGTTGAACTCAATGGGTACTTTGGTGGCGGAGGTGCTGGTCATGGGAACTGGAGGGAGTGGCAATGGCCGCTGGCAGGCATCCGGAGTCATCCAGCGGCAGGAGGGCGTCCTGCTCGATGCTGCCGCGCCGCTTTTGCGTGCGCTCCGCCAGATAGAGCGCCGCGAACAACACGGCGAACATGAGGCTGACGAAGATGGTGACGGCGAAAACTTCCATGGTGCGAGGCGGAGCGGTGGCTCACGCTGCCGCACTATGGCCTGATGAATTGTCTCTGCTCCGCGTTGCTTGCTCTACCCGGCCCGCATTTTGTGGGCACAAAACTTCCGGCACAAAATCGGCATGTTCTTGCCACTTTCAGCGCGGCCTCATTTTCCCCGTGCCGGGCAGGGCGCTGAGGAAGAAATAGCGTGGTGAACGCAGCAGGTCGCCGATTTCACGAATCGCCATGCAAAACAGCAGTTCATCCAGGCGGGTGTGCGCCTGCTCGTGATCTTTGAGATGTTCGTCGAGGAAGCGGCGCAGACGTTTGTTGGCGTTGAACTCCAGGGGCACGCTGCCGAGGTTCAGCAGCAGGAGGAGCGTGAATACGCCAGCGGCGACAAACAAGGCGTTCTTGGCGATGAGGATGCGAGCAATCATGAGCCCGACGATGACGAAAACGCTGGCCATAGGCAGGTAGCGGCTCATGCGGATGCAGCTTTGACGCCATTTGAGTTCGCCGAGGCTGTCGCCGGTTTGCAGAGCGTGCGCGGCTTCATGCAGGGCGATGGCCCAGGCGGCCAGCGTGGTTCCCTCGGCGACGTCCTTGCGCAGGAACAGGCGGCGGCGGGTGGGATCGAAGTAGTCGGTCACGACGGCATTGTGTTCGACGACCTGCACGTCTTCCACGCCTTCGGATTTCAGGAACATGAGGGCGATCTCGCCGCCCGTGTGTGCAGTGGGGGAACTGGCGCGAAAGCCTTTGAGCATCATGGCTTCGTGGCGTGCCAACGCCCACCGGCTGAGTCCGATGCCGAGGACGAGAACCACGATGAGAAGAAGAAAGACCATGAGAAGAGGCACCCTGACCCTCGTAGCAATACGCTCGCTGGCAAACTGTCCGTGCGTTGATCTTGCGTGCCGGACCAGAGCGTGATTGCATGGCCGCATGATTCGATTCGCGCTGTTCCTTGCCGCCTGCCTGCTGACTACCGCTGCCGCCATATCCGAGGAGGTTCTCGGGCAGGGCGAGTTTCGTTATCGCACTGTGCCGAACTGGGGGCGTGAAGCGCTGGCGCAGGTAAGTGTGAAAAATGGTCACGCCGTGGCCATCGACGGCCAAGGGCGGCTGCTGTTCCTCACGGACGACGCGAAGAACAACGTGATCATCCTCGACGCGAAGACGGGCGCTTTGATCAAGCATTGGACGGCTCGAATGCCGGGCGCGCATGGCATGAGCCTGGTGCGCGAGGAAGAACGCGAAGTATTGTTCATCACCGACACGCAACTGCATGAGGTGCGCAAACTGACGCTCGATGGCGAGGAACTGGCGCTCTTTCCGTGGCCTGAAAAAGCGAAGCTGCATGCCGATGCGAAGGAATACCGGCCTTCGAAGACGATTCACTTCCCAAATGGAGAGTTCGCCGTTTTCGACGGCTATGGGAAGGATTACATCTTCCATTACAAGGCCGACGGCACGCTCATTCGCGCCTGGGGTGGCAGCATAGGGGATCCCAAGGACCAATTGAAGCACTGGGGTCCGCATGG
>JAYVIO010000131.1:0-15367 GCA_043770175.1 Verrucomicrobiales bacterium | reverse complement strand
CACTGCGCACAGCCGGTCGTCTGGCCCATCCACGCATTGCCGACCGCACGCACGCGGTCGGTGAGCATGCGCTGCTCGTAGTCCTTGGCCTGCGCGCCGCCTTCCTCGGTGCTGAGGATGAGCCGGTTGAAGGCGGAGCCGACTTTGGTCTCCTGATTCGCATCCGGCATGAGGTCGCCAGCGATCTGCTCGATGGTGAAGCGATCGAAGCGCTTGTTCGTGTTGAAGGACTTGATGACGTAATCGCGGTAAGGCCAGACGTTGTGCGGGTTGTCGCTGTGGTAGCCGATGGTGTCCGCAAAGCGCACCACATCCAGCCAGCCGATGGCCATGCGCTCGCCGTAGTGCGGGTTTTTGAGGAGTTGGGTCACGAGTTCGTCGTAGCGTTTGTCGGACCAGTCAGACACGTCGGACGGTTTGGGCGGCAGCCCGAGCAGATCAAAGGAGAGCCTGCGAATGAGTGTGCGTTTGTCCGCCTGCGGCGACGGTTTGAGCCCGATCTCCGCGAGACGTTTCTGCACCAGAAAGTCCACGCCATTCTTGCCCGCAGGGATCGCCGCTTTGACCGGCTTTTCATACGCCCAGTGCTGCTGATAGGCCGCACCTTGGTCGATCCACTTCTTGAGGATGTCTTTCTGCCTCTGCGTGAGTTTCTTGTGAGAATCCGGCGGCGGCATGAGGTCGTCCTCGTCATTGGTAAGGATGCGTGAGACGAGTTCGCTGTCCTTTCCCTTCCCCGGCACGAATGCTTCCTTGGCTATGGCCTCTTCGCGAATATCCAGCCTGAGTTTTCCCTCACGATGCTTGGGATCGTTGCCGTGGCAGTAGAAGCAGTTGTCGCTCAAAATCGGCCGCACATCGCGATTGAACTCGATTTTGACCGGCACTGCTGGTTCAGCAGAAAAAACAGCAAGCGGGGCAAGGGTGACAAATAGGAGGGCTTTACTCATGGTGGTGATCTAGCAGGCAGTACGGTGCTGCGGCATGGTATATTCCCACTTTGAGCATGGCAAATTCAAGGTGGAAGGCACGGGCTGCTTTGATGCCCTCCCGAAGACGGTGTGTGTTTTTCTGTAACCGCCCATGATAGGCCGTCATTCAGTCCTGTGAGCGGCAGTTCCACCGCGAATCCTGAAACTCAAATTAATACCACATCATGAAATCAACCCTCGTTCTCCTCTTCATCGGTCTCAGCCTCGGCAGCGCCAGCGCGCGCGATTTTGGCCACAGTTCATCCGTCGCCACGGGTCGCGGCACGGCCTCACGTGCTGTTGCTGGCACAGCAACCTCCGGTTCCGGCATCACACGTGGCGCCTCCACCACGGGCGCGAAAGGCAAGTCCGTCGTCACCACGCAGCAGGTTGTTCGCAACGCTCAGGGCAATGGCCGCACCTCGACTGGCACCGCTACCGGGCCGCAGGGCCAAACTGCCAGCACGAATGGCTCGGTGACTCGTGCCGACGGCACCCGCACTGCCACCCGCAGTGTCACCACACCTTCCGGCGAGACGAAGTCCGCCACCAACACGGCCACCAAAAACACCGCAGTGAAATAACCCACGACTCCACCACCACTCCAACCCTCCATACCCATGAAAACACTCATCCTTTCCCTCATCGCCGTGCTTGGCCTTGCCGCTGCGGTTCCTGCCATAGCTGTCGGCCGCGCTTCGGACATTGACGCGGGCATCGTTCCTGAACAAACACGCTCATCGATTCGCGAAATCGTCCGCGCTGCCATTCGCAACTTCCTGGACTTCCGGAAGGAAACTCCGCTCAGCGACGAGCAGAAGACCGCGATCAGCAAGATCATGAGCGAGCACCGCACCGAGATTCAGGCGCAAATCGCCAAAGGTCGCGACACCCGTCGCGCCATGGCCACTGCTGCAAAGGAAAGCGCCGACAGCCCTGCCATGAAGGCTGCCGCCGAAAAGATCGGTGATCTCGCCCGCGATCGCGCACTGCTTGCCGCACGCATCAGCGCCGAGGTGCGCCCGCTGCTCACACCTGAACAGCAAAAGCAGATCGAGTCCGCCCGTAAGGAGATCGAATCGCTCGTCGATGCCGCTTTTGCCGCTGTAGGCCGCTGAAAACGCCCCTCCCACGGCAACGAGGCGCGGTCCTTGCGATCCGCCTCGTTGCCATTCATCGTTTCACCCCAGTGAGCACCGCCGCGCCAACCTCAACCGCCAAGGACGATGATCTCGTTCATGTGCAGGCAGCGCAGGCGGGCGATTTAGACGCCTTCGACTTTCTCATCAACCGCCATCAATCCACCGTGACCGCGATCCTTCACCGCCTTGCCTCCAACCGTGCCGACCTCGAGGACATGGTGCAGGAGACGTTTATTCGGGCCTGGCGTGCGCTACCGCAGTGGCAGCCGGACAAACCCTTTCTCCACTGGCTCAAGCGCATCGCCGCGAACATCGGCCTCGAATTCTGCCGCAAGCACCAGCGCACGCCGTTCTCGCGACTCGCACCACACGATGAAAACAACGATCCCCTCGACCAAATCGCCAGCGATGCCGGTTCTAGCACAACGCAGCGCGATCTCGGCGAAGCACAGTTCATTCTCTCGCATCTCCCGCCTGAAGATCGCGCCCTTCTCACGCTTCTTCACCTGAACGAAATGCCGCTTACCGAAATCGCGGCGCATTTCGGCTGGAGCAAAGTCAATGCGAAGGTAAAAGCCTTCCGTGCCCGGCAGCGACTCAAATCCATCCTCACCCAACATGGCTACTCCCTCACCTGAACCTCGCCCAAGCTGGCAGCAACTCACCGCAAGCGCCCGCGAAGCCGGCGCACCTGCGGACATCGATGTTCGCGCCGCCATCCGCGCAGAAATCACCTCTCAGCCGCCGCAAGCCGCCGCATCCACGGTGCCCGGCCTGATGGATGATCTTCTCGATCTCTTCCAAGCACGCTGGCTTCGTGTCGGCCTAGCCGCATTGAGCGTCGTCGCCTTCGTTGCCTGCCGTGACGGACTCGATGTGATGAACGAACTCGCCTTCGTTTGGCAGTTTCAAGGCCCAGTCATCTCCGGCATTTAAATCGAACCCATGAACTCCAACACACCTCAAACTTCACGCTCGCGCTGGAAGGCCGTGCTGCTGCTCGCGCTCGTTTTTCTGCTCGGTGCCGGTTGCGGCATCGGCGGCGGCCTGCTCGTGATGCGCCGTGTCTTTCAGCACGCGATTGCGCATCCTGACGGCAAGCATGCCCCCGTGGATCTCATCGTGGGTCGGATCGAATCGAAGATCCTCTCGGATATCGATCTCACCGAGGACGAACGCACCGCCGTGCAGGCCGAATTGACCCAGACCGCAGCAGACTTGAAGGCTCTGCGTGTCGAAATCTGGGGCAAGGTGTCACTCAACGTGCAGGCCACGCTCGACCGTCTGGCAAAACGTCTGCCACCGGAGAAAATCACACGCCTGCGTTCTGAAACCGAGAAGCACTTGAAGCCCTGGGGCTTGATGAGCGAATGACACGACTCACGTCGAAAGCAAGTCCGCCACAGGCTGCAGGATGAGATCGCCGGAAACATTCTTCGGCAGTGCGGTGAGCAGGACGAAGGACGTGTCCGTAGCCGGATCGGCCCAGGCGAGCGTCCCGGTGGAGCCGCTGTGGCCAAAAGTACGAGTGGAGCACCCTTTGCCGAGACCCGCGGGGCCGACCATGAAGCCGATGCCGCGATGCGCTTCGAGTGTGGGCGTGTGATCCTGGATCATGAGGCGTGCGGTTTCCTCGCGCAGCACTTTGCCATCGGGATGCAGAAAGCTGCGCAGGAAGGCAGACATGTCGGCTGCGGTGCTGTGCGCGCCGCCCCACGGGGCGCCGAGATTGCGCCAGTAGTCGCTATTCCAGTCCCATTCGCGTGCTTTGGGGTCGCCACCGCCGGCTTCAGGTGCGGCGTGCTCGGTTTGCATCGGCACCATGTCGGATTTTTTGAACTGGCCGAGGCCGAGCACGGTGCGCGACATGCCGAGCGGCGTGAAAACATGCTGCTGGAGGAATTTCGGCAGCGGCGACTTCGTCACACGCTCCACAATCTCCGCAGCGAGCAGGATGCCCATGCTTTGATAATGATACTGCGTGCCGGGAGCGAAAAGCAGTGGCGTGCGCATCGCGCCCTTCACGAATTCCGACAGCGGTGCGTGCTGTGCGCGCAGCGCGTTGTTGTTTTCCAACTGATCCGGCAGGCCGGAGGTATGAGTAAGCAACTGTTCAATCGTGATGTCCTTCCGCGAGCCTTCATTGAACTCAGGAAGATACTTCACGGCATGGTCGGAGAGCTTCAGTTCGCCACGATCCAGCAGGATCATCACCGGAAGTGCGACGGCGAGCGGCTTCGTGATCGAACCGAGCAGAAACATCGAATCCAACTGCGCTTTGCCAAAGGCTTGCTGCATCACCTCATCACCACGGCGCACATGCAGCACGGCGGCATGAAGCGTTCCGTTGTCGATTTGCTTCTGGATGATCTGGGCGGCGTTTTGCATGGCGGTAGATCCGTGGCTTCTTGTCGCAGCGAGGCTGCCGAGCAAGGTGAAGAATGATTGCCGGCGGTTCATCATTTGGTGCTCGGAGTTGCGGGTTCTTTAGCCTGGATGATGAAATCAAAGAGCTGGCCGTAATGTTTGCCGTCGAGCGTGATGTCCATCGGCACCATCTGCACGCCAGCGGGTAGTATTGCTGGATCGGCGCTGAGTTTGATCTTGAAGCTCTGGCGCGATTTGGGGCCGACGCTGCCTTCGAGCATGGAGGGTTCGGCTTGGACACCTGGAGGCAGTTGCAGACGAACGCGATGCTCTTGCGGCATGTCGCGAAAGTTGCGGACGGTGATGCTCACCTCGGCTTCCTTGGCGAGATCGACACGATACGGATAGGCGCTGACCCAGTAGGGATCGAAGAGGTATTCATAGTTCGCGTCGGGCAGCAGGTTTTTGTATTTGCGGATCGCACGCAGCGCCCAGTCATGATAGCGCTCCACAAAGGCTGAGGGCTCGGTCATGAGCACGCCGTGCGCGCCCATGATGATGTCGGGCTTGAGCTGTTGTAGATACTTTGCAGCGACGAGATAGCCCTCCTCAATGATGGCACTGTTGCGGGCGTTGACGCACTCGTGGCCGTTTTGCGCGGGATCGGACGGATCGCCGAAAAGATTGTCGCCGGTGAAGATGACCTTTTTGCCGTCGAGTTCAAGCCAGAGCGCATTGCCGAACTCCGTCTGACCCGGCATCCAGTCGATGTGCAGCTTGTAGCCTTCCCACTCGATGACATCGCCAGCCTTGAGGATGCGGTCGATCTTCGCCTTCTCAAACCCGGCGTTGTAGGTGCCGATCATTGCCGGGTAGTCGTAAAAGCACGGGTTCTCGCATTTGTCGGCGATGGTGTCCATCGTCCAGAACTTCACGCCATGCTCCTGAAGCGCTGGAAAGAGCGTGAAGTGGTCGCCATGCGAGTGCGAGATCCAACAGGCGTCGATCTGTTTGAGACCGAGGAACTCCTTCATGTCGCTGATGATGCGCTCCAGCACGAGCTTCGGGAACAGGCCGCAGTCCAGCAGCAGGCCATGACCGCTGTCGGCGATGATCATCGCAAAGTTCTTCCCCGCCATCTCCGGGCCGAACATGTAAAGATGCGGCGTCACCTGCACGACGTAATGCACCTTCGTCGGCTGCATGGCGGGATGGGCGGCGCGTTTGCCAAACGATTCGGAGGGATAGCCGCGCACATAGTCCGGGCGGAAGTCCACGAGCTTCTGGTGATAGGCCTCCAACTGTTTCGTCGCCTCGCGAATGACTGGTCCCTGTGATGGAAGCGCCGTCTCAATGCCCAATGCAGTGAGCTTTTGCACCGACGCGATGAGCGCGTCGAGTCCTTTGGCAAAACCATAGTCCCATTCGGTGTCGAACCAGTTCGTCATCTTCGCGCCTTCATGAATCACTCCGCCGGTGAAGGCCAGCGTGTGGTCTTCATGCTTGATGACAAAGCTCATGCCACCCGGCGAGTGCCCCGGTGTGCTCACGCAGGTAAGTTCGAAGCCGTTCCAGGTGAACACCTCGCCATCTGCGAGCACACGGTCGATCTTCACCGGCGCAGCAGGCGGGCGCACATAGCTCGCGCCATGCACGCTGTATTTGTCCCCGAGCCTCGGGTTCCATTTGCGAAACGAGAGCGGGTTTTCGAGGATCTCTTTCTCATCCGCCGAAGTCGCGACTTTCGTGACCCCACGATCCAGCTTCGGCGCTCCTTGGCACAGCTCGCGATGATGATCCGTGGTCAGCACCCACTCGATCCGCTTTACGCCGATCTCCGCCAAGTGCTCTAGCACCGAGCCATCGCCAAGATTGATGACCAGTGCCGCGTCCTCGTGCTTCAGCACATAGACGTTGCAGGTGTCCTGCCAGAGCAGCACGCCCGGCAACGGTTGCTGGAACTCGGCGAGTGCGAGGGTTTGCAGGGTGAGGAATGCGGCGATGAGGCGCAGCACGAGAGCCAGCGATGCGAGGAATGGACGTGGTGTATTCATGGCTTAGCGGGACTTGCGTTTCCTCATTGGGGTTTTTTTCATGTGCTCAGTCTGCAATTCAGCGAGTTCACGACGAATTTCCGCTGCCAGGTCTTCCTCCGAAGGCAGGTGGAACTGGTAGCGGCTGGCAAAGATGTTCTGCTGATCCGTGCCCAGCGTGTATTTCACCGCCGTGTCGTTTTTGTCCGTGCAGAGGATCAGGCCCAGCGTGGGATTGTCACCCGGCGTGCGGCGCTCGCGGTCATAGTAGTTTACATAGAGCTGGAGCTGGCCGATGTCCTGATGCGTCAGCTTGCGCACCTTAATGTCGATGAGTACATAGCACTTCAAGATCGTGTGGTAGAAGACCAGATCGACATAGAAATGATCGCCCTCCAGCGTCAGCCGTTCCTGCCGCGCCACAAAGGCAAAGCCCTTGCCCAGCTCAAGCAGGAACTCCCTGAGATTTGAGATCGGCGCTTCTTCCACCTTCGTCCCCACCAGCCGATGGCTTTCTGGCAAGCCGAGGAACTCGATCACCACCGGGTCTTTGAACACATCCGCCGACTTCTGAATCTCCTGGCCCTTCGTCGCCAGTGACATCAGTCCCTTCTTGTCGCGACTCTTCGCCAGACGCTCAAACAGCAGGCTGTTGATCTGTCGTTCCAGCTCACGCGCCTTCCAGTTCTGCTGGATCGCCTCGATCTCGTAAAAAGCCCGCGTCGGGAGATTCGAGATGCGCATCAGCGTCCGGTAGTGCGTCCAGGAAAGGCTGGAGTGGAGCCGCCCTGGCTGCCATTCCGCTGCCCGCGCTGCTTCGATGATCTGTGGGACGAGGATGAGGGATTCGGGAGATTGGCCACGCAGCGCGTGGCCAATCTCGCTGGTTTTGGTAGCGGGACGAGATTGTTTACGCAGTGCGTAAACAATTGGGGATGCCTCATCTGGCTCAGATTGGCTACGCGCTGCGTAGCCAATCCGTGGTTTCGAAGCGGGCTTCGCCAATTTGTTACGCAGTGCGTAACAAATCTCAGTCCCAGGCAGATCAGGGTAGCTGAGGTAAAACTGACGACACAGCATCAGCGTCAGCACTCCATATCCGACGACGCCATCTTTCTTCAAGTCAGCAGCCAGTTCTCGCACCACACGCTCCCCATAACCCGCCCGCTTCGCCCCCTGCTGCTGTTCCTCCACGATCTCCCGTCCCACCAACCAGTTCGCCACCACTTGAGTCGTATTCACCGAGCGTGCCGCGTGGGATTGCGCGGAGTCCAGAATGACTTGGACACGGTCATATATCGCCGGGGTATTGAGGGAGGCTTTCTTCTTCATGATCGCAGTGGATGGTGGTAAGCCCGCCAGATAACCGACGGCAGCATTGCAAACGCTATCTGCCAGTGTTGCCTTGTCGCCAGCTTTTCTATTCACTTCATTACCGCAAACTCCGGTGACAGCAGCACGGCCTAGTATTACTCCCATACCGTGAGCAGCCGTGAATGATGGCGGAAGTCAACGCTTGAGTTCACTCATCACCGCCAGCGTCATCGCTTTGACGCCAAAGGTGATGGAGGGCGCGGCTTCGGGGCGATAGAACGGCGAATGCAGGCTGGGCAGGATTTCGCCCGTCGTTTTGGCCTGCTCGATCTTCTCGGGGGCGACGGTGCCGAGCCAGACGAGGAAGACGGGGATCTTGTCGGGCGTCATCGTGTAGCGGGAGAAGTCCTCACCGGCCATCGTGGTCTTGCGTTCGATGATGCTGGCCTTGCCAAACGCATCCGCCCAGACGTGGCCCACGCGTGCCGTGAGCGCGGGATCGTTGAACAAGGACGGCGTGCCGGGGCCGGTGAGCTTGATCTCGGGCAGCAGGTTTTCCGGCAGTCCGGCGGCGATGCCTAGGCCGTGGCAGATGCGCTTGATCGACTCCAGCACCTTCTCACGCGTCGCGGCGCTGGTGGTGCGCACGGTGAGGCCGAGTTCGACGTTGTCCGGGATGATGTTGTGCTTGGTGCCGCCGTTGAACTTCCCGACGGTGATCACGACGGGTTCCACGGACGGTAGTTCGCGACTGTCGATGGTTTGCAGCGCCAGCACGATCTGCGAGGCGAGCACGATGGGGTCCTTGGTCGTGTCCGGCATCGCCCCATGACCGCCGACGCCTTTGACCACGATGTCCACCGTGTCCGTGCTCGCGGTGGCCGGCCCGCTGGTGACACCGAAGGTGCCGACTGCCAGCCCCGCATCACAATGCAGCGCCAGACACACATCGGGCTTTGGGAAGCGCTCGAACAAGCCGTCCTTGATCATGGCCAGCGCACCCATGCCGCGCTCCTCGGCGGGTTGTGCGATGAAGACGAGCGTGCCCTGCCACTTGTCCTTGGAAGTCGCGAGCGCCCGTGCCGCGCCGATCCAGCACGTCATGTGCATGTCGTGTCCGCACGCGTGCATCACCGAGACATCGTTGCCCGCGTCGTCCTTCGTGGTCGTCTTGCTGATATAGGGAGCAGAGCCGATCTCGCGCACTGGCAGACCATCCAAATCCGTGCGCACGAGCACCGTTTTGCCTGGGCCGTTCTTCAACACGGCCACGACGCCAAAGCCGCCGACCTTTTCCGTGACTTCAAAGCCTGCCGCACGGATTTCCTGTGCCATACGAGCGCTGGTCTTCTCCTCATGAAACGAAAGCTCGGGGTGCGCATGCAGATGTTCGTAGAGCTGAATCAACGACGGGTGCTGCCCTTCGATGAAGGTGTCGATGGAGTCTGCGGCATGCAGGCTGGCGGTGGTGAGGAGGGCGAGAACGAGCGGCTTGAGGCGGAGATGGTGAACGTTCATGGTGCTTCGTTCCTGGTTCCTGGTTCTAGCGGCTGCGTCATGGCCTGGAGGGCGGTTTCTTTGCCGTAGGCGGTGACGACATCGCCCGCTTTGATCAAATCATTTCGGCTGGGGATGCCGGGGTGCGTTTCGCCGTCGCGTTTGATGGCGAGGACGACGACACCGCGATCCCAAGGGCGAGATTCGCGCAAGGAGCGTCCGGCGAGGAAGGTGTCGGGAAGCACCTCAATCTCCGAGACGACGTAGCCGTGCTGGATGCGCAGCAGCAGCTCGTAATCGAGGGCGCGGACCATGCCGGTGCGTTCCAGCGTGTATTGGATGACGCGGTCGAGCACTTTTTGAAACCAGCTCATGCGTGAGACGAACAGCAGCAGCAGCAAGCCACCGATCAGCCAGCCAAGCATGAGCATCGTGTCGCCGCCGGAGCCGCTTTGCAGCAGCGTGACGATGAGCGTGGCGAGTGCGGAGGTGAGGCCGACGTTGCCGGCGAGAATGAGATCGCGGATGATGCGGCGGCGCACGGGATGGTTCACGACGAGTTCGGCCTCCTTCGTGGTGAAGCCGACACCGAAGAACGCGGAATAGGCCTGGAAGCTGGCGGTGTCCCAACTGATGCCGGTCATCATCAGCGCCGTCGATCCCACGCGTACCGCCAGCAGCGAGACGAGGGCGATGACGAGCAGGGCGATGACGGGAGCGACCATGAACTTGAGTTTAAAGTTTCAGGTTTAAGGTTCCAAGTTCAGAGGTGCTTCTCGCTGATGGATTTGTCGTGGTCGTAGATTTGTTCCTTCGTTTGTTTGCCTTTCATGTCCCAGTAACGGTTCAAGCCGTGGCGCTGGCCGTGGTCGAAGTTGGTTTCGGCGGACTGCTGGCCGTTTTCCCACCATTCCTTCATCACGCCATGCATCTTGCCGTCCGTGTAGGGGTATTCGCCAGCCGTCTTGCCGTTGGAGTGCTTGTTGCGGACGAGGCCAGTGTAGGGCTTGCCCTGGTAGTTCGCTTCTTTGCCGTCATTGAGCATCTCGACGTTCTTGTCGGAAAAATCGACTTCGGCGGGCTGTTTTTCGCAGGCGGCGAGGCAGAGCGCGCAGAGCAGGAGGGTGAGGAGCCGGTTCATGCTGGAGAGTGGAGGTGGTGGGATGGTTTTCAAGCAGCTGTCATCAAGATGGCGTATTGATAGAAGCATGGAGTGGCAGACGAATGAGTTTCAAGCATGAAATGGAAGCTGATTGTTCCGCCGCTGATGTTGCTGGCACTGGTTGTTGGACTGGTGATGGTTCAAACGAGCGGAGAAACGGTGAAGCCGCTGATATTGATCAAGCCGGTGTTTCCGAAGCCATTCTTCACGTCAGGCCCTTTTGCCTGCAATTTGCCGCAGTTGGAGAAGGCGGACGCCAGCAAGGTCATCAAACAGTTTTATGTTCCGGCGGGCACGAGCATGGTGTCGGTGGGCAAGGCTGTGACGGCGTCTGTGGCACCGCTGGAGGGTTCGGCGCTGGCGTTTTTGACTGATGGCGACAATTCTTCGGATCGTGACACCGTGCTGGTGCTGCCGCAGGGAAAACAGTGGGTGCAGATTGATCTGGGGCAGTCGAAGAAGGTGCAGAAGATTCATGTCTGGCATTCGCAGAGCCAGTTTCCTGATGCGTATCTCGATCTCGTCATTCAGGTAAGTGATGACGCGACGTTTCGGGAGAAAGTGGTCACATTGTTCAATGCCGACTTCGATGGCTCGCTCGGCCTCGGCAAAGGCGGCGATCCAGCTTATGTGGAGACGAATCATGGACGAGTGATCGACGGCGGTGGTGCGCGTGCGCGTTATGTGCGGTTGTGGAGCGCCGGCTCCTACAACGATGGCTTCATTCGCTTTGCCGAAGTGGCGGTGTATGCCTCGCCGATGGAGTGACTTAGAGTTTGCCTGCCAGCGCCTTTTTCCACTCTACTGGTGCTCTGGGCAATGTCTCGGCAAGGATGCGACGCAGGTGGCTGCGTTCGGTTTCGGTGAGGTAGGTGTAGTTGCCGGTGGTGTCTTTGCCTTCGAGGATGGTCCACAGGCGGGTGAGGACGGTTTGCTTCAGCGGGGCGGTGAGGTGCTGGAAGGTGAGGGAATAGACCATGTAGCTGCAGCGGTGCTTGAAGAGGCGGTTGAGGAGCTGGAAGTCCTTCAGGCTGCGGCCGTCGCTGCTTTGCGGGGCACGCTGGGTGAAGGCGGTCTGGAAGGCGGGGTCGCCCTCGATGCCGCCTTCGGGCAGCGCGGCTTCGTCTTTGAAGAGCAGGGCTTCGACGACGTCCTCGGCGCAATGGTCGATGATGCGGCGGGCGGTGCCGGTGGGTTCGGCTTCGATTTTCTCGCCAAGCTCGCGCTGGAGGCTGGTCTGCATGTGCATGGCCCGCAGGGAGGTGTGATTGGCCTTGGTGAGGATGTTTTGCACGCTGGTCTGATGTTCGAGGACCATGAGGGCGATGATGTCGCTCTGCTTGCGCGGGTAAGGCGTGGTGTCGAAGAATTTGGCGAGGTTGGTGATGTTGGCGCCGGCTTTGAAGTCGATGTCGATGGTCTGGTCGTTTTTCTCGGTGGCGGTGACGTTGCCGCGATGCAGGACGCTGCCGTGCTTGCCCGTGACATACCAGCCGCCCCAGCGGTCGCTGAACGGCGTGGTGGTATCGACGACGGTGCTGCCCTGGCTCATGATGGGATGGCCTTCGGGGCCGGGAAACACGGAGCGCACGATGACGCCAGGCACCTCGGGGGTGAAGGGACCGCCGTGACAACTGAGGCAACTGTTGTCGCGCTGAAAGTGCAGCGGCTTTTGCGGCTCTTCATACGGATCGAGCAGGTAGAAGATGGGGCCGAGCTTTGGATCAATGGTGGAGACTTCGATGCTGCCGCCGAGGCAGTAACCGACGTAGGCGTTGTCGCCGAAGTAAACGACACGCGGCGTCTGTGGGGTGATGCGGTCGTTTTGCTTGCTGGTTTTCGAAAAGACCATCACTTGCGACTCCTGTGGGATGTCGAACTGCTTCATCACATCGCGCAGCACGGTCCAGGCATCGGTGCGGTCGATTTTCACCTTTCCGGCGGCCATGAGGCGTTCGAGGCGCTGGGCGGCGTCGTTCGGCTCGGTTTCGGAGTAGCGGATGGGAGCGTTTTCGTATTCGTCTTCGGCCAGCAAGGCGGGAAGCATCAGGCTGAAGGCGAGCAGTGCTGTGATTTCTCGTTTCATGCTTTGGCGACGTTCAAGATTTGATGCATGCGCGCACCCGGAGAGCCGACGACGAGGTCGCGCAGCGTGTGCTGGTCGAGTGTCTCGTAAAAGGCGTTCACGGCCTGGGCGAGGGCGCCTTTGAGCTGACAACTGCCGTTGATGGGGCAGGTGTTGTGCTGTTTGTCGAAGCACTCGACGATGAAGGGCGTGTCCTCGGTGCGCCGCACCACCATGCCGATGCGGATGTCCTCCGGCTGCATGCCCAAGGCGATGCCGCCGCCGCGGCCACGGCGGGTTTCGAGGTAGCCGAGCTTGGCGAGGTAGTTCACCACCTTCACCAGATGGTGCCGTGAGATGGCGTAGGCCTCGGCGACTTCACTGAGCGAAAACGATTCGCCCTTGAGTGCTGCAAACATGAGCACGCGCAGGGAGTAATCGGTGAAGAGGCTGAGTTTCATGGCCCGATTTACGAGGGCAGGGGGTTAAACTTGCACGCGGCGTGCATGTTTAAGCGATGCGCGCCAAGAGAGGCGCAGTCAGGCGCAGGATTGAGGGAATGAACGTCACAGTTTGCCAGCCAGCTTCACGAACTCACGGCGGTAGCCATCGGCATCCTTCCCGACCGAGTTGGAGGCCCAGGAACGAATCTGGCGGGTGGAAATGGCTTTCGCATAGGGTGAACCACGCAGCTTCATGCCAAAGGCAGTGACGGCAGTGGCGAAGCGGAAATCACTGTCGGCGGCGTCGAAGGATTGGTTGGAGTCCATGACAACGTGCTGGAGAAGCTGGCTGTTTGACGCACCGGGCTTTTTGTAGCGCAGCTTGACGGTGAGGAGTTCGCCGGAGGCAGCGGCGGCGGTCGGCGTGGCGGTGCTGGTGTATTTGAGCGGGATGTCTTTGACGCTCGGCACGGGCTGGCCGGCGGGGATGATTTCATATAGCGCGGTGACGGTGTGACCTGCACCGATTTCGCCCGCGTCCTTGGTGTCATCGCTGAAGTCCTGGTGTTCGAGCTTGCGGTTCTCATAACCGAGCAGGCGGTAGCCGGCGACATGCAGCGGATTGAACTCGACCTGGATCTTCACGTCTTTGGCGATGGTGATGAGCGAGGCGCCGGCCTGCTTGACGAGCACTTTGCGGGCTTCGTTGAGCGTGTCGATGTAGGCGTAGTTGCCGTTGCCTTTGTCGGCGAGTTTTTCGAGTGTGGAGTCCTTGTAGTTGCCCATGCCGAAGCCGAGCACGCTGAGGTAGATGCCAGTTTTGGCCTTCTGCTGGATGAGTTTGACCAGCGAGCTTTCATCGGTGACGCCGACGTTGAAATCACCATCGGTGGCGAGGACGACGCGGTTGATGCCGCCGGAGATGAAGTGCTGCTTTGCGGTGGCGTAGGCGAGTTCGATGCCTTCGCCGCCGTTGGTGGAGCCGCCGGACTCCAGTTTATTGATGGCGCTGAGGATGCGTTGCTTGTCCGAGCAGGTGGTGGAGGGCAGCACGAGCCCGGAAGCACCGGCATAGACAGCGATCGCGATGCGGTCACGCGGCTGCAGTTCATTCACCAGCATGCGCAGGCTGCTCTGCACGAGCGGGAGCTTGGCGGGATCGCCCATGGAGCCGGAGACGTCGATGAGGAAGACGAGATTGGCGTCCGGGCGGTTCGCTTTGGCGATTTCACGGCCATGCAGGCCGATGCGTACAAGCTTGTGGCCTGCGGCCCATGGACAGGAGGCCACGGCAGTGTTCACGGAGAAAGGATGCGGACCATCAGGCGGTGGGTAGTCATAGGTGAAGTAGTTCACCATTTCTTCGAGGCGCACGGCACCGGGCGGCACGCGGTCACCGCTGCTGAGCATGCGCCGAACATTGGCATACGAGGCGGTGTCCACGTCGATGGAGAAGGTGGAAAGCGAGTCCTGCTTGGTGCGGTGGAAGGGAATCTCCTCGACGGCGTCGTAGGCTTCGGTGTTGCCCGGAGAGCTGGGCCGGCGCCAGGAGAACCAGCCGCTCTCGGCGGATACGACGGGGGCGGGTGACATCGGCATGGGAGCACCGCCGGCAAAGTTGTTGACGCCGCTCGCTGGTAGAGAGGTGCGACTGCCCATCTTCCTGGTGTTCGCAGAACTCGGCACTGGTGCATAACAGGCAAGCGGTGGCGGTGGTGAATAGCTGGTGCAACCGGTGACTGCCTGAAGAATGCAAAGCGTGAGGGTGAGGCAGGTGCTGATGCGGAGACAGCGAATAAAGGTCTTCATGCGCCGCATGCTGCGATGAACTGCCACAGTGAGGCAAGAAAAATGATCCTGGAAAAGAAAGGCACGATCTCCACGGACATGAAAAAGCCCGGAGACATGCTCCGGGCTTTCGTGGCTTCGATCCTGTGAGGACAGAGATTAATGCTTGTGGGCAGTCTTGCTGGTAGCCGGCGTGGCGCTACAGCAGGACTGGGCTGGAGCAGCGCAACAGGAGGCTTGTTTCTTGGCAAACGGGCAGGTTTTGCAACTGCTCAGCGTGAGGCTGGTGGCGATGAGGGCGAGGGTGATGAGTGCTTTCATGAGGGTGTGTGGTGTGGGTGGGTCGGCAGAGATATGAAAAAACCCGGAGGGGCTGCCTCCGGGCCTCGTGGGTGAATATCAATCACCGCAGAATGGATCAGCCCTCCTTGAGGGATTCCACTTTCTTGTGGGAGCTGACGGCGGTGACTTTCTTGCCGACGAGTTTGTCAGCACCGGAGACGGCGGCGGTCAGGGTGAGTTTGACGTCTTTGCCGCCGGACTCGATGACGATGGACTTGGAGTCAGCGTCAACGGACTTGAGCT
>JAYVIO010000130.1:0-15378 GCA_043770175.1 Verrucomicrobiales bacterium | reverse complement strand
CCGTGGTGGCATGATGTCCGGTGCCAAAGGCCATGTCGGCCGGGACCGCGATGATCTCGCGATTTGGGAAATCCTTTTTGGCTTTCGCGACTTCGGCCTGTGTCCGTGCGGTGCAGATGACAAAGGTCTCGCGCACCTTCAACGGCGGCGGTGCCTGTGAGGCATGGGCCGCCCAGTTTTGATTCTTCAAGGCACGCACGCTGCCGCCGAACTGCTTCTGGATGGCGTTCGCCCGCTTCTGCGTCCTGCAATAGACTTCCACGCGGATCGTTTTGCGGCCAGGGATGCTGGTGATGACCAGCGTGGCATCGGTGGCACCAGAGAAGCGTTCTTCCCAGGCGTCGGCCCAGCGTGAGGCGGAAAGTTTGGACCAGACAAACATGAAGGCTTGGGGACGGCAGCCATCTCTCTGAGAGAGATGGAGCGGGTGACGCGATTCGAACGCGCGACATTCTCCTTGGCAAGGAGATGCTCTACCACTGAGCTACACCCGCAAAACTTGCGGCCCGGATATTGGCTCAAGCTGCTTTCCGTGCAAGTGTAAAGTTGAGTCTGTTGAGAATGATTTGGTTCAAGGCATCATGCGCACGTGAACATTCCCTCATTCATCTGGCTCAATGGTTGCCTCGTCAGCACCGCCGCAGCGCGCATCTCGCCCTTCGATCATGGCTTTCTTGTCGGCGACGGTGTGTTCGAGACGCTTGTCGCTCGTAATGGCAAACCGTTCACACCCACCCGGCACTGGCAGCGTCTTGTTGCTTCGTGCGATTCCATGGGCATCACGCCACCTGCTTTCGACATCTATTTACGCGCCATCCATGAAGTCATGCACGCCAACGGCCTGCAAGATGCCCGCGTCCGCGTCACGCTCACCAGCGGTGATGGACCGCTCGGCTCAGATCGTGGCGATGCACTGTCCACGATGACCGTAGCCGTCACCGTGCTCAAACCCTGGCCGTCCACCGAGAGCGTGGTGGTCACCCCATGGCGGCGCAACGAGCGCGGCGCTCTCGTCGGCATAAAATCGACCTCGTATGCCGAAAATGTTCGCGCCCTGGCCCTGGCGCATGCCCAAGGGGCAGGGGAAGCCTTGTTCGCCAACACTCGCGATGAACTCTGCGAAGGCACCGGCACGAATATATTTATCGTCGTCAATGGCCGCGTGCAAACCCCGCCGCTTACTTCCGGCTGCCTCGCGGGTGTTACCCGCGCTCTGACTCTCGAAGCTTGTCAGGCCGCAGGCATCACCCTCGAAGAACTCACGCTGCCCATCACCATCCTGCAAACCTGTGACGAGGCTTTCCTCACTTCCAGCACGCGTGATGTGCATCCTTTGGCGCAAATCGACCAGCGTGTTATGCCCGGCGTGGCCGGTGTGATCACTCAACGCGTGGCTCAGGCGTTTCGGGATTATGTGGTGGGGCGGGATGATCCGTAAACCTGTCAGGCCACCACGAGTTCGGCGGCTTCGGGTTCTGACTTCGGGCTGTCCGCTTGTTTGGCGCGGATGATTTCCGCCGCCTTGCGCAGCCAGCGTGTGGCCTCCTCGGCCGAGGTGGTAACTCCCAGGCTATGGCTCTTGCCCTCGCCAAACCGCAGCAGCACCTCCCATTCATCCGCCTCCGTCAGATTCAGCGCGAACCCACGAAAAAATCCCGGTGTGATCATCATCCCGTGAAAACGGTCGTTCCCCGCGCCTTCAAAAAGCAGCATGTCGCCGGTGTCGGTATCGACCGTGACACTGGCAAACGAGTCAACGAGGTCGATGAACAGCGCCTCGGTGGTTTCTCGAAAGCTTTCGATGGTTTTGCTCATGCGGGTTCCGGTTTGTTTGGCTGTGCTCGAAGCACCTCGGCCATCAACTTAATACGCCCTTGCCGCACTCTTGGCAAGACCTGGCCCAGGGCATTGTTCACCACCTCGGTGGCCCATGTCACACAGTTGTGGCAGCCAGGATGATCGTCCGGGTTGAAGCTGTAGCGTCCCGCCTGCCCGGTCTTTGTCAGGCTTTCCAACTCGCGCACCTGGGCAGGCTCCGCCGCCCATTCCTGGGACAGCAACGAGCCCCTTCTGTGCCGGACCAGCGCGGCCATGCGTTTGTCTTGGATCACATGCCCAGGCACCGTGTGATCGAATAGATAACCCCGCCATCGCTCCGCTGTTTGAAACTCCTCCGGCAGGTCACTGACATCAAAGACGAATTCGCGAAAATGCCGCGCATCTGGAACCATCGCCCATGCCGCCGCCATGTGTCCCGGCTCATGTTCCTCTGGAGTCGAGGGCACAAGATGGACGCTGATCGTCATGGCTTCGAGTAAACCTCGCCCAGCTTCCGCATCAGTGCTTCGAGCTTCGTGTAATACTCGTCGTCTTTCAGCTTTGTGCGCTGCTCCTTGAGCGACTTCAACTCACGCTCCAGCCCGTCGCGCGCGCTGCGCTGCGTCTCCGTGAGCTTCTGCTCATCCTCACTGAGCACCAGCACCATCTGCGCCGCACGCTCACCATCCGCTGCGCCATCAATCGTTTCATAGCGCGTGCCGACACCATCGCCGTTGTCGTCGATGAGCGCATGCTCCGTCGCCAGTCGGCCTTCGTTCTCGTAAAACGTCGCCGCAGCCTTGCTGGCATGCCGGAAAGCCTCCAGCAGCGACACCTGCTTGTCCTGATCAAGATCCGCCTCTGCCAAGCCGCCGATGGCTTCGGCGAAATGTTCGCCAAAGCGCGCATAGAACACTTCATCCGGGCTTTTCGTGGAGGTGATGACGATGCGCGCCTTTCCTGACAACGTTTTCAAAAAGCCGCCGCTGGCCGAAGCGGTGTGAATGATCGCCACTTCCTGCTTGAGCGGTTTGAGCCAGTCAGAGAGCTGCTTCACATCGAAATCCGGCCCCTCGGCGCTGAACTTGGCCTCACGGCCATCAAACGTGCCGTGACCGATGAGCACGAGCCACAACGAAGGCTCGGGTTTGGACCTGGAGAGACGCTGTTCTAGTTCTGCGGTGGTTTTCTCTCCACGGTAGATTTCTGGAGCGATGCCCGCTCTGGCACAGGCCGTTGTCCATGCTTCCACCTGTGCCGTGAATTTTTTGCCGTATTCCTCCGTGCCTGGAGCACCGACGACGATGACGACATCAAGCGCACGCGGCGCAGCATGCAGCGTGGTGGCGAGAAGGATGAGCAGCAGATGCTTCATGCCATGCCTCCCTTCCTGCGCAAAAACCACTCGGCACCGAGCAGCAGCAGCAAAATCACAAACACCCACGGTGAATGCCATAGCGGTGTCGCCAGCGTGACTTCGACGGGCACGCGGATGTTCTTCAGCATCTTCGGCAGCTTAGCGATCTCGTCGAGCATCAGCATCTGCCCGCCGCTCTCACTCGCGATGCGCTGCATCAGTGCCTTGTCCGGCTCCAAACGGGCAAATTCATCCGCCTGCGGGTCAAAGGCCCAGCCGGTGGCTTTGCTGCCGAGCGGCGTGCGCTTCTCCGCATCTTCCACGCTCGCGCTCGCGCGATAACTGCCAGGTTTTGCGGCGAAAAACTCGGCCTCGAACAATCCCGCTTCTTTGAGGCTCGGTTCGGCAAAGAGTTGTGACTTCGTGCCATCGGGCTGCGTGATCTCGATCTTCACGATGGCATCGCTCTGCGCACGGAAGCTGCGGTCACGAACGCGCACGGCCAGTTTCAGACGTTCGTCGTCCGCAGGCTCGGTTTCGGCGGTGAAGGCGATGCTGTCGGCCACATCGACGACGAGCCAGCGCATGAGCTGGCGCCACGCACGCTCCATGTCCTTGCGCGCATCGGCATCCTGCATGCCCCAGCGCCACAGATCGCCCACCAGCACGCTGCCGACGCGCCCTTCGCCGAAACGTTGCGCGACAATCGCGGGGTAAGAGGTCTGCGAAGCATCGGCAATGGTGGCGAGAATGCTGGCACCGGGTTTGATCGAGAAGGTTTGATTGATCGAATGAAACGCAGGCATGGTGGCGAGACGCTGCTCATCTTCCTCGTGCGTCGTGCGCAGCCGCATCCAGGACTCCAGCCAGCCCTCGCGGGTCAGATTGAAGCGCGCATCGAGCACTGGCGCTCCAGAGGCCGCACGGTCGAGATAGACCGGCAGCATGCGACCAACCGGCGTGTGATCGTAACCTCCTGCCTGAAAACTTTCCTGCCCGCCAAGCATGAGCAGCGCACCGCCGCGCTCGCTGACGAAGCGCTCGATGAGATGCATCTGCTCCTGCGTGAAGAAGGCGGCTTCGAGATCGTCGATGATGATCGCTCGATACTCGCTGAACAAGTCCTCAGGCGATTTCGGGAAGCCGTCGGTGAGTTCTTTGGCATCACGCGTGCCCAGACGAATCAGTACCGGCTGGTCGTAGCGCTGCGCTTCCTCGCCGTCCTTCGCGCCAAAGCCACGAAACAGCGGATTCACGCTTTCACCGGCACGTCCGCGCCATTCAAACTTCGGTTCACGCTTCGCGATGCGGATGATGCTCGGCATCTGCACGTCATCGTCACCAGCGATGGCCCGGCGCAGGAATTTGTATTCCCAGTTCGGCCTGCCCGAGATGTAGAGCACGCGATACGGCCCTGTGCCGCGATCTGCGGCGAGCAATCGGGTGTTGTTCGCCATCGTGGCTTCCTTCACGCCGTCACATTTCAATTCCAGCCGATGAAACGACACGCCCGGCTTCGCCACCGGGATGCGCAGTCGCACCGTCTGCGGCGAATCGCCGCTGATCGCGATTTTCTCCGTCGCCACGGCCTTGCCCTTCTCGTCGAGCGCCGAAAGCGTGGCCTGCTTGCCGTTCAGACCATGCGCGGCCACGCGTGACGTGATGGTGATCGGCGCATCTTCAAACGGACTCACCGCCACCGAGGCATCCAGCAGAGCTAGATCGGGCGTGGGCGCTTGTTTGCCGGCCAGCACGGTGAAAACCGGCGCGCCCTTGCCCTCGCTTTTCCACGCCGAGGCATCGGTGGCATTGCCATCACTCACCACGACCACCGCCGCCAGATTCGAGCCGCCGGTGCGCAAAGTCATGAGCGTGCGGCAGAGATCGGAACGCGTGCCATCAAAGGTCAGCGCTCGAAAATGCGGCACGCTGCGGGTTTGCGAGCCAGCAGTCATCAATCGCAGCCGGAAATCCTCGCCGAGCACCTTGATCCACTCCGCATCCGCATCGCCCGACTTCAACGCGGCAGTGACTTGGGCCGCGCGGGTTTTATCACCGGTCGTTTCAGACGTTTCGAGCGACGCACTGTTGTCCACGAGCACAATCACCTCGTTTTCGCCCTTCTTCGGCTGCTGCCGCGTCCATAACGGATCAAGCAGGCACAGCGCAAGCAAGGCGAGAGCCATGAGCTTGCACAACATCGCCGCCAACCGTCGCCAGCCACGCAGCGGTGAACGCCGATAGCCAAGCCAGAGCAGCATGATGACAAACACCACCACCATGGCGGCAAGCCAGGTGATGTTGGTGTTTTGCCAGAGAATGCGGGGCATGAGCCGTCAAATAACGCGCTCCGCAGCGGAATGCTACAACGAGGTGTGAAGTTACCGCTGAACGCGGCGAATTGTGCGCATTGTCGAATTAACTCTTTCCATACTTCTGAATCCAATGCGCTGGCTGCTCGCCCAGATCCTGGCCGGTTGTTTGGCGAAGTTGCGCGATGATGTCACGAATCACGGTCGTGCGATGCCGCTCAACCACGTGGTCGAGGTTGGAACCTGCCTTCTGCTTGGTGCCTGAAGGATAGTAATTGAAAACATACCCAAGGCAGTCTGCGATGTCGGCAGGCGATGAAGATTGAAGCGCCTTTGTCCGCATCTGGTCGAAAATCAGGGTTTGCTCGTTTGCAAACTTCGACTGGAAATTCAGGTGTTCAAAGCTCCAGAACAAAAAGCCGCTGCTGCCGAGCAACATCACACAGAGAACGCCAAGCAAGAGCGCGAGACGTTTGATGAAAGGGCTGCTCATGGCGGTAAACAGAAATGATGCACTTTGAATACTAAACAGGCTGGCTATTGGTGGCCAGCCTGTTGTCGAATCGAAGTCAGAACATGATTACTTGGTCACACTCAACGTGCCCCACATCAGCACGGCGTGGCCGGGGAAGGTGCAGACGAATTCGTATTCGCCGGGCTGGGCGGGGGCTTTCATTTTGATGGTTTCGGTCTGGCCGGGTTCGAGGAGCTTGGTGGCGGCGAGGATTTGCTTTTCGTGGCTGGTGGGAATGAAGGCGCGGCCTTGTTTGTCGAGCTTGTCGGGCGTCATGGTCATGGCGGCGGTGCCGATTTCCATGTGCTTGCCGGGCGGGATGATGACGAAGTTGTGCGGCATGACGTCGTCGTTTTCAAAGATGACTTCAAACTGCTTGCCGGCCTGGACTTCGAGCCTGGTGGTGTCGAAGCGGAGCTGTTCATGCACGGTGTGGACGATGAAGACATCGACGCTGATGGCTTTCAGCTCAGCGAGGACAGCCTTGCCGGGATCGCCTTGCAGCGCGGCCATTTCTTTGGCGGCGGCGATGACTTCGACGTATTCGGGCTTGCTGCGGTCCTGCGGCTTGATGGTCTTGCCATAGGCGAGCACGGAGTCGGTGATGGGCTTGGCCTGCGCGGTGTCCCAGTTGGTCTTGGGGAATTTCATCACGGCGCGCGCGGCGGCGGTGCGTTCTTTGCCGTCGGTCAGATGCTGCGCGACGATTTTGAAGTTGGCGGCAGCGTTGTCTGCGCCCATGAGCGGCAGGGCGGTGAGCACGGCACGGAGGCGGCCGCCGTTGGTTTTGCCGTCGCTGAGCATGGCGGTGAGGTGCGGTTGGAATTTGGCACGCAGGGCGGCCGCATTGGCTGGGATGAGGGCGATGGACTCGATGATGTAGTTGCGCTCGCCGCCATCGGTGGTGGCGGTCCAGAGATTGTCGGGCGTTTTGTCGCCGACAATGTAGGCGGCGTAGCAGGCGCGTTTGACGGGGGCTTGTTTGGCGTCCTTGGCGAGGGTTTTGATGATGACACCGTGGCGGGCGATCATGCTGGGCGTTTGCGCGATTAGGAGCTTGCCAAGATCGTCGGCGGTCTGGTTGAGCTTGCCGTAGGCGGCTTCGACACGCTTGAGCATGGCGACGAGCACGACGGGTGGATCGTTGCCGGTGATCTTGACGAGTTCTTCGAGGGCTTTGGCACGCACATCGGCGGTGAGCTTGGGACGGGTGAGTTTTTCCACGAGAACGGGTTCAATGTCTGGCAGGCCTTTGAGGTCAGCGTCAGTGCTGGTGGCGATGAACTCGGCCAGAGCGCCTGGATCTTTGGGCAGCACTTTGGATTTGAGGACGGACTGCAAGCCTTTGCGGCACTCGCTGAAGACGTGCTCGATGTAGTAGTCCATGGGCTGCTTGAGCACGTCGTAGGCGATTTCAAGAGCCTGCTGTGCTTCGGGCGTGGGCTGGTAGAAGCTGAGGGCACGGACGGCCTGCATGCGGACGCGCATGTCTTCGTCGTTGACAGAAGTTTTGAGCAGAGCGAGTGCGCCGGGGACGCGATCTTTCCAGTAGCAGAGCACACGAGTCGCCGCAGCACGGGCGCGGGAATCGGGTGAACTCAAAACGGCTTTGAGGAGATCGGTATCGACGACATCGACCCACTGATGCGTCCAGAGGGCTTCCAGGCGATGGTGCTCATATTCCTTGTCGCTTTTATCGAGTGCAGTGGCCCATTTTTTGGCAGCGGCGGCGACTTCGGCAGGCTCGTGTTTGGCGAGTTCGACTTTGGCAAGCTGGCGCGTGCCGTCTTCCCATTCCTTGAGCAGTTCGAGGAGGTTCGCGATGCTTTCGTCGTGGATTTTCTTCGGCTTGAGCAGATCGCGGCTGACATAGGTTATCTTGTAGATGCGGCCATGCAGATGGTCGCGATTCGGATCGCGCAGATGGTGCTGCATGTGGCCAATGATGGCGTTGGACCAGTCGCAGAAATACAGCGCACCATCCGGGCCGACGCTGACGCAGGAAGGACGGAAGGTGGGATAGACGGCGGGATCGGCTTTGACGAGATCCTCGGCGGTTTCGCCCTTAATGCCGGCCCCGTCCTGCAAGAGCTTCACACGGAAGATGCCCTGAAAACTGATGACGTTGGTGTTGAGGAAGTTGTTTTGGAATTCCTCGGGGAAGTGGCGGCTGGTGATGATGTTGTTGCCGGGGCTGGGTCGGGCGGGACGAACCCAGAATTCCTTCAGTTTCGCGCTGCCGCCGCCTTCGTGTGGCAGGTAGCAGGAAGAGGCTTCAGCGAAGGTGTTCACGTTGCCGGTGGCGTCGGTGAAGTAGGCATTGCCCCAGCGGTCCCACACTTTGCCATGCGGATTGACGCAGGCGTCGGTGGTGAAGCGCTGGAGTTCGTTGCGATTTAAATCATAGCGGTAAATGCAGCCGTTGGTATTGCGCACAGGGCCATAGATTGTTTCGACCTGGGTGCGATGGAAGACGCCGTCGCTGGGGTAGATGGCACCGCCGTTGTCATAGCTGAGGTAGCAGGTTTCGTGATGGCTGTCGGCGGCGCAGAGGCCCATGAGAATGCGCTCGCGCTTGTCGCCTTTGCCGTCGCCATCGGTGTCGGCGATGTAGAGCAGGCTCGGGGACTGCATGACGATGACGCCGTCTTTGTAAATCTGAAAGCCGGTGGGACAGTTCAGGTCGTCGGCGAAAGTGGTCATCTTGTCGGCGGTGCCGTCGCCGTTGGTGTCTTCAAAGATGAGCAGGCTGTCGCCTTTTTTGCTGGTGGGCGTGCGTTCGGGGTAGTTCAGCCAGGCGCTGACCCAGAGGCGGCCTTTGGTGTCCCACTGCATGGCGACAGGGTTCACGAGTTCGGGGAACATTTTTTCATCGGCAAAGAGCTGGATCTTCATGCCGCTGTGAACCTGGATGTTCTTCATCGCTTCCTTGGCATCTGGGAAGGCCACCAGACCGTCTTCGGTGAACTTCATGCCAGTCATCGGCACCTTGTTGAATTCCTTGCCCTCTTTCGGATCGGGCATGTTGGAGGGAACTTTTTCCACCGGTGGCAGGTTGTCGTCCCTCACTTCGAGATCGCCGCCTTTGGCGACGGCCCAGACGCGAAGGTCGCGGTTCGCAGTTTTCTGATCACGCTGCGCCATCTCCTGCTTCATCGTTTGGAAGTTTGAGATGTACGGCTTCTCGGGGTTCTGCTCGTTCTGTTTGAAGCCACCGACACCGGCGGTGTAAGCGAGACCGCTGCGGCCGCCATAGACGTTGTAGCCATCGACGGTGCGGTAGCGCTGATGCCACTCCCAGTTTTTGTCCACGACAGCCTTGCGCAGCTTTTCGCTCACTTTGGGAGCGTCCTTGCCGGTGAGCGCCTTGAACGCGGCCTGGGCGATCAGTTGGTCGCCATGCTCGGTGACGTATAGGCCGTTGAGCGTGGCAGGCTCTTTGTCGTAGGCTTTGGCGCTTGCGGCAAAGAGATCGACGAAAGTCACGCCGTTCGCGGCGGCGACTTCGTTCATCGCGGCGGTGTAGTTCTGGATGTTCGTGTTCTTTTCCTCCACCGGCGGCAAACTTGGGCTGGTGAGCTTTTCCAGGGCGATGGGCGAGAACAACACGATGCGTGGGGCACCTTTGCCGGAAAAATTCTTCGCCTTGGTCTCCTTGAGGAAGGTGTCGAGGTTCTTTTTGAAGGCGTCGATGCCCTCGTAGCCCTTGAAGGATTCGTTGCTGCCGTAGAAGGCGAAGATGACATCCGCTTTCACCTTCGTGAGCCATTCGTCGCGCGTGCCGAAGCCATCCACGCGATGCCAGGTGCTCACCTCATCGCCCGAGAAGGCCAGATTGCGGAAGGTGAGGTCTTTGTCCGCATTGGCCTGCGCGATCATTGCCTCCAGCCAGCCGTAGTGCTGCGAGCGGTCCGGCAGCACGTTGCCGAGGATGGCGATGGCGTCGCCCTGCTTGAGTTCGAGGTCCGCATGGGCGGTCAGAACCGGGGCAAGGGAGAGAAAAAGGCAGAGCAGTGATTTCATGGTTGGGATTGGCGGGCTGGGCAGTACGGGGGCGGAGACTGGATGTTTGCCGCAAAATCCGCAAGCCTGCTCTTTGGCCGCAGGACATCAAAAATGTTTACTCTGTGAGCGCGGCGTGATATTCAGGAGGAATGACTTTAATTAGCCGGCTTCTATTTGCCACGATGGCCTGCTTGTTGCTTAGCAATTGCGGTCTCATCAATTCAGCGCTGCGACTTGCGCCGCTCGCAATGCTGCTCGTTGACAACGAAAAAGGCAGCGTGCGCGAACATGGACCCTTGGAGGTCGAAGCAAGGGGGCGTAAGGTGATGCGAAATGGTAATTATGCAGCGAAAGCACGAGATGCTGCCAGTTCAGGCGCCGAACTGGTTTTACGCTGAGCATCTTGTTGTTTACAGATTCAGAACGGCATGATAAACACAAGAAAATGAAATCATTCCCCCGCTTTGTACTTTGCTCTCTGTTTTTCTGCTGCCTCACCAGTTGCAGGACCATGGGTGGGCTGATGAACAGCTTTCCGGTGAAAATGCTCGATGAAGCTGGCTCCACTCTCATGGGTTTTTTTGCGGAAAATGACGCTCCTGTCGACAGTACACCTGCTGCTTTGAAAGATCGTGCCCGTCAGGTCGAAAGCCGTGGTGTTTACGCCGGTCGTGCCTCCGTTACCGGAGCAGCAGGTCAGAGCATGGCGGCACGCTAGTGCTTGGAGTACGAGATCATGGACTGGCATCGCATTCGCTCGGATTTTCCGATTCTAGACCAGCAGGTGCATGGTCATCCGCTGGTGTATCTGGACAGCGCGGCCAGCAGCCAGAAGCCGCGGGCTGTGATCAACGCGCTATCGCACTATTACGAGCGGGACAATTCCAACGTCCATCGCGCACTGCACGCATTGAGCGCCAGAGCGACGGATGCGTTCGAAGCGGCACGGAAAAAAGTGGCGCGCTTCATCAATGCGGCCACGGATGACGAGATCATCTTCACGCGTGGTACCACCGAGGGCATCAACCTCGTCGCGAATACCTGGGGTGCGCAGAATCTACGTCCGGGTGATGTCATCCTCGTCACTGGCATGGAGCATCACAGCAATCTGGTGCCATGGCAGCTTCTCGCGCAGCGCACGGGTGCCACCCTCAAGCACATTCCGGTGCTCGACGACGGTACACTCGACTCCGCTGCCATCGAAACACTGCTTACCGAGCATGTAAAACTGTTTGCCTTCGTCCATATCTCGAACTCCCTCGGCACCATCAATCCCGCCCGCGAACTCTGCGCCAAGGCGAAAGCCGTGGGTGCCGTGACACTGCTGGATGGCGCGCAGAGCGCCGGACACTTGCCGATCAATGTGGGTGACCTCGGTTGCGACTTTTTCGTCTTTTCCGGCCACAAGATGTGCGGTCCAACGGGCATTGGCGTGCTGTATGGCCGCATGGCGTTGCTCGAAAGCATGCCGCCATGGCACGGCGGTGGCGAAATGATTCTCAACGTCACGCTTGAAGCCAGCACCTACAAACCGCCGCCGCATCGCTTTGAGGCCGGCACGCCCGACATCGCCGGAGTCATCGGTCTCGGTGCCGCAATCGACTATCTGGAGGCCATCGGCCTCGAAAACATCCAGCGCCACGACCACAACCTCTCCAACTATGCCGTGCAGCAGATGCGCGAGGTGCCAGGCATCCGCATCCTCGGCCCTGACTCCGGTCATCGTGGGGCGCTCGTTGCCTTTCATCTCGATTGCGCGCACCCGCATGACCTCGTCGAGTTTGCCAACAGCCACGGCATCGCCATGCGCGGCGGCCATCATTGCACCCAGCCGCTGATGAAGCGCTTCAAAGTGCCCGGCACCACCCGCGCCAGCTTCTATTTCTACAACACCATTGAGGAAATCAACCGGCTCGTCGAAGTCCTGTTCGCCGCGCGTAAATTCTTCACCTGATGCCTCTTTCCGACGACCTCCGCGACCTCTACCAGCAGGTGATCCTGGATCACTCCAAGAATCCGCGCAATCGCGGCGAGATCCCGCCGCCCTGCCTGCACGCACACGGTGACAACCCCTCCTGCGGCGATGAAATCGACGTTTGGCTGCGTTTGTCCGAAGATGGTCAAAAGATCGACGATCTCAAGTTCACCGGCCAAGGATGCGCCATCAGTCAGGCCAGTGCCTCGATGATGACGCAGAAGATCAAGGGCAAGTCCAAGGAGCAAGCCGCCGCCATGCGCGAGGACTTCCGCCGCGTCATTATGGGTGACGGCGCTCCTGCGGATGAAGAATCACTGGGTGAGCTCATCCTGCTCGAAGGTGTGCAAAAATTCCCCCAGCGCGTGAAATGCGCCATGCTGGCCTGGCGGGCGGTGGAGCAGGCGTTAGACTCAGGTCAGTTCCTCGAAGGGTAAGAGGGGGCGAACATGGGGGATGGCGCGGAGTGTAGGAGGAGTAGTTAGCGACACCCCCAGAGCCCCGTTCACAGCGACGCGCTCATGCGGCGGGCGCGCCTTGGTGCGCGGGGCTGCGGCGCGCGATCTCTTCCATGACTTCGTTGGCGTATTCCTGGAGCAGGCGCTTCTCGCGCTCGGTGAGCTGGCGCGGCTTCATATCCATCAGGCAGAGGGAGCCGATGGGCTGGCCATTGGGAGCGAGGAGCGGAACGCCCGCATAGAAGCGAATGCCGTGTTCTTTGAGCAGCGGGTTGTTCGCAAAACGCCGGTCCCGCGCGAGGTCCTCGATGACGATCACCTGGTTCTTCGCGACCACATGTCCACACACTGAAATGTTGCGCGCGGTCTGGCGTGCCTTCGCGAGACTTTCGGGCAGGCCGGTCTGTGATTTGAAGAACTGCCGGTCGCGATCGACGAGGCTGATGAGGGCGATGGGCATTTCAAAGACGCGCGCGAGTTTCGCCGTGATGCGATCGAAGACCGGCTCGGCTTCGGTGTCGAGCAGGTTGAGCTCGGTGAGCGCGGCGAGGCGTTCCTCTTCGTCAGCGGGGATCGGCGCGGGCGTCGTCTCTTCAGTCAGCGGTGGAGCAAGTTTGGCGATCTGCACGAGAGCGTCGGCCAGCGTGGTGACCACTTCATCGGCACCGGAATCGCGCAGGCGTTTGGTGGCTTCGGTCAGACCTTCGGTCTCGCCCCAGAGGCCGATGACGATTTTTAGTTTCGGCAGGACCGCGCGTAGTTTCAGACAGAGATAGCGGGCGTGGATGACGGTGGACGGAGCCACGACCGAAATGCAAACGACATCCACGTCCGCTTTTTCGGTCAGCCCCAGCAACTCGCCGGCGACGAGCTGGGACGGGGCATTTTGCGCGCCGAAACCTTCCTGGCGCGCCAGTTGCACGAGCATGGTGCCGGCGAGTTCATCCCGATCCGCGCGTGCGGGCAGGCAATAAACGCGGCAGTCAGGCGCGAGCATCAGCGCTGCGCCGGGTGCCTCGCAGCCCACGGTTTCGGTCTTGGCGAGTGCAGCCATCCTCGCTGGCAGCGTCGGGCGTGTGCCGAGGTCTTCGATGATGTCGCGCATGCTCTGCTGGACGTAGCTGAGCTGCGCAGGCTCCAGCCGTTCCTCGCGGGCATCGTTCTCCGCAGCGGTGAGCACCGGGATGAACACGGTATCGTAAAGCGCGGTCAGCGAGTTCGCCTTCAAATATGACTCGACGAGCTCGAGTTCGTCGCGATCCCCGGGCGTGAGCAACCGATGGTAGCAATCCTCGGCAGGCGTGAGCGCCTCATCATCGCTGAGCACGATGCTGAGGAAGGAGAGGCGCGGCACATGCCGCCCGATGACCACGAGGCAAACAGTGAGCGGCGTGGCGAGCACCAGCCCCACCGGCCCCCAGAGCCACGTCCAGAAGACCGCCGCGACGATCAAGGCGAGGGGCGCAACGCCGGTGTACTTGCCGTAAAGCCAAGGTTCCATCACGTTGTTGCTCAGCAGTTCGAGCACGACGAAAAGGCTGATCGTGAGCAGCGGCGACCACCAACTGTCGGAGACCGCGAGCGACAGGATGATGGGAAAGGCCGCCGCGATCCACGGCCCCACATAGGGAATGAAACGCAGGACGGTGGCGAACGCGCCCCACAGCATCGCATTCGGCACGCCGATGAAGTAAAGGCCGATCGCCACGGGGATGCCGTAGGTCACATTCACCACGAGCTGCATGAGGAGATAGCGCGCGACGCGCTGGCCCGCGTCGTCCATCGCGCGCGTGGTGGCGCTGATGCGCCCCTCGCCGATGAGCCGGATGAGACGGCAGCGCAGGTCTTCGCGCTCGAGTAGCATGAAGATGACCAGCAGCAGGACCAGCGCGGCCATGCCGAGCGGCCCGAGCAACGGTGCGATGATGAACTGCAGCAGCTCGAATGGATTCGTCTTCGAACTCTCGATCATCTGTGCTGGCGGTGCTGGCGGCGGCGCGTTCGGCGGAAAGGCGGCGGCCGTATCGGGCTTGTCCGCCTCCTGCGTCGTGGTGGGAGCCGACGGTGCCTTTCCCCCAGGCAGCTCGTTTTTCAGCTCCTCGACTGTCTCCGACAACTTGCTGAAGGCACCGCCCTGCGGCATCTTGAAGGCGTGGATCTTGGTAATGATGTTGCCCTTGTATTCGGGCAGCTTCGTCGCCAGATCGACAAGCTGTCGGCTGAGCATCCAGCCCGCCGTGCCCAGGCCGGTGAAGATCAGCAGCACGACGACCAACACCGCCGCGATGCGACCGATCCAGCGCTCGATGCGTGTGACCAGCGGCGAGAGTAAAAAGGTGAGCAGCGCCGAAAGTGCGAGCGGAATGAGCAGCTCGCGTGCAAAATAGAGCGCCGCGACGATGAACGCCGTCAGCGCGATGGTCCAGATGCCGACGAGCGCATCGGAGGCGGTGGTTTTGATTTTAGGCGCGAGCATGGGGCGAGATAAAGCTGGGAGACCGGTTTAGGGGGCAAAAGCTTGAAGGACGCTGCGAAACCCCAGCCAGGGCGAAGGAGGAAGGAGAGACGGGGTGGGGAGGGGAAAAGCGGAAATCGGAAATGCTGAAAACTGAAAGGCTGAGCCGAGGCTCACTTTCACGCAGCAATGGTGGAGTGGTGGAGAAGAGGGAACTGGGAAGGAAGGCGATGCCGAATGACGGCGGGAGAGAGTTGGAGAAAAGGAGACCTGAATGAGCGGGCGCGATAGATGCGGACTCGGAGGATCAGGGAACTCGGAAAACTACCTTGCTGACCGGATCACGAACCTTGGTTCCAGGGGCGTAGTCAGTGACATCAATCATGTTCTCCGGGGTGGCTTCCTGGCCGGGCGGATAGACCAGACCGCGACGGCCGGGAACGGGCGTGCCAAATGGCGGCGGAGGTGGCGGCTCTGCGCTAGG
>JAYVIO010000129.1:0-5183 GCA_043770175.1 Verrucomicrobiales bacterium | reverse complement strand
CGACGCGATTCCTTCGGGTGGTGCGACGGCGGGCCGTTGTTTCAATCCGCGCCGCCCTCACGGGCGGCGACCACCCGGCGCGCGGCGCCTGCTGGCTTAGAAAGGTTTCAATCCGCGCCGCCCTCACGGGCGGCGACCTCACGGCAAAATGCTTCAACTCGTCGAGGATGTGTTTCAATCCGCGCCGCCCTCACGGGCGGCGACCCACGCCAGTTACCTTGCGGTCTGTCTTCCGGTAGTTTCAATCCGCGCCGCCCTCACGGGCGGCGACCGCTGCCGCTGCGCACACCACTCCTTATTCTGGAGTTTCAATCCGCGCCGCCCTCACGGGCGGCGACCGTTGGTTTTGGTAAACCTACCTTTTCTAGCGGTGTTTCAATCCGCGCCGCCCTCACGGGCGGCGACATCGCCATCCACTGCTACAACAGCCAGGTCATCGTTTCAATCCGCGCCGCCCTCACGGGCGGCGACTTATGAAGGCATCGACACAAGCTCATGGACCGATGTTTCAATCCGCGCCGCCCTCACGGGCGGCGACCACCGGCCCGTCTGCCATTGGCAGAAACGCTGAAGTTTCAATCCGCGCCGCCCTCACGGGCGGCGACGACCGGCAGCAACGACTCCAAACAGGCCATGGCCGGTTCAATCCGCGCCGCCCTCACGGGCGGCGACCCCTGCGCTTCTACGACGCCATCCTGCGCAAGTGGTTTCAATCCGCGCCGCCCTCACGGGCGGCGACCCTCGAAGACATACCACGGCATGAATACCTTGATGTTTCAATCCGCGCCGCCCTCACGGGCGGCGACGATGGCGCAAGTCTGCTCCATGCCCGGCGTGAAGTTTCAATCCGCGCCGCCCTCACGGGCGGCGACCAGGGTGCGCGGGGATACCAGGGCTACCGCATCACGTTTCAATCCGCGCCGCCCTCACGGGCGGCGACCTGGCTGGTCAAGCAACACGGCAAGACCGTCAACGTTTCAATCCGCGCCGCCCTCACGGGCGGCGACCCTCATGGAGCGCCTCTGCAAAGGCGAGCGCCTGGTTTCAATCCGCGCCGCCCTCACGGGCGGCGACCGCCGATTCGGAAGGATTGAGAGAGATCGTTCTCGTTTCAATCCGCGCCGCCCTCACGGGCGGCGACAGTTGGAGCTGTTCGCCGACCCACATGCGAAGCTGTTTCAATCCGCGCCGCCCTCACGGGCGGCGACCGGTGGTCGAAAAAGACAGCGCCAGCCTGCGCGAGTTTCAATCCGCGCCGCCCTCACGGGCGGCGACGAAAAAAAGGCCAGGATGAGGCCACCAACACACCGTTTCAATCCGCGCCGCCCTCACGGGCGGCGACGGATGCTCATAAACGGCTAACCAGTCAGTGCAGCGTTTCAATCCGCGCCGCCCTCACGGGCGGCGACCAAGCCGAGGCTCCCCGTGGAGGGCCGCCAGATAGTTTCAATCCGCGCCGCCCTCACGGGCGGCGACCGACGTGGAGGGCCAAGTTTGGCACCTTGCAGGAGTTTCAATCCGCGCCGCCCTCACGGGCGGCGACCGCTCGCGTCGCCGTTCATGCTCCACCCTCGCCGGTTTCAATCCGCGCCGCCCTCACGGGCGGCGACGATTAAGCGGGGCAGGGTATCAAATCCGAGCTTAGTTTCAATCCGCGCCGCCCTCACGGGCGGCGACTTGCGCCATTGCATCGCTGAAATGGGAGGGCGGAGTTTCAATCCGCGCCGCCCTCACGGGCGGCGACGACAGCGAAGGCGCGGGAGATTGCGCCTAGCATTGTTTCAATCCGCGCCGCCCTCACGGGCGGCGACTCAACGCGGAATCAATGTACTCTTCACGGTAGATGTTTCAATCCGCGCCGCCCTCACGGGCGGCGACGAACGCTGTTGTGTGTAGCGCTGAAACAGCGAAGGTTTCAATCCGCGCCGCCCTCACGGGCGGCGACTCGTGCGGCTGATTTCCATTTGCTTTGTAACGTTGTTTCAATCCGCGCCGCCCTCACGGGCGGCGACGCTCCATACTTAAACCATCTCGTATTCAGCACAAGAACTCGCTATCCCGCGAATGCGCTCGTTTGCCAGACCGTACTGGCTTCTGCTTCCGTCTGATGTCTGTCAAAGAACTGAGGGTGAGCGCCTTTCGCCTTCCGCGAACCCTCCCCACACTACCCCACCGCTTCACCTTCGCGCAAGACGGCTCTTACACAATCAGCGGCCCCTCCACGTTGTAGGTTGGCTTGGCCCCCACATGGTCCACGCGTCGCTCCCAGTTATTCCCGAGGTGGTAGTAGCGCAAGCTGTCGTGTTCGGGGTTGATGATCTTTTCCAGTCGCGCCCGCAACTCCACCATCTGCGCGGGGTCCAGCTTGCACTCGAAGACGGAATTCTGCACGCGCTGGCCGTAGTCCAAACAGGCCTTCGCCACCTGTCGCAGACGGCGCGTGCCGCCTTCCGTGCTCGTAGCGACATCGTAAGTGATCAGGACGTACATTGATTTGAGATTTCAAATGGGTGATCTGCGATTGCGGCTACTTCCAAAGGAAAGCGGGATAAGCGTCATGATCGCCACGCAGGTGCCGCGCCAGCAGCCGGGCTTGCAAATGGCAGACCAGCCCCATCGTCACCTTCTCCCCGAGAAAGGGATGCTCCAGCTCCTCCTGCTTCCTCTCTTGGTAGGCCACCAGCACCGCCTTGCGTGTCGCCTCCTTCATCTCCACCGCGCCGTTCTCCTTGATGCTGAAACCAGCAGGTGTCACTTGCTGGCGGTTGATCAGAGATAAAGCCAGCCGATCCGCCAGCACCGGGCGCAGCTCCTCCATGAGATCGAGCGCGAGTGAGGCGCGGCCCGGCCTGTCGCGATGCAGAAAGCCCACCTGCGGGTCCAGCCCCACCGTCTCGCAGGCGCTGCGGCAGTCATGCGCCAGCATCGCATAGAGGAAGGAAAGCAGCGCGTTCACCGGGTCCGTCGGCGGGCGCTTGTTTCGACCTGTGAATGTGAAGGCTGAGTTGGTGATGAGATGCGGAAAGACCTCAAAGTAGCGCTTCGCCGCATCGCCCTCAATGCCGCGCAGCGTGTCCAGATTGTCGGCACGGCTCGTCACCTGCGCATTGTAGGCCAGCTCGGCGCATGTCGCCGTCAGCAGCCGGGTGCGCTCTTCACCACCATGATCCCGCACTGCCCGCAGCAGCACCGTGCGCTGGTTGGCAATCTTCGCCGCGATCATGTGCCGGGCGATGGCTACACTGCCTGCTTCATCATCCGCCCGCCGATACTGCTCCCGCCGCAGCAGCACATTGCCACTGGTGAAGCCACGCACCGCCGCTTGAAACTTCCCATACGGCGTGCAGAAGGAGAGCGTCACGCCCGCCTCCGCACATGCCGCCATCAGCGGCGCACTGCACGAGATGTCCCAGCCCAGCGCCACGATACCGTCCAGGTTGTGCAGAGGCACGCGGATCTTCGTCTCCTTGTCCACGCGGACGATCACCGCCTCCCCGTCCTTGCCCAGCCAGGCACCGTCGAGCGTTACGAAGAGCGTGTTGAGATGTTTTTTCATGGGGAGTGCCAGGTAGGGCGTGTTGTCCTCAACGCGCCGTTTGTTTGGGCAAAGACGGCGGCTGCGGGACCAGCCGCCCTACCTCGCCCAGCCCTTCCATCTGCCGTGCAAACCACGCCCCCGCCCCCTTTTGAAAGCGCATCGCCTGCGGCATGCACAGCTCGATCAGCGAGCAGGCATCACACTTCCGCTCCTCATAGACTGCTGGTGGTGTCACACGATTGGTGATCAGCTTATGCAGCCGCCGTGCCGTCTCCGCCGTCAGTGCCCGCAGTTCGGCATCAAAGATCACATCCATCCGCCGCCGCGTCTGGCCGTAAAAGAGACGGCCTTCGGGAATGGCCGCACCCATCATCTCCTCCAGGCACAGCGCCTGCGCACAGAGCTGCACCTCATCCGCCCGGTGCGCCTTGGGTTTCCCGCGCTTGTATTCCACCGGGAGGATCAATTCACCGCTCAGGGGACTGAGCGGACCACCTTGGCTGAGCGGGACGCCCGCGCTCCTGTGAAATTCCACCACATCGCACTGACCTGACAGCCCCAGCGCCTCGGACTTGACCGCCAGCCCGCGCACGATGCGCACGCCGGCCTTCAGTTCGTCCGGCCCGTCATGCGCCTTCTCATGCATCACATTCCCCTCGGCGGTGAACCGATTCTCCGCCCACACCTGCTCCAGATGAATGAGCGCACACTGCCGCTCACAGTAGAGCAGGTGTTGCAGCGCAGAGATGGGGAGAAGTTCCATAAAAGCAGTCCGCTCAGCCAAGGTAGCTATTGCCTGTTTGCCAAGGGTCTCATTCTCGACGGAAGTTCCATAAAAGCAGTCCGCTCAGCCAAGGTAGCCCTCTCAGTCCTCTGAGAGGGTTAGGGTTTCAGGCAGCGCTGTGAGCTCCGTCCCGCCCTCCGTGCGCCAGACGATGCGCCCGTCCTCCATCACCCGCAGCACCACGCCGTGCGTGCTCCCGCGCAGCGTCTTCACTCGGGTGCCCGGCACCAGATCAGCCGCCGCACACAGGCTCTCCACCATCTGCACCATCACCTCCCGGTCCAGCACCCCCGCGATGTAGTGCGCCGTGGCGGAGCCGACTTCCCGCTTCCGCGCCATGGGCAGCTCACCAAAGATCACATAGCTCAGCTCCCGCCCGATGGCCGCAAAGGTGTTCCCATTGAAGAACAGGAACGGTGCCCGCTGGTGAAACTCCCGCAGCGTGTCAAACGCCGCCGCCAGCGTCATTTCTTGTCCGTGCCGCTCTGTCCAGCTTGCTGCGCACGCAGCGTGAGTCTCTGAATTAACTCCATGCTGTGCGCCTCCTCGCGCGCACGTTCCTGCATTGATGCGGATGACAGACTGCCAGTCCCAGTTTTGGAGAAAAGCGGCTCGGGTTTGAAACGGTGAACCGTCGCCACCGCCTCCTCCATCACGTCTTCCGTGGTCAGGTGCTTCAGCAGATCGAGGCGGAGTTTCATCGTTCATAGAATAGCGGCAGTTGGGAAAAAGGAAATCTCAAATCCAGCAGGTGGCCCGCTCAGTCCCCTGAGCGGTTCTGGATGGCCCTTCATTCACCGCTCAGGGGACTGAGCGGACCACGATTAGATGCGGCGAATGAGGGTGATGCCACCACCGAGG
>JAYVIO010000128.1:0-43167 GCA_043770175.1 Verrucomicrobiales bacterium | reverse complement strand
AGCCTTTACGTCTGCGACATCGGCAACAATGTGATCCGCAAGATCGACATGAAGACCGGCACGATCAGCACCTTTGCCGGCACCGGTAAACCCGGTGTGACACCGGATGGCGCTCCGATTGCGGGCACACCACTCAAAGGGCCGCGCTCGATGGATTTCGACCAGCAGGGCAATCTTTGGATCGTGACGCGTGAAGGCAATCAGGTGCTCAAACTCGACCTCAAGGCGGGGGAAATCATTCACATCGCCGGCACCGGAGCCAAAGGCTTCACGGGCAACGGCGGACCAGCAAAGGAAGCGACCCTCAGCGGTCCGAAGGGCATCTCCATTGATGCCGAAGGCAACGCGTGGCTCGCTGACTGCGAAAGCCACAGCATCCGCATGGTCAATATGAAAACCGGCAACCTCGAACTCATCGCCGGACTCAATCAAAAAGGCGACGGCCCCGATGGCGACCCGCTGCAATGCAAAATGGCCCGCCCGCACGGAGTCTTCTGCGATGCTGACGGCACCGTGTTCATCGGCGACAGCGAATCACACCGCGTGCGGCTGCTGAAGAAAAAGTGATCGTCGTCACCTCAAACCTTTAACTCATCACTCCCATGCTCCGCTTCCTCTGCGCCTCGCTTCTGCTGCCGCTCCTCGCCCATGCCGATCAAATCGTCCTCGTTGCCGGAGGAACGCAGGATGCCGTAGATGTTCAAGCGACCGATGCGCGGTTGAAAGAGCCGTTTGGCACCGCGTTTGATTCCGGCGGGCACATGTGGATCGTCGAGATGGCCTCGGGCAATCGTCTGCTTCAAGTCGATGGTGGCGGTGTGATCCAGCATGTGGCCGGACAACTTGTCCCTGGTGACAGCGGTGATGGCGGTCCTGCCAATCGCGCGCAGTTCAATGGCCCGCACAATCTTGCGATCCTGCCGGATGGCAAAGTGCTGATCGCCGACACTTGGAATGGTCGCGTGCGTGTGGTGGATGCGAAAGCGCGCATCGTCTCCACGCTCGAAGGCTGGCAGGCACCGTCGGGGAAGGCCAAAGGCAACGGCCCCTACTGCATCACGCTAAATTTTGAGGGCACGAAGCTCTACATCGCCAACCTGCTGCAAGTGATTGAACTCGATCTCGCCACGCACCAGAGCAAGGTCATCGCCGGTAACGGCAAGAAGGGCAAGCCGGAGGATGGAGCCGTCGCTGTCGATGCGCCGCTGTCCGATCCGCGTGCCGTGGCTCCTGACCGTCAGGGGAACGTCTATATCCTCGAACGCGGTGGCAATGCGCTGCGTGTTGTCGATAAAACCGGTCACATCCGCACCGTGGTGAATGCCAGCGGCAAACAAGGCGGCACCGGGGATGGCGGTCCTGCTCTCGAAGCCACGATGAGTGGCCCGAAGCATCTCTGTGTGGATAAAGACGACAGCGTCATCATTGCGGATGCGGAAGCACATCTCGTGCGTCGTTACGTCCCCACCACCGGCAAAATCGAACGCATCGCCGGCACCGGCAAGCCAGGCAGCGCGGGTTTGAATGGCGATCCGAAGCAATGCCAGCTCTCACGTCCGCATGGTGTCACCATTCATCCGGAATCTGGCCATCTTTACATGACCGACAGTTACAACAACCGCGTGCTGAAGATCGTGCGGCAGTGAGTTTGTAGGCCGGATGTGTTCGGCGCGCATGGACATGTAAACACAATGGCCGGCTTCGCCGAACTATCCGGCTCTAGCTGGCTTGCGTTCGCCGCGCACGCCCCAATCCGCCGGATAGTTTGGCGGAGGATGTCCTGACACATGACGAGCATCAATCTCGCCAAACACATCCGGCCTACGTTTGATTCTTCCGCCGCTCATTCCACCAACCCAGCGCAAGCGAGGTGGCAAACAGCGCTGCGAAGATGAGGATCACGATCCAAATCGGCTGCGTCATGCCAATGAGCTGTTGCAACGCCTGCCTGGGCAGCGGCACGGCGTGGATCAGTATCAAGTGAACGACATACAGCAACAGCGACTCACGACCGGCGAGCCGCAGCCAGCCGGTGACGGCGCTGATTCGATCCGCCACGCCGGCCACCAGCACGGCGGCCATCATCACCCAGCCGAGACGTTCAAGAAAAAACTCTGGTGCGCCTCCTGGCCAGGGCAAATACGGCTGCGCAAAGGCTAGCAACGCACCCAGTGCGCAGATTAGAGCAGCGCTGCGGTTGATGCTGCCATTCCAGAGGCTGCGCGTCAAAAATCCCGCGAGCCCAAAGCCCACCCATGGGAAGAGCGCAAACAACGAGCCTTGGCTTCGATTGAAATACTGATCGAAAAACAGCACGCCCGTGCGCCAGCTTTCCGCTGACTTTTGCAGACCAACGAACAACACGAGCAGCATTGCGGCCACCGCATTGCGCCAGCGACCGAAGCGTTCCGCCAACAGCATGAACATGCCGCTGATGGCGAGGCAGTGCAGCACATCGACTTTGCAGGCATCACGCCATGTGGAGGCGGTGAAGAGGGTGTACCATGGCAGATGCATCGCATAACCGATGAGCAGCACCAGCAGCAGGCGTTTACAGGCTGGCCATGGCGGCTTGGATTTCCCCGCCGTCACATGCGCACGCACAAAGCCGGCGATCCAGAAGAACGCGGGCGCGATGAGGCCGTGGTAGTAATCCAGTTCGTGAAACCACGACGTTTGTTGCAGGCGTGCGTCGAGAAACGTGTGCGCCGAGTGCGTCCAGACCATGCCGAGCACTGCGAGACCACGAAAGAGATCGAGCCAGGCTAGGCGTTGCGTTGTGGCGGGCATTGCGCGCGAGATTAACAAAGTTGCTCGCAATCACAAGATGACTCTCGCGTTGTCGTTTGCTATGAACTCATTCGCCAACCCATGAAGCCAACCGCACTCCTATTCCTCGCTCTCCTCACCAGCAGATTGAATGCTGCCGAAGTTTTTGAAGCCGCGCTCGGTCGCGAGAAAGAGCTTCCTGGCGGCAAGGAGGCCGATGGCATTCGCGGCGACTTCGTTTTGCGGAGCGATAAAGTGGAAGCGGTCATCTCGCAGAACGCCGCGAACCGGCGGGCGAACATGAGCACGTTTTACGGCGAGGACGGCGTCACGCCCGGCTGCCTTTATGATCTCACACTGCGCGGTGCTGCGAATGACCAGCTCGTCATTTATGCCCCCTGCGGCCACGGCCCGGTGAGTTATGTGAAGATCGCCAACGTCAAAGAGGAAGGCAGCGCTGCGGTTGAATCAGTAACAACGGCCGCAAAGAACGGCGGTGTGTTCAAGCGCCACGAATACCGCGTCAAAGACGGCGTGCAGGGCATCTTCATCACTACCGTGCTGCGCAACGAGACCGACCAGCCGCAGAAGACCTTCACCAAGTCCGACTTCACCCGCTTTGAATCCACCGGCACGACCAGCGACGGCATTTTCTGGGCAGACGCGATCAATCCAGCGCACAAAGGGGCCTACGCGCTCGGCACGCTCAACGTGACCGGCATTGAGAAGCTGGAAGACACCATCGAACTCACACCGAAGCAGGAAGTTGTCATCTCACGCTTCTTTGCTGTCGGCACCTCACCGGCGCAGGCGGTGGGTGAGGTCATGGCAGCCAAGGGCATTGCCGTTTACAACGTGCCGCTGCATGTCCGCACGAGCGCCGGTAGCAAGGGGGGGGATCCAGTGACGACGGCAACTATTGGCGTGAAAATCGGCAAGGATTTTGTTCCCGCTTATCCTGACGAGCAGGGGAACACCACTTTCAAGCTATCGACTGGCCCAGCAAGGGTGGATCTCACCGATTTCGGACGCCGCCTGCTTGGAATCAGTTTTGACGTTCCAACATTCGACATGGTGCCCCCTTTGACGGCGTGGGTGGTGAATGAATCAGGCATTCGTTTTACCATTACCGACGAATCCGGCAAGCCCATGCCGTGCAAAGCGCACTTCGTGCCGTTGGATGAAAACGCGCCGAAGCTCAATCTCGGCCCGAAATGGCGAGCGCATGGCTGCGTGGACCAGTATCACAGCGAGAACGGCCGGTTTAATGTGGGTTTGCAGCCAGGCCGCTATCGCGTCGTGGTCGTGCGCGGCCCGGAATACAGTCATATTGAAAAAGAAATCACCGTCGTATTTGAAGAAATGATCGAGTTCAAAGGCACGCTCCAGCGCCTCGTCGATACCAAAGGCTGGATCAGCGCCGACTTCCACAATCACAGCACGCCGAGCGGGGACAACGTCTGCGACACGGATGGCCGGATCATCAACATTGCCGCCGAGCATCTCGAATTCACACCGACGACGGAGCACAACCGCCTCTATGACTGGGAGCCGACGATCAAGGCGCTGGGGCTCGAATCCTTCATCAAAACGGTCAAAGGCATGGAACTCACCGGCAGCCGTCAGCATTTCAATGCCTTCCCGTTTGAACCCGATCCGCTCAAGCAGGACGGCGGTGCGCCGGTTTGGAATGATGACCCGCGCATCACGGCGCTGACGCTGCGCCGTTGGCAGGGCGAGCGCTCGGACCGCTGGATTCAGTTCAACCATCCTGATCTCAGCAACATGTTCATCGACCGCGACAGCGATGGCATCGCCGATGGTGGTTTCGTCGGCGTGGGTGACATGATTGACGGCTCCGAGAGCGAAAACGGCCCCGGCACCGACATCCTCGCTGATTCACCTTTCCGTCTGAGCCGCCCTGCCGGAGCGCTGGCGATGAAAGTGTCGCCGGTCCGTGAGTTCGTGTGGCGTCAGTTGTTGAATCAAGGTCTGCGCGTCACCGCCGTCGGCGTGGCGGATGCGCATAGCGTCTATGGCAACGGCGTCGGTTGCTGGCGCTGCTATCTGCCTTCCAGCACCGACGATCCGGCCAAGATCGAATGGGCAGAGCTGTCACCGCATGCGAAGGCCGGTCACATCGTGCTCAGCACCGGCCCCTTCCTCGAAGTAACGACGCAGAACGGCAAGATCGCCGGTGATGATGATCGTGCGACCGGCAGCATTGATCTCAAGGTGCGCGTGCAATGCACCGACTGGATGGACATCGACCGCGTGCAGGTGCTGGTGAACTCCCGCCCTGATCCCAAGCTCAATTTCACCCGCGCATCGCATCCACAAATGTTCAAGGACGGTGTCGTGAAGTTCGACGAGAAAATTCAGGTGCCGCTGCAGCATGACGCGCACTTGATCGTCGTGGCCATCGATGAGGACGGTGATGAAAAAGTCTGCTATGGCACTAGCGATTACGCCAAAATGCGTCCTTGTGCTTACAACAACCCGATCTACGTCGATGCCGACGGTCACGGGTTTACCCCAAATGGCGATACACTTGGCTTCGATTTGCCGACTGGCGGCATCAAGATTGAGAAAGCGCGTGAGCAGCTCATCCGTGCCGGCTTGATGCAGGAGGAGCCCAAGCCTGCTGCTCCCGCTGCTGAGATGAAGAAGCCATGAGATTTGTCGCGACAGCGTCTTGGAGTGCGCTGGACCTCCGGCGCTTTCGAACGACCACTAACATGCGCAAAGCTCCAGCGGGCTGGAGCACTCCAAAACGCTGTCGCGCTCACCGCATTCCAACTGCTTAATCGGCCATGACAAATTCCGAACTCCTCGAACAAGCCAAAGCCGTTGCTGCGAAAGCGTATGCGCCGTATTCGCAATTTCAGGTCGGTTGTGCATTGCTGACGACGAAAGGGAACATCTTCAGTGGCTGCAATGTGGAGAACGCGAGTTATGGCCTCACCATTTGCGCCGAGCGAAACACGATCTTCCATGCAGTGGCCGAGGAAGGGCCGGAGATGAGAATCGCCACGCTCGCCGTTATTGCGCTCGGCCAGGAATTTCCGCCATGCGGCGCGTGCCGGCAGGTGATTGCGGAGTTTGCCGCTCCAGAGACGAGGATTTGGTTCCTGCGCGATGGAAAACCGTTGGCGATGACGATGGCGCTGTTGCTGCCAGCGAGCTTCAGGATATGAATGCGCACGCATGACACTTCCTCCTTCCGTTTCGCTCATCGAAGAACCCGCCGGTTATCCGATCCTCGTCATTGAACACCCTGCTGCCAGCGGCCGCATCGCGCTGAACGGTGCGCATGTGACGGACTGGATTCCTGAGGGACATGATCCCGTGCTCTACATGAGTGCCGAAGCGCTGCTGGAGCCGGGCAAGGCGATTCGCGGCGGCATTCCGGTGTGCTGGCCCTGGTTTGGCCCGCATCCGACGGACGCATCGAAGCCGGCCCACGGTTTTGTGCGCACGATGATGTGGGAAGTCGATGTGGCGCGTGAAACAGCGACTGAGGTGGACATCGTGCTCAAACTGCAAGACTCCGCCGCAACGAAAGCGCTCTGGCCGCATGCGTTCTCCGTCCGGCTGCATGTTCACATGGGCGCTTCTTTGCAAGTCACGCTGCAAGCTACGAACACGGGCGATGCCGCCTGGAGCATGACGGGAGCGTTGCACACCTACCTCAATGTCGAGGATGTGCGGAAGATCAGCATTCACGGCCTGCATGGCACGCAGTATGTCGAAGGACGTCTCTCGCCCGACAAACGCCCGCAGCACGGAACGCTTGTCATCAACCAAGAAGTGGACCGCCTCTATGCCTCCGATGCCACGGTGATCGTGCATGATCCGGCCTGGGGCCGCGAACTTGTCATCGAAAAGGCCGGCAGCCTAGCGACGGTGGTGTGGAATCCGTGGATCGAGAAGTCCAAACGGCTCGCCGATCTGCCCGATGAAGCTTATCCCGAATTCCTCTGCATCGAAGCGGCCAACGCGGGTGAAAACAGCGTCACGGTGCAGCCGGGTCACGAGCATCTGCTGATGCAACGCATCGACGTGCGAAAAATTTGATCATTGAGCCAGAATCATCGTCGGCGCTTCCCTTGACCTCGTGGCAGGCCTCGCCATGTCTTCAGGCGTGTCGGACGGCCCTCCATTGATCGACCGCGTGCGTTTGCGCTCCAACCAGTGGCGCAAACTGCGTTCGATTGTGCTCAATCTGGCTACGACAGACAGCTTCTACGGCAAAAAGTTCCGTGAGACGGAATTGCGGGTCACGCGCATGAATCGCATCGAGGACTTCATCGCGCAGGTGCCGTTCACGACGAAGGCGGACATCCAGGCGGACCGTGCAGCGCATCCGCCATTTGGCACCAACCTGACGCGCGCAATTCATCAATACACGCGCTTCTGCCAGACCAGCGGCACCAGCACGGGCGAGCCGATGGCCTGGGTGGACACGCCGGAAAGCTGGGAGGCGATGCTGAAGTGCTGGCAGCGTGTCTTTGAGGCTGCCGGTCTGGTCAAAGGACGTGACCGTATCTTTTTCGCGTTCTCGTTTGGTCCGTTCCTCGGCTTTTGGACGGCGTATGAGGCAGCGGCGAAGGATTTTCTCGTCATTCCTGCCGGTGGCTTGTCCAGTCAGGCACGCTTGGAAGCGATGGCGCGCTATGGCGCCACGGTACTGTGCTGCACGCCGACGTATGCACTGCGTCTGGGTGAATTGATCGGCGAAAGCTCCGGCGTTGAACGCATGAGCCTGCGCATCAACAAGATCATCGTGGCAGGTGAAACGGGCGGCAGCGTGCCGGAAGTGCGCAAGCGCCTCGAAAAGCTGTGGGATGCGCGCGTGTTTGATCATCACGGCATGACAGAGGTCGGGCCGGTGAGTTACGAGACTGAGGACATGCCACGTTGCCTTATAGTGATCGAGGAATCGTATCTCGCGGAAATTGTTGATCCGATAACGGGCGTGGAAGTGGCGGATGGTGAATGCGGGGAACTGATCCTGACCACGTTGGATCGTACCGCCTGCCCGCTGCTGCGCTACCGCACCGGCGACTGGGTGAAGAAGAAGCTGCATCGCGGCCGTCTGGTACTCGATGGCGGCATTTTGAGCCGTGTGGATGACATGGTCGTCGTGCGCGGCGTGAACGTGTATCCCAGCGCAATCGAAGCCGTGGTGCGCGAATTTCCCGAGGTCATCGAGTTCATGGTGGAGCAGCGCAAAGTGGATGCGATGGATGAGATCGAGCTGCTGGTCGAGATGGACGGCAATGTGGCAAAGCCGTTGCTCAAACGCATCGAAACCAAGCTGCGTGACACGTTTTCTCTGCGCATTCCAGTGAAACTGGCCGAACCTCAAAGCCTGCCGCGCCATGAGTTCAAAGCCAAACGCTGGCGTCTCATCGCTCCAGCCTGATATCCAACCATGCCACTCTTCGAACTCACCAACCTGTCGAAAGCCTACACCGATCCAGGCAGCGGTGCGCGTGTGCCCGTGCTGCGCAGCATCAATCTGAAAATCGAGGCGGGTGAATCGCTCGCTATTGTCGGTCCGTCCGGCTGCGGCAAGAGCACGCTGCTGAACATTCTCGGCACGCTCGATGCGCCGGACGAGGGCGAGATCACTTTTGATGGTGAATCGCTCAAGCAATGCACGCCGAAGCAGCTTGCCGCCGTGCGCAGCCAGAAGATCGGCTTCATCTTCCAGCTTCATCATTTGATGCCGCAGTGCTCCGTGCTGGAGAATGTGCTGCTGCCCACGCTCGCGCTGCAAACGCCGCCTGCGGATGCCTTGCAGCGTGCGGAGGCGCTGCTGGAGCAGGTGGGGCTCAAAGATCGCATGAGCTGGAAGCCGGCGCAGCTTTCCGGGGGGGAACGTCAGCGCGTGGCGTTTGTGCGTGCGTTAATCAACCAGCCACGTCTCATTTTGGCCGATGAACCGACCGGTGCGCTCGATGAGGTCAATGCCGCCGCTTTGACCGACCTGCTGCTGCAATTGCAAAAGAGCAGCGGTGTCACGCTCATCATGGTTACCCATCATCGGGCCCAGGCAGAGCGCATGGGGCGGGTGATGACGATTCACGAAGGTGTCCTGGCATGAAACTCAAGGATTACGTCCTCCAGTCCGCTCGCTATTATTGGCGCGGCCATCTCGGCCTGTTGTTCGGCACGTTCCTGGCCGCCACGATTTTGACCGGCTCCATGCTCGTCGGTGATTCGGTGCGTGCGAGCCTGCGCCGTGTTGCGGCGCTGCGATTGGGCAAAATCGAAGGCGGGGTGATCGGCGGTGACCGCTGGTTCACGGAAAATCTGGCACGCAAAGCGAAGACGGTGCCGGTGATCATCGCCACCGGTTCTGCGGCGGCGGCGAATGGCAAAGTGCGGGTGAATGGCGCGCAGGTGCTCGGAGTGGATGAAGGCTTTTGGAAGCTCAGCACGAGCGGGAAAGCCGTCGTGTTCGATAAAACCGCCGTCGCACTCAATGAGTCGTTTGCGCGCAAACTCGGCGTGAAAATTGGCGACACTGTGCTCGTGCGCTTGGAACGCCCCAGCGCGATTTCACGCGATGCACCGCTCTCCGGAAGCACGAACCAGGACGTTTCGCTGCGGCGTACGGTTGGGGCAGTTGTGAGCGCGGAAGATTTTGGTGCGTTTCAACTCACGGCGTCGCAGGTGTCGCCGGATTCGGTGTTTGTAAACCTCGCCGACCTGCAAACGCAGCTCGAAATGGACGGACGCGTGAATGCGACCCTTGGCACGAAGTTTGCGGCGCTGCGCACGCCGCTGGAAGAAGAGCGTACGCTGGAAGATTTTTCTCTTCAGCTCAAACCTATCGAAGGAGCGCAGAAAGAATGGGAGATCAGCACCAGCCGCGTGTTTTTGGACCGCAGCATCGCGGAAAAGTTGTACCAGCTCAAAGGCGCGCGCGGCGTGATGACCTACCTCGTCAACGGCATCACTACAGCGAATGGAGCGACGCCTTATTCGATGATCACGGGAGTTGAAAAAGGGGATGACTCCAAAATCACCATCACCCAATGGCTGGCGGATGATCACAAGCTCGCGCTGGGGGATGAATTGAAGCTGCACTACTTTGTGGTCGGCCTGGGGCGTGAATTGAAGCAGGAGACGGCGAGTTTCAAAGTGGCGGGTATTCTGCCGATGACGGACCCGAAAGTCAGCAAGGCGTGGACTCCGGAGTTTCCAGGGGTTTCAGACGTGGACAACTGTCGCGACTGGGAACCGGGCATCCCAATGGACATGAAGGCCATCCGTGACAAGGACGAGGACTACTGGGATGAGTTCAAAGGCACGCCGAAGGGGTTTATCACTCTCGCCGCCGGTCAAAAGCTGTGGTCCAATCGTTTTGGCAATCTCACCGCCATCCGCATTCCGACAGGCGGTCAGACCAAGGATGCGCTGAGCCATGCGATCGCTCTGCGGCTTAAACTTGCCGACATCGGCCTCATGCCGCGCAACTTCAAAGGCGAGGCCGGTGCGGCGGCGCAGGGCAGTGTGGATTTCGGCGGCTTGTTCATCGGCCTGAGTTTGTTTTTGATCGTGGCGGCGCTCGTTTTCGCAGCGCTGCTGTTTTTGTTCACACTGGAACGGCGGGCATCGCAGATTGGCCTCCTGATGGCCGTAGGTTGGACGAAGGGCATGGTGCGCCGTGTGTGGCTGATGGAGGCAGGCGTGATCGCCATTGCGGGTGTGCTGCTCGGTGTGCTTGGCGGCGTGATCTACACGAAGTCGGCGCTGCATGGCTTGTCCGCAGTCTGGCATGGCGCCACGCAGGGGTTGCCGTTGATGTTTGACGCGAGTTTCGGCACGATCATTGGCGCGGCAATGGGAACGCTCGTGGTGGTGCTGGCAACGCTGTGGTGGGCGAGCCGGAGGATCTTCAAAACGGCTACGCGTGATCTGCTGACCGGTTCCTGGGGCGCCGATGCGGCAACAACGGTTAACAAACCACGTGGAAAGTTTGCGCTGATCCTCGTGGTGGTTGCGCTGGTTATGCTTACAGCCGCTTCGTTCGTGAAAAGTCCTGAAGCCGTGGCTGGCATGTTCTTTGGCTCGGGCATGCTGCTCATGATTGCGGGCCTGCTGTATCTGCGCGGCTGGATGCGGCGTGACAGCGGCGTGCTCGCACGCTCGCTCTGGCAGATCGGCTCGCGCAACATCTCACGGCGTCCGTCACGCAGCCTCGCGGTGATCGGCATGATGGCAGGCGGCATCTTCCTCGTGGTGGCGGTGAACGCCTTTCGCATAAGCGCGGGTGATGAAACCAAGCGTGACTCCGGCACGGGTGGCTTTGCGCTCATCGGTGAGTCGTCGTTGCCGGTGTATGAGGATCTGAATGCGAAGACAGGTTGGGATGCCTTCGGCTTGGATGAAAAGCTCATGCCGCAGGTTCGCGTGGTGCCATTCCGTGTGCGGGAAGGGGATGATGCGAGCTGTTTGAATCTCAATCGGGCACAGAAGCCGGTTCTGGTGGGCGTTGATCCGGCGAAGCTGGCGGGTTCGTTCGCGTTCGCGTCTGGATCATGGGAGGCCGTAGTGCAACCGTCCCGGTTGCAGGGAGCAAGCGGGACGCTTGCACTACAGGCGGTGCCCGCCATCGCGGATCAAGCGACAGCGATGTGGGGTCTTGGCAAAGGCGTGGGTGACACGCTGGATTATCAGGACAGTGCCGGGAACACGTTTCAGGTGAAGATCGTCGGTCTGCTGGCCGGTTCGGTGCTGCAAGGCAAGATGATCATCAGCGAGCAAGCGTTCCTGGCGAAGTATCCTGATACGGCGGGCTATCGCTTCTTCCTGATGGATGCGAAACCGGAGCAAGCCGCTGAGATCGCGGCGCATTTCACCCGGCAGCTTGAGCAGCGTGGTCTGGCGCTGGAGCCGGCGCGGCAGCGGCTGGAGGTGTTCCTGAGCGTGCAGAACACCTACATCGGCATCTTCACAGTCTTGGGCGGCTTGGGCGTGCTGCTGGGCACGGCAGGGATTGGCGTGCTGATCGCACGACATGTGCTGGAGCGGCGTGGTGAGCTTGGACTCATGCAGGCGCTCGGATTTCAGGTTGGATCGTTGCGTGCCATGATTTTAGGCGAGCACAGCGTGCTGCTGGTGCTGGGCGTCATCCTTGGCGTTGCCACGGCATCGCTCGCGGTCATTCCGCGTTTGATCGAGAGCGGCGGCGGTGTGCCAGTGGCGTTTCTGGGCAAACTGATCGTTGCCGTCCTCGGCTTTGGCCTCGTGGTCTGCGTAATCGCCGTTGCGATGGCGGTGCGCGGGAAATTGACCGAGGCGATTCGGCGGGAGTAGTTCAAGAAATGGTCAAGGTGGTCAAGAAGCGCGACACTTGAACTGCTTGACCGTTGGCGGCTCGACTCAATCTCTGCTGAACAACTTCTTGAAGAAGCGACCGGTTTCGAGTCCGGCGTCACCGGTCCATTCCCAGGCACGGCGGGCGGATTTTTTGACTTCCACGGCCGCACGTTCGCCTTTGGTGCCGACGGGGGCTGATGCACCGGTGCCGTCGGTGCCATTGTTCCATTGCTGATGAATGACCGCGCCGGATTCGGCGGAGATGACGACGAAGCCGATCTCGGTGCCGTTGGTGTCATTGAGCGCGAGGCCCCATTCGGGTGCGCCGGTGGCGGCGTTGGCGGCGAGTTGATAAGCCACAGTGACGAAGTTCATCTTCGCCAGCATGGCGGTCTGCTGCGCGATTTTGCGAACATCGGCGGAGCGCAGTTTCACGCGGTTGAAGGCGATGGGCTGCGTCGGGACGCGTTGCAGCAGCTTGGTCCCGGCACCGTTAGCAGCGGGTGCCCAGCCGTTTTCATCCAGCGTGAGCAATGAGCGCACGAGTTCACCCTGGCGGAAGGGATCTCGTGCATAGACGGTCCATTGTTCAGGTTCGGCGGCACTGGCGGAGGATTGCAGCAGCAGGATGCCTTCGGAGGTCGCAGCGCCGTATTCCTGATCGATGATGGTGGCGACATCGGGGTTCGCCTGGACGCTGGCGGCGCTGGTGAGCAGGAGGATGAGAAGAAGGGCTGGTTTCATGGCGGTGGCGATTGGAGTGGTAAGGAGAGAACTCAGTTGCGGCTGCGGAGTTTCGAGAGCAGGCGGAGGATTTCGAGGTAGAGCCAGACCAGGGTGACGAGCAGGCCGAAGGCGGCATACCATTCCATGTGCTTCGGCGCACCGGCGGCGCAGCCGTGTTCAATGAAATCGAAATCGAGCACCAGATTGAGCGCGGCGATGACCACCACGAAGCCGGAGAAGGCGATGCCGATCCAGCCGTTGCCAAACAGGCCGGGAATTTGAATACCGAACATGCCCAGCACCCAGGCGACGAGGTAGAAGATTGCAATGCCTGCCGTGGCGGCGAAGATGCCGAGCTTGAAGTTTTCCGTGGCCTTGATGATGCCGGTTGAGTAGGCGGCGAGCAGGGCAAACAATATGCCGCAGGTCAGGAGGACGGCGGTGAGCACAATGCCCTGGAAACGGGCCTCAAACAGCATGGAAATGACACCGACGATGACACCGTTGGTCACGGCGTAAAGGGGAGCCAGCAGGGGCGCCGTTTTTGGCACGAAGCCGATGATCAGCGCCAGTGCGAAGGGGACAAGCCAGCCGAACTTCAAGGCCGTGCCGAACCAGGCAGGCGGATTCGCGGCCGAGACCTGGCCCCAGCTCCATGCGCCCGCTGTGATGAGCAGCAGGGTGAGAATGGCGGTTTTGAGAACAGTGCCGTTGAGCGTCATCACACCGTCGGCGGCATTGCCGGTGCGGGCGTTTTCGAAGACGTGCTCACTGAGCGTGGGATTGGAGGTGCGCATGGTTTTGAGGTGCAGAATTCGCGTTCAGACTACAAGACGGCGGCGGGGTTGGTCAACGGCCAATCAGAGGCGGTAACTGCGACATGCCATGAATTTCTTGCCGCAGTCTTGGCGATGGGTTAGCCTCGCTTCACCATGAGCCAAACAGTTCAACTCACCGTGCCGATGCCCGCCAGACTGGCGAAACTGCGTTTTCCGAAAGCGCTGGATGACCGGCTGCATCATCTCCTGGATGAGCAGGGGCGCAAAGGCCGGCTGACGGCGGCGGAGCGGAAAGAGGCTGAAGGCCTGGCACAGATGGCGAGCATGCTTTCCATCCTGAAACTGGGAGCGCAGATCAAGGCCCGGAAATCTTAGACCATGGCTGTTCCCGCCAGTCTTCGCAGGCGAGTGTTGCTGCGCGCGAAAAACCGCTGCGAATACTGCGGCTTGTCACAGCTCGGGCAGGCGGCCACGTTTCATGTCGATCATGTCATGCCCGTGGTTGCCGGAGGTGCGACCGATTTGGACAATCTTGCGCTGGCCTGCATCCATTGCTCGCTGAGAAAGGGCGCACGTCAATTGGCGCTCGATCCCAAGACCGGCAGAACGGTGCGGTTGTTCCACCCACGCGAGCAGCAGTGGAATCATCATTTCCGGTGGGCGGGCAATCGACTGATTGGGATTACTGCTGCCGGCAGAGCTACGGTTGAGGCGCTGGCTCTCAACAGCGTGGAGCATCAGATCATACGTTCCTTTGAAGCCCTGCTCGGAAGACATCCACCGCATGGACATGTGTAAAAAGGAATCAGCACACCGGATCAGCCACCGCATGGTGCTGCATGGCAGCTTTGACGAAGCCGTGGAAGAGCGGATGCGGGTTGTTCGGCTTGCTGAGGAACTCGGGGTGGAACTGGCAGGCGACGAAGTAAGGGTGCGCGGGAAGTTCGATGATTTCGGCGAGATCACCCTTGGGCGAGGTGCCGGAGATGAGCATTCCCTTGGCCTCCATGAGTTCTTTGTAGTCTGAATTGAACTCAAAGCGGTGGCGGTGACGCTCGGTGATGGTGGCGCTGTGATACAGTTCGAAGGCCTTGCTGCCGGGGACGAGATCGGTGACCCAGGAGCCGAGGCGCATGGTGCCGCCGAGCTGTTTCACCTTTTTCTGCTCCTCCATGAGGCTGATGACGGGATGCGGCGTGGCTTTGTCGAACTCCGTGCTGGTGGCGTCCTTCAAACCGCAAACGTTGCGCGCGAACTCGATGACGGCGATCTGCATGCCGAGGCAGACACCGAAGTAGGGGATGCCCTTCTCACGGGCGTACCGTGCGGCGGTGATTTTCCCCTCGGTGCCACGGTCGCCAAAGCCGCCGGGGATGAGGATGCCCTGCAAGCCGGCGAGGTAGAGATCAGGACCGGCTTTCTCGATGCTCTCGGCATCGACACGGACGATGTCCACCTTGCAATCATTCGCGGCTCCGGCATGCGTGAGGGATTCGTAGATGCTCTTGTAGGCGTCTTGCAGCTCGATGTATTTGCCGACGACGCCGATGCGGACGTGGTGCGTGGGATGAATGACGCGCTGCACGAAGCTACGCCAGCGAGTGAGGTCGGGCTGCGGGGTGGTGAGGTTGAGAAGGCGGCAAACGTTGTCGTCGAGGCGCTCTTCGTGCAGTTTCAACGGCACCTCGTAGATGGTGTGTTTGACGTCGCGCACTTCGACGACGGCATCAATCGGGACGTTGCCGAAGAGAGAGATCTTTTCACGCACGTCGAGGTCGAGCGGGTGCTCGGTGCGGCAGAGTATGATGTGCGGGGCGATACCAATCTCGCGCAGCTTGGCGATGCTCTGCTGCGTGGGCTTGGTCTTCAGTTCCTGTGCGGCCTTGATGTACGGCACGAGCGTGGCGTGGATGAAGAGCACATTGCCGGGGCCGACTTCGTGACCGAACTGACGAATGGCTTCGAGGAAGGGCAGGCCTTCGATGTCGCCGACGGTGCCGCCGATTTCGGTGATGATGACATCGCCGCCCATTTTCTCGGCGACTTCGTGCATGCGGGCTTTGATCTCGTTGGTGACGTGCGGGATCACCTGCACGGTGCGGCCCTGGTATTTGCCGGCGCGTTCTTTGTCGAGCACGCTCTGGTAAACCTGACCCGAGGTGAGGTTGTTGAGCTTGGAGAGGTTCGTGTGCGTGAAACGCTCGTAGTGGCCGAGGTCGAGGTCGGTTTCGGCGCCGTCATCGAGCACATAGACTTCACCGTGCTCGTACGGGTTCATCGTGCCAGGGTCGATGTTGAGGTACGGGTCAAACTTCTGCATGATGACCCGCAGACCGCGCAGTTCGAGCAGTGTGCCGAGGGAGGAAGCGGCAAGACCTTTGCCGAGTGAGCTGACGACGCCGCCGGTGACGAAAATGTATTTCATGGGTGTAGAAGAAGGGTCAAGAGGTCAAAGGTCAAGGCGTCAAGGAAGTGAGATGCTTTTCGATGGCAGCAGCCTGCTCGGGCGTGTCCACGCCGGGAGAGAGCTCGTCAGTCAGCACCACACGGATGCGGGAGCCGTTTTCGAGGGCGCGGAGTTGCTCCAGTGACTCGGTTTGCTCCAGCCGCGATGGCGGCCAGGCGACAAACTGGAACAGAAAGCTGCGCTGGAAGCCGTAGATGCCGAGGTGGCGGTAGCTGCGCGGCCAAGCCTCGGGATTGCGCACGAAGGGCAGCGGTGAGCGCGAGAAATAGAGCGCATCGCCATGCGTGTCGAAGATGACCTTCACCACATTCGCGTCGCTGATCTGCGCTGGGTCGTGAATCGGCGCTGCGGCGGTGATCATCTTCACGCTGGGATCGTCACGCATGGTGCAGGCCAGTTCGTCGATGAGGGCAGGGGAGATCAGCGGTTCGTCGCCTTGCACATTGATGATGATGCGGTGGTCCGGGAATGATTTCGCGGCCTCAGCGATGCGATCCGTGCCGCTGGGATGATCGGGCGAGGTCAAAACGGCCTTTGCGCCGAAACTGGCCGCCGCTTCGGCGATGCGGGCGTCATCCGTGGCGATGATGATGTCGTCGATCTGCTTGCAGTCCTGGCAGCGTTCCCAGACGTGCTGCACCAGCGGTTTTCCGGCGATGAGGTGGAGCGGCTTGCCTGGGAAGCGGGTGGAACCCCAGCGGGCAGGAATGGCTACAAGAGTGCGGGAAGTGTCGGAGGTTGCCAAGGTGTGGTGATGACGAGCAGGTTCACCTGAGATGACGCGGATGGACGGGTGATGCAAGGGCGAATTGGCTGCACGGTCAGTCCCCGTCCCCAAAACTGAAATCGGCGTCCCGAATCACTTCGGGACGCCGACCACGACGGCCATTTTCAGGCGGTCTATCTTCTGGAAATCAGGGGAACCTGCGGCTGCCGGTTATTTGACGTGGGCGGAGACGAGCTTGGTCATCTCAAACATCGTCACCTGGCTCTTGCCGCCAAAGACGGCTTTCAGCGCCTCATCAGCGTTGATGTTGGTCTTCTTCGTCTGGTCCTGCAGGCCATTCTTCTTGATGTATTCCCACAGTTTCTTGGTCATTTCACCACGGGAGAGCGGCGTGGAACCGATCACCTTCGCGAGGATCTCATCCGGCTGGACGGGCTTCGAGAGTGCAGGGTTCAGTTTGCGTGCTGGTTTTGGATTGGGTTGGTCGGACATAGGGAGGTGACGCTGGCGGCTGACGGGCCGTGGGTCAATAGCGGTGATTCTGGAATTCTGGTTCATCCGAGTGTGCGCGGGAGTGGTGGAGTGGTGGAGTGGTGGAGTATTGCCAAGCAGCTTCTCGACTCCATCAATCCAATACCCCATCACTCCTCAGTCCCACTCTCCAACAGCCGTACCTTCTTCTCCACCAGCGGCAGCCACAGGCTCACGCGCGTGCCCAAACCTTCGCGGCTTTCGATGTCGATCTCGCCGCCGTGCTCGCGGATGATGCGGCGCACGATCAGCAGGCCCAAACCGGTTCCCGTGGTGCGCGTGGTGGCGAAGGGCTGGAACAGCTTGCCCATCTGTTCGGCGTTGATGCCTTTGCCGCTGTCTTCAAAGCTCAGGCGCACCTCGTAGTCGGTGAAGGTGCCGTTGATCGTCAGTGTGCCGCCGTTCGGCATGGCCTGGCAGGCGTTGCGGATGAGATTGTACACCGCCTGCTTCATCTGGCCGGGATCGAGCGGCATGGCGGGCAAATCGGCCCGCAGGTCGAGTTTGAGCTTCACCTTCGACTGCTCGATCTCGGGCTGCAGGAAGCGCACGCATTCATCTAGCAGCTCGCGCAACTGCACGCGCTGGAGCTGCGGCTGCGTCGGACGGATGGCGGCGAGGAACTGGCCGATGATGAAATCCAGCCGCCGGATCTCGCCCGTGGCCACGTCGAGGTGCTCGCGCAGGCTCTCGCCCTTCGCGCCCATCTTTTTGAGGCGGCGTTCGAGGAGCTGGAGATGGATCGTCAATGAATTGAGCGGATTGCCCAGTTCATGCGCCACCCCGGCCGCGAGGAGCGTGAAGGCGTTCAAGCGCTCGCTTTCGAGCTGCTCATCGGTGCGCTTTCGTGTCTCCGTGACATCGCGGATCAGCATCACGAAGCCCAGCGGCGAGTCATCGTCGATGCTGGTGATGTAAAAGTTCAGGTAGCGGTTCTCGGGATAAAAAACTTCGAGATCACGGCTCACCACCGTGCCGGGTTTGAGCAGTTCGTTCCAGTCGAGTCCACGCACGCCCTGGGCAAGTCGTTGTCCCAGCACCTGATCCTGCTGCATGCCGAAAAACGTGCAGGCGGCCCGGTTCACGTAACTCACCTTGCCTTCGGTATCGAGCAGGATGACGCCCTCCTGCAACGCCTCGAACACCTTCTCCTGAAATTTCTTCTCCCGCAGCAGCTCCAGCACGATGCCCTGGACTTCGCCCGGTTCGAGGCGGTCCATGCGTTTGATAAGCTTGTCGATGAAGGCAGATCTCATACACTGGCGGTCATGAACGACATCCTGATCGTCCTTTGCACCTTCCCGGACCTCGGGAAAGCCCGCGAGACTGGCACGGCGCTGGTGGAATCGCAACTCGCCGCCTGCGTGAATCTCATCCCCGCGGTCGAATCCATCTACCGCTGGGAAGGCCAGGTCGAAACCGCCGCCGAAGTCCTCGCCATCTTCAAAACCACGCCCGAGGCCTGGCCCCGCTTCGAATCACGCCTCCGCGAACTGCATCCCTACGACGTGCCGGAAATCGTGGCGCTCAAACCCGAGCAGGTGGCGGAGAGCTATGCGAAGTGGGTGGGGGAGAGTGTGGTGTGAACGCCCACAGTGTCCATCATGGCGGTCACGGCGGCGGTGAGGGACGCAGTTTGCGTGAACTTGGTACGTCTAAGCATCCGCAACCATCAGCCAACCAGCGGTCGAAAGACAATCTCATTCTCTTTGACGCTGAAGGTCATCTGGCTCAACTCGCTGACCCAGCGGATCAAGGTCAGCAGATCAGGAATGTCGCCCTCCGGAACGTTCATCCTCACCATGACTTTGATTTTGCCGGTGGTGGCGTCTGTGCCGGCTGTCCATAAGTCAGGATGAAAAGTGAAGCGTATTTTGTCCGCTCCTTTGACCCCATGAATCGCCTTTTTCACCTGGGCAATCAACTCGTCGTGCGTGGCTGCATCAATCTTCACCGCTTTCACCTTGATGGTGCGCAGAAGGTCCAGAGTCTCCAAGCTGTAAATGCGAACAGGATTCCAGCTGTCCACATAGTGTTCTTCCGCCGACGCTGTCAGTGAAGACAGAGCGAAGATGACGGCGATGACGGGTAAAAAGGAAGGGCTCATGTTGGATTCTGGATGCCGTTTGTTTTTATTGGCCTGGTCTCGGCGTGGTCAGGTTTGCGCCTCAAACGCTTCTCTGTCCAGACGGTAGCGTGCCACCGCTTCTCCAGCAAAACGTGGCCCATCGTAAATGAATTCCCCCAGCTTTGTGAAGCCATTTTTTTCAGCACCCGCATGGAGCCAGAGTTCCTTGCCAGGCCCCCGCTGAAAACAGGCTGCTAGGCCGCGCCGCGGATGAGCTCCGCGCTCCAGTTGCTCTGGCCGGGGGTGCCGGCGGCGGCCACGCGGAAGACGTAGGTCATGCCCACCTCCAGCTTCTTGGTCACCTGCGTCTTGGTGGTGTTCTCCAGTTGCACCCACTGCCGGGGCTGCACGTCCGGGCTGCACTGCAGCGGGTAGATGCGGGCGTGGTCCACGGCCTCCCAGCGGAGCTTCATCACACCGGCCTCGCCATTGAGTTCCGCGCGCAGGTTCGTCGGCGCGGCCAGCGTGGTCACGGGTGCGGCCGGTTTCTTCACGCCCAGGCCGCTGCTCAGGATCACCTGGCGGTTGCCGTTGCTGGCCTCCTGCACATAGGCGGCGCGCACGTTCATCATCGCCGTTATCGCGGCGCGTCGTTGGTCGCGGCGGGCCACGGCGTCTCGTAGCACCGTCTCCGCGTGGAGCACTGCCAGCGCATCGTCCTCAAAGGCCTCGAACTGGGCCAGAAAATCCTCCGCCGGTGGCTGCGGTGTCAGGAAGCTGGGGTTGTCCGTCATCATCTCGATGTGATTTTGCAGGTAGGGGATCAGTTCACGGATCTTCATGTCGAAGAGCCCCATCTTGACCTTGGCTCCGTCACTTAATGGGACCGCCGGATCAGCCACCGCAGGTCGGCGGCGATCGCGACGACCTGTGGCGCGGGGCCCAGGAGACGGGAGGCTTGGGTGGGCGGCGGCGGGCTGGTCACCTTCAACAGATGCGGGGGCATGGGATGTGGGTTGCATGGCTTGGATGGTTGTGTTGGCTTAAAGGGAGCAGGCGGCGGGTGTGAATGGCGGTCACAAGCGACCAGAAGTAACAATGATAAATACAATTAATATTAAAGTTATATCAAGTTCTTTTTCTCGCTGAGGCAGATCCATCACCGGTCGACCAGCCAAGCCGACCTGTTGAGTTCTTTCAGAACACAGGACCTCCTGGTTTGAAAGCAGGACCGCAGATTCCTGAAAAAGGCGGTGCTCATTCCAAAACAGGACGTCAGCATTAGAAAACAGGACCACCCATTTCAGAAGTAGAATCTCCTAAAATCAAAATAGGACATCCTATTTGGCAAACAGGAGTGCCTGTTCCTGGAACAGGCGGTGCTAATAGTAAAACAGGAGCGCCTGATTGAGAAATAGGACCATCGATTTCAGCAACAGGAGATCCTAAATCCAAAACAGGGCATTCCGTTTGGAACTAGGAAAACACTGATTTACACCGCAGAGGTTGGAACGCCGCAGAGATTGTTTCTGAAAACCTCTGCGGCGTTCCTTTCTCTGTGGTGTAAAATCTGGCGGTGCCTGTTATTTCCCCTGCGCACGGATTCGACGGATCTCTGTGACAAGGGATGCGGCGTGGAAGTTGAGGCAGAGTCCTGCATCCACCCCGGCCGCCCTCAGCAAGGAACGATCCCTGGCGAGTTGGAGCGTGCTGAGTTCCTTCACGCAATGGCAGGCCACCATGAGGCTGTTTTCGACGATCATGGGAACCTCCTTGCTGCTGAGGATGAGTTGATCTCGATAAATCAGATTCGCGGGCAGTTTCACCTGTGTCTGAATGCCTCTCAACTTAAGTTCCCGCACCAGACAGGCTTCATACGCGCTGCGGAGGAGACCATGACCAAGTTCATGCTGAACCTCCAGGGCCGCTCCCAAAACCTCGCGGGACAGCGCGTCGAATTCCTTGGAAGGAGGCGTTTCAGTGTGGTGGCGGGCAGATGGCTTCACAGAATGAGCCCGCCGGACGATGCCATCTCGCAGAACCAGGGTGTTGAAGTTCATCAGCAGTCCCAGCGTCATCCGGGATAGCCGCAGGTAGGTCAGAAGTTGCGCCTCGTGCAGCGGATGGAGCTTTTCCACTGCTTTGAGTTCCAGCAGCAACCGTTCTGAGACGACCAAGTCCATGCGATAGCCGCAATCGAGCTGCTCTCCTTTGTAAATGAGCGGCAGGGGCACCTGGCACCCGTGTTCGATGCCCTGAGCCACCAGTTCCAGATGCAGCGCACGCTCATAGTCAGCCTCATCCAGTCCCGGTCCGAGAGTCCGGTGAATAGTCATGGCGGCACCAATGACAAGCTTGGTGAGATCGCCGCCGAGGTCGGGATGCGGTGAGGCAGGCATGATGGGAAGATTTAACACCGCAGAGGCAGGAACGCCGCAGAGATTTCTTCTGAAAAACCTCTGCGGCGTTCCAATCTCTGCGGTGCAAATTTTGGCTAAACCACCGTCAGCAAGCTGCGCTCCGCGAGTTTCAGACGCTTTGACCTGCACACGCTCGCCTGGCCCGCTTCGAATCACGCCTCCGCGAACTGTATCCCTACGACGTGCCGGAGATCGTGGCGTTCAAGCCTGAGCAGGTGGCGGAGGGGTATGCGCGGTGGGTGGGGATGAGTGTTGTATAACAAACATCTCAAGCTGTTCCCGTGTCACGGCTATATCGAGCGGCACGGATTGAGGATTCGATCATCCGTAATTCAGCAACAATATCTTTGTCTGACTCTTGCCCCTTCAAAATGGTGTGAGTGAAATGCAGAAGTCGCAAAGAACGGGGAGGAACTGGTACCGCGACTTGCCAGCGATATATGTTTAGTGACTCACCGTTCGATTCGGCAGTGGTCATGTAGCTGCGCAGCCGCAGTCCATCTTGAAGATCCTCATCGATCATCCCTGACTCAGGCCGGAAGACTGTTTGCACCATGTCGGCAGCCGTCTGACTGGGCGGACCATTAAAGCTGAGTACACTAAGCCTGAAAGTGCCAGAGTCGGGCCGGTCTTCGTAGAAAGTCGCGCCCCCAGCTTCTTCATATTCCTCACGCCATTCGGTTGGGAGTTCAAACTCGGCAACACCGCCTCTGTAATTAATAGTTTTCATCTTCATCGTGGCTCAGATGTTTAGGAACTTCAAAAAGGGCCTAAACGCCCAACACCTCCGCCTGTGCCCGCTGAATCCTCGCCAGCGTCCTTTCCTTCCCAATCAAATGAGCAATCGTCGTGACACCGGGGCCGCGTGACTGACCGCTGAGCGCAAAGCGCAGCAGCGGCATCATGGCACCGGGTTTCACGCTCAAGGCCTTCGCGGCGGCTTCGACGGCATCATGCACGCTCTGCTCGGTCCATTCGGCGGTTTGGGCGAGTTGATCGCTCGCGGCCTTGAGCAGGCCGGCGTTGTCGGGTTTGGCCTTCAGTTTGGTCACGACATCGGCCTCGAAGGGGAAATCCTCGCGGAAGAAGTAATGCACCCACTCGGGCAGTTCGGTGAGCAGACTTACCTTCTCGCGCACGCTGTGAACGGCGGCGGCGGCCATCGCATCATCGGTCCAGGCGAGGCCTTTGGAGGTCAGGAAGGGCTTCGAGTGTTGCAGCAGGTCGGCGGGACTCAGTTCGCGCAGATACTGGGCGTTGAACCACTGCGCTTTCTTGAGATCGAACTTCGCGTTGCTGCTATGGATGGCGTCGGCGTCGAACAGCGCGGTGAGTTCGGTGCGCGAGAGCTTTTCGCTCTCGGACTTCGGCGTCCAGCCGAGCATGCAGAGGTAATTGAACACGGCGTCGGGCAGGAAACCGGCGTTCATGTAGCTGTGCTCGATGGCGCTGCCTTCGTCGCGCTTGCTCATCTTGGTGCCGTCCGGGTTCAAGATCAGCGGGATGTGCGCGTAGGTCGGCGCGGGGGCAGCGAAGGCGTTGAAGAGGTCGATGTGCTTCCAGGTGTTCGAGAGATGATCCTCACCGCGAATGACGTGCGAGATGCGCATCTCGATGTCATCGACGACATTGACGAAATGGAAGATGTAGCTGCCGTCCGGGCGGCGGATCGTCATGTCCGGCTCCTCGGTGGGCGCGAAGGTCACATCCCCGCAGACCAGATCATGCACGGTGATGGCCGTGCGGCTGAATTTGAAGCGCATCGCGCCGTCGTGCTCGGCATAGACGCGTCCGGCGCCCTCCAGCTTCTTGAAATAGGCGTCGTAGAGGTCCTTGCGCTGGCTTTGGAAATACGGGCCGCAGTCACCGCCGGCTTCCGGGCCTTCATCCCAGTCCAGCCCGAGCCAGCGCATGCCTTTGAGGATGCCAGCCGCCGCTTCCGCCGTGTTGCGGGCACCATCGGTGTCTTCCACGCGCAGCACGAAGGTGCCGCCGTGCTTGCGGGCCATGAGCCAGTTGAACAAGGCCGTGCGTGCGCCTCCGACGTGAAGGTCACCGGTGGGAGAAGGAGCAAAGCGGACGCGGATGGACATGGGAAAGAGGGCGGAGGGGTTGAAACGGGGGGCGATAATAGCCGGGATTCGCCGCTGCAAATTTCAAATCTCAAATTTCCAAGCGCGCATCGGCGGTTATGCTCACCGCATGAAAAAGATCATCCGCCTTGTCCTCCTCCTGTTGGGATTGTTCACGCTGCTGGCGGTCGCCGCGCCGCTGGGTGGCGCCTGGTGGCTGCGCAGCTATGTGAACAAGGAGCGCCTCGTGCTGGAGACGGAGAAGAACATCAACGCCCGCGTGCAGCTCGATGACGTGGTGTTCACGCTCTTTGCCTGGCCGCCGACGCTCCGCCTCAGCGGCCTGAAGATCGCGCCGCGCGACCAGTATGCCGGAACTCCGCTGGAGGCGCGCCCGCCGCTCAAGCATGCACCGGTGGAGATCGACATGGCTTATCTTGAACTGGAGCCGGCCGGGCTGTGGCGGCGGGAGGTTTACCCACGGGTGCTACGCATCTTAGGCGTGGAAGTGCAGGAGACGCTGAGTCCGCAGGGCAGTTCCCTGGAGCGGCTGTTTCAGCGGCCCACGGAAGGCATGCGGCTGACTGCGGATGGCGTGCCGCGCGCAATCCCGGTGCCTCCACCTGGGGCCGAACCACCGGTGATTGCACCGCCAATCCCTAGCAAGCCCACCTTGGTACAGGAAACCACCGAGCCGGTGATTGCTTCCGTCCCGCATGTGGACGTGCCGCCGAATGAGAAATCACGCGCCGCACGGCTGGCCCTGCAGGAGATCAGCATCGAGCAGGCACACTTCCACATCATCAACCAGGACGCTGATGCCAAATTCGACGCCGACATCAGCGACTTCAGCCTCGCCTTGACCGATATCGACATCGACCCGGATAATCTCGCGGTGCACAACCGCCTGCACGCCCGTCTGGCCGCCAAAGTCGTGGTGGATGGCGTGGCGAAGATCGGCGGCAGCATGCAGCAGGTGCATTTTGCCGACATGAGGCTGCATGGCGAAGGCGAAGTGAATCCCGCCGATCCCGCCACGGGGATGTGGTCGCCCGCCGCGATGCTCAAGCTCACCATCGACCGCGGCTCGACCCTTGGCGGCCACATCACCATCGGCGACGCCGCAGGCGAGAACCTCGACAAGCTCATGAAATACGGCATCGATCTGCGCGGCATCCGCCTCGGCGGCCCGCTGGCACAGGATCTCAACATCCACATTCTCTCCAAGGATCAGCGCATAACCTTTCTCGACAACGCGCACCTCGCGCTGCCCGATTACGAGGTCACGGTGAAGCGGGATTCCTGGATGGACATTGCCAAGGATGACCAAGCGCTGCTCACACGCTTGTATTGCGGCCCGGCCCTGAAGGAACAGGTCGTGCGCGGCGTCGCTTCGCGGGGTTTGGGCGAAACGATCTCCCGCATGGTGGTCGATGGCTTCTCTGATGAGCAGGGTCGTCTCTCCTTCGACCTCACCATCACCGGCACACTCTCCCATCCGAAGGTCAAGCCGGACATCCAGCGCCGTTTGGAAGGGCTGCTCGGCGGTGACATCGAGGACAAGGCCAAGGAGCTGATCGACACCTTCAAAGGCCTCAAGGGACTCTTCAAAAAGAACTGACCATGTCCCAACGCGTCCGCAAAGCCGTCATCCCCGCCGCAGGCTACGGCACCCGCTTCCTGCCCATCGCCAAGGCCGTGCCGAAGGAGATGCTGCCGCTCGTGGACAAGCCGGTGATTCAGTATGTCGTCGAAGAAGCCGTCGCATCCGGCATCGAGGACATCCTCATCATCATCTCGCGCTCCAAGCGCTCGATTGAGGAGCACTTCCATCCCGCGTTTGATCTCGAAGCCGAACTCGCCGCCAAAGGGCGCGAAGCCGATCTCGCCGATCTGCGCCGCCTGCAGACGATGGCGCGCATGCATTTCATCTGGCAGCCGAAAATGGGCGGCCTCGGCGATGCGATCCTCTACGCCCGTGATCACGTCGGTGATGAACCCTTCGCCGTGCTGCTCGGCGACACCGTCGTCACCAGCAACACTGACAAGCCCGTCACACGTCAGCTTGCGGATGTCGTCGAGCAGCACGGCGGCTCCGCTGTGGCACTACAGCAAGTGCCGCTCGAAAAAGTCAGCCGCTACGGCATCCTCGGCGGCGATGAGATCGCCCCCGGCCTCATTCGCGCCACCACCTTCGTCGAAAAGCCGAAACCTGAAGACGCACCATCGAATCTCGCTGTCAGCGCCCGCTATGTGCTCTCGCCACGCATCTTTGATCATCTCAAGAAAACACCACCCGGCAAAGGCGGCGAACTCCAGCTCACGGATGCGATCGCCAGCCTGATGCGCGAGGAAACGCTGCATGGCCTGCGTTACGACGGCGCACGTCACGACATCGGCAACAAGCTCGACTTCATCAAGGCAAACATCCACTTCGGCCTCCAGCGTGATGACATCGCCCCGGCACTGCGCGAGTATTTGAAGTCGCTGGTGTGAGTGTTGCTGAACTCGAAGATTAAAACGTGTTTATCTGGCTGCGTGGACACAACTTCGCTTTTGCGAAGGGTTTCAGCATCATTGTCATGAAATATCTTCTCATACTCGCCGCCGCCAGCGCAGGTGCGGTCACGCCGGAGCAGAGTGCTTTCTTCGAAGCGAAGATCCGTCCCGTGCTCGCGGAGAAATGCTATTCCTGCCATTCAGCGCAGGCGGAGAAGCTCAAAGGTGAACTGCTACTCGACACGCGTGCTGGAACGCTCAAAGGCGGCGAAAACGGCCCAGCCATCGTTCCCGGCGATTTGAACAAAAGCCTGCTCATCACCGCGCTGCGCTGGCATGACGCCGACACCGGCATGCCGCCGCAAAACAAAGGCGGCAAGCTGCCGGACAGTGTGATCGCCGATTTCGAGCAATGGGTGATGCTGGGCGCGCCTGATCCACGTGAAGGTGCCGCCGTAGTCGCCAAGACGTATGACGCGTCATCAGCAAAATCGTGGTGGGCGTATCAACCGCTGACCAAACCGGCGGTGCCGCAGCCGAAAGACGCAGGCTGGGCCAAGACCGACATCGACCGCTTCATTTTGGCGAAGCTGGAGGAGAAAAACCTCAAGCCTGTCGCTGATGCGGATGCCGCCACGCTCACACGCAGGCTCTATCTCGATCTCACCGGTTTGCCACCGCCGTCAGACACGTCCGACTTGTCCGACCAGTCCGACAAACTCCTCAACACCCGCCAGTTCGCCGAGCGCTGGGCGCGGCACTGGCTGGATGTGGCTCGCTTTGCTGAAACCACGGGCCGCGACGTGAACATGACGATGCCCGAGGCCTGGCGTTACCGCGATTATGTCATCGAGGCGTTTCAGGCCGACAAACCTTTCGATCAATTCATCCTCGAGCAGATTGCAGGCGATCTGCTGCCGGATCGCGGCGACGCGGATCACGCGCAAAAGCTGATCGCGACGGGATTTCTGGCCGTGGGACCAAAAGCACTCAATGGCACTGATCCAAGGCAGTTCGCCGTCGATTTGGCCGATGAACAGATCGATGCGGTGTCGCAGGCATTCATGGGCATGACGATTGCGTGCGCTCGCTGCCATGATCACAAGTTTGATCCAATCTCGCAGCGCGACTACACCGCGCTGGCAGGCATCTTCTTGAGCACGGAGACGCGCTTTGGCACACCTGGCGGCGTGCAGGGCCGCAATGCAGCGAGTTTGATCGAGGTGCCGACTTCCGCTGGCTTGAAGACGCTGGATCGTCGCATGGACCCGGCGTTATGGGCACGCAAGAAGGCGGAATATGACGGACTGGTGTCACGCCGTGATGCCGCGCTGGCTTCGCGTGCTCCAGGAGCACCGCAAACCGGCGGAGCACAGATGACCGGCTTCGACATCGTGCGGCTCATCACACGGGCAAAGCAGGTGGAGATGGACATCGTCGCCTTCAATCCTGATGGCAGCCTCAAGCCGCGTATCATGGGTGTGATCGACAAACCAGCGACAGCACCGGCAGCACGTCGTGGACGCATGAATTTAAGCATGGGCGGCCCAAACAGCCGTGGACGACGCAGCAGTGGATTCGAGGCGATTGCGGACAGTCCACTGTTCGTGCGCGGCAGCATCGACAAGGAGAGCGAGGCGGTGCCACGTGGTCTGCCGGAATTCGTGGCGCATGGCGCGCAGCTCAACATTGCCCAAGGCACGAGCGGACGGCTGGAACTGGCGAACTGGATCGCCTCGCCGCAGAACACGCTGACAGCGCGAGTGACCGTGAATCGTGTGTGGCACTGGCTGTTTGGCCGTGGGCTGGTGGAAAGCGTGGACAACTTCGGCGCGAGTGGCGCAAAGCCATCGCATCCTGAACTGCTCGATTACTTGGCGCAGCAGTTCATCGCAGATGGCTGGAGCTTGAAGAAGTTGATCAAGCGCATCGTGACGAGTCGCGTGTATCAGCTCGACACACGCTACGATGAAGCCAACAACACCGCCGATCCCGACAACACGCTGCTCTGGTGCATGAACACGCGTCGTCTGGATGCAGAAACGATCCGCGATGCGATGCTGGCCGCGAGCGGAGCGCTCGATCTCACGCCGCAGGCCGGTTCCATCGTTGCGCAGGCCGGTGACGGGCCGATTGGCGGTGAACGCTTTCAAATTTTGAATGACGAGATGATCTCCCAGGCGAATGGCCGCTTTCGCAGCCTGTATCTGCCGGTAGCGCGCAATGTGCAGCCGGAAACGCTCGCTGTGTTCGACTTCACTGATCCGAGTGTCGTGCTCGGTGCCCGTGAAACGACCATCGTGCCGCCGCAGGCACTCTATTTGATGAACAGCGACTTTGTGAGCACTCAGGCTGCGACGATGGCGAAACGGGTGATGGCTGAGAACGGCTTCGAGAAGCGCTTCAACCTCGCGTGCAGGCTGGCCTATGGCCGTGAGCCGATGGTGGAAGAACTACAGGCCGCGAAAAAGCTCGATCACGACGATATTGCTTCATGGACGAGCATTTGCCGCGCGCTGTTCGCCAGTGCGGATTTTTTATTCATCAACTGAACTGCTATGAACCGTCGTCACTTCCTGCAAAACAGCTCGCTGGGCTTTGGTTGGCTCGGTTTATCCGCGCTGGCGGCTTCACAGGCCGTCAAATCGAGCAAACGGGTGATCTTTCTCTGCATGCGCGGTGCTCCGTCGCATGTCGATACGTTTGATTACAAGCCGAAGCTGATCGCGGACACGGGGAAGCCAGGAACGCGGGCGGGGACGCAGTTGTTGGGTTCGCGCTGGAAGTTTGCGCAGCATGGGCGCAGCGGGCAGTGGATGTCGGAGCTGTTTCCTGAGCTGGCGAAATCGGCGGATGATCTGTGCTTCCTGCATGGCATGCAGACGGAGCTGCCGGCGCATCCGCAGGCGTATATGAAGATGCACACGGGCAGTTCGCAGTTTGTGCGGCCTTCGCTGGGAGCATGGACGCATTACGGCCTCGGATCGATGAATGAAAACCTCCCCGGCTTCATCACGATCACGCCGCCGAGCGGCTTTGGCGGCGCGCAGAATTATGGCAGCGCGTTTTTACCCGCGCAGCATCAAGGCACGCGCATCGGTGCGGAGAAGCGGCCCATCGCCAATGCGGAGGTGGCGAATTTGAAGCCGAAGCTTGGCGTGGCGGCGCAGCGGGCTGAGCTGGATCTCATTCAATCGTTGAATCGCAGCAAACTGGCCCGTGAGCAGCAGGATCCGCAGGTGGAGGGGCTGATCGAATCCTTTGAACTGGCCTACAAGATGCAGGGCGAGATGCCAGTGGTGATGGACTTGAACAAGGAGACTGAAGCGACGAAAAAACTCTACGGCATCGGTGAAGCAGTGACGGATGACTTTGGCCGCAAGTGCCTGCTGGCGCGACGCATGGTCGAGGCAGGAGTGCGCTTTGTGGAGATCAATCACGGCGACTGGGATCATCATTTCAATCTCGGCACGGCTTTGCCTGCGAACTGTGCGGCGGTGGACAAGCCGTTGCGTGCATTGATCACGGATTTGAAATCACGCGGCCTGCTGAACGACACGCTGGTCATCTGGGGCGGCGAGTTTGGCCGCACGCCGCATGCCGAAGGGCAGGATGGCCGCGATCACAATGTGAAAGCGTTCACCATGTGGATGGCCGGTGGCGGTGTGAAGGGTGGCTTCAGCCACGGGCGCAGCGATGATTACGGCTACGAGGCGGTGGAAGGCAAAGTTAGCATCCACGACTGGCATGCGACGATTCTGCATCTGCTCGGTCTCAATCACGAAAAACTGACTTTCCGGCATGCGGGACGAGACTTCAGACTCACCGACGTGCTTGGACGCGTGGTGCAGGAGATCGTGGGGTGATCGTTGAAATTGGTGTGGTGAGAAAAAAACCGCGCCCTTTTCGGAGCGCGGTCTTGACGGTGCATGGCTGAGAGGACGAGGCATTAATCCTGGTCCGGCATTGCGCCTTGGATGCCTTTGCCGCCGCGGCCGGGGCCACCTTTGCCTTGTCCTTTGCCCTTGCCTTTCCCCTTACCTTTGCCTTTGCCATGCATGGCTCCGGGACCGGGTGCAGGAGGTGCAGCAGGATCGGCCTGTCCATTGGCGGCGGCTTTCATTTGGCCGCCACGGTGGGCGAATACGGAGGGGATGGAAACCGCCAGCGCGGCGGCGATGAGGGTAACGAGTGTTTTCTTCATGGTGTTTGGACGTGACCGGGTTGTTTCAGTCACGTGCCCATGATGATTCACGAAGATGACGCGAAGGTGATGCGTCAGACTTTTTTGAGCGTGAAACTCAACACTCCGCCAGACAGCAATGCGTCGAGTCGGTAGCCGATGGCTTTGGCAGCCTGCCGGGCGAGCGCCAGGCCGAGGCCGCTGTGGGCGCTGTTGCTGCGTGACTTCTCGGCACGCCAGAAGCGCTCAAACAAGTGCGGCAGGTCTTCCTGCGTCAGCTCGGGAGCGGCGTTGGCGATGGCGATGCTGCCTGCATCGAGTTCGATCTCAATGGTTGTGGATGCTGGGGCGTATTCCACGGCGTTGGTGAGCAGATTGGTCAGGATGATGCGCAGCAGGCGTGCATCGGTTTCCATCGAGAGTCCGGGTTCGGAGCGGAGGCGGAGGTCGAGTTGCTTGGGGTCCACTTTGTCAGCGCAGGGTTGCAGGCATTCGTGACACAGGGCGCTGAGATCGACGGTGGAGAGTTGAAGGGCCGTTTCGCCGGATTCCAGGCGGGCAAGGGTGAGCAGGGCTTCGATCAGGTTCTCAAGTTGAGCGGCAATGGCGAGCGTATGAGCCGGAAGCTCGGCATCGGCTTGATCCGGCCATTTGAGTGCGACTTCGCCGAGCATTTTGAGCTCGGCGACGGGCGTGCGCATTTCGTGAGCGAGATCGGCGCTGAAGCGTCTCTCACGCTCGAAGCCCTGCTCGAGGCGATGCAGCAGCTCGTTGAGCGCGGTGTAGATCGGGCGCAGTTCGGCTGGAGCGGTGGTGGCATCAAAGCGGGCGTGCAGCGTGGGGGCGTCGATGCTGCGGGTTTGCTCGCCGAGTGTTTGCAGCGGGCGCAGGCCGTGGCGCAGCGCGATGCTGACGAGGAAGATGGTGCCGCAGGCGGCGAGCAGGCCGGTGATGCTGATGCCGCCGAGCACAGAATTGAGTGTCTGCTGCGAGGCGGCGGAGTCTTTGGCGAGGAGGATGAGATTGGAGTCGCTGCCGGGCCTGCCTTTGCCTTTTCCTTTGCCCGGGCCTTTGGCAGCGCTCGCGGCGGTGCGGAAGGCCATCATGCGCACGGGGCGGCCATCGGCGAGCGTGCCGGAGGTGAAGATGGGATCGGTGCCGGACACTTCGAGGGCGCGTAGCTGCATGTCCCCGAGGCTGCTGGATCGTTCGATGGTCTCTCCATCGGAGTTCCACGTCTGAAAGTAGGAGCCGCCTTGCGGATCGTGGTAGTCGGCGAGGCGGTCCTGCAGGCGCATGCCGCGTCCACGCGGGGTGCTGTCATCGTCGGAGGTGTCGCCGCGGGTGGTGAATCGTGCGAGCCGCGCATCGACAGCGAGCGCGGCATCGAGTGATTTGTGCAAGCCGTGGCGCACGCTGAGATAGACGCCCGCTCCGGCGGCACACCACAGCACGGCAAGGCCGCCGAGCAGCCACAGGGAGAGGCGGCGTCTGATGGAGGTCATGCGCGGCGTGCCTCCATGACATAGCCCTGACCGCGACGGGTGTGGATGAGCGGCGCGAGATCGTCACGCACGGCGATTTTCTTCCGCAGCGCACACACGGCGGAGTCCACCACGTTGCTCATCGGCGAGACGAGGTCGTCATAGATGTGCTCCTCGATCTGGGTGCGGGTGACGATCTGCCCGGCGCGGAGCATTAAATACTCCAGCAGGGCAAACTCGCGGGCGGTGAGATCGAGCGTCACTCCAGCGCGCTCGGCTTTTCGGGCGGCGGAGTCGAGCGTGAGGTCTGCCAGCTTGATCTCGCTGGCTGCGTTTTGATAACCGCGCCGACACAGCGCCTCGACGCGAGCGAGCAGCTCTTCCAGCGCGAAGGGTTTAACGAGGTAGTCATCCGCTCCACCGCGCAAACCGGCCACTCGATCCGTGACGGCATCCCTGGCGGTGAGAAACATGACAGGCGTGCGGTTGCCGGAGGCTCGCAGTGTCTTGAGAATCGTGAAGCCATCGAGTGATGGCAGCATGACGTCGAGGATGGCGGCATCGTAAGGATGATCTTCCGCCATCTCCAGCCCTTCGCGTCCGTCACCCGTGGCGTCCACGGCATAGCCACTACGCCGAAGCGCGAGCACGATGGACTCGCGCAGGCGGGTGGAGTCTTCGACGACGAGGAGGCGCATGAGCAGGGAGGAGAGTGTGGGAGTTGAAGATGACGCAAAGATGATGCAGACGGAAGTGAGTTTTATGAGTTCCAATCAAAGTCGTTTATCAAATACGTCATTTTCGTCGCTGGCATCATGTTCGCATCATCTTGAGGGGCCACGCTACGCACCATGTTTCGCTCATTCTCTCTCTCCTTTCTCATTCTGACCGCCGCCACTCAATCGCTGGCGCAGGCACCGATGCCGGTGAAGCCGGAGGAGGCTCCGCAGCCGCCGCCGGAGTTGCGGGGAGGGTTTGGCAAAGGGAAGGGCAAGGGGAAAGGCCGGCCCATGACGCCTCCGTCGCCTCCCGCGGCACCGACGACTGGCCCGGCCGTGCCTGCGAAGCCTCCGCAGGTGCCAGCGAGCGCTCCGCAAGCGCCTCAAGCTCCGCAGAAGGCGGGCGCGGATTTTTTCAGCCAGAAAATCCTGCCGGTGTTGCAGCAGAAGTGCTTCAACTGCCATCAAACGGGCCGCAAGACGAAGGGCGGGCTGGCGGTGGATTCACATGCGGCCTTGCTCGCGGGTGGGGACAGCGGCCCGGCGCTGGTGCCGGGTGATGCGGTGAAAAGCCTGCTCTATGAGTCGATCATCTATGCGGACGCGGATTTGCAGATGCCGCCACGCGAGCGGCTCTCCGCAGCGGTGCTGGCGGACTTCAAGCAATGGATCGAGATGGGTGCTCCCTTTGGCTCTGGCAGCCCACCGGTCGCCGGTAGCACTCCAGCCACGCCTGCGGCGGAGGGCGCGGGATTTTTTGCCACCATCACGGCAGTGCGCGGCAGTTCGGTGACTTACACCCGCGATAGCAGCAGTGGTGCTGGCATGATGCGCGGCGGCATGGGCAAAGGGAAAGGCAAGGGCGGCATGATGCGCGGTGGTGGCGGTGCGGAGACGACGCAGAAGGTCGCGGAGAAGGCGCTCATCACCACCGCCACGCTCGCAAGGCGCACGCAGGATTTGCTGGTCGGCCTCGAATTGAGCGGCGGGCTGTCGAATCCGGCGTTCGAGGCGGTGAAGCAGGGCGGCGTGAAGGCGAATCTCGTGGTGAAGGAAGGCCAGATTACCGAACTGAACCTCATCACCGCGCAGGAGGAAAGTGACGCGTCCATCGCGGTGAAACCGAAGCGTCCACCGACAACATCCAACAGCTTCAAACCATGAAACGCTTCATTTTTCTCCCGCTCTTTGCCGCGCTGACCTGTCAGGGCCAGGATGCCTCGAAAAAGGAGGTTTTTTGGTCTTTTCGTCAGCCGGTGAACATTCCGCCGCCAGCGGTCAAAAATGATTCTTGGCCGCTCAGCATGGTGGATCGCCATGTTTTAGCCGCGCAGGAGAAAAACGGCCTTTCGCCCGCGAAACCGGCGGAGGCGCGGGCGCTGGTGCGGCGGCTTTTTTTCGCACTTTGCGGCCTTCCGCCCTCCGCCGAAGTGGTGGAGCACTGGCAGCGTGAAATCGGGCCGGATTTGAATCAAGCGGCCATCGCCGCGCTGATGGACTCGCTGCTGAAGTCGCCGCGTTTTGGCGAGCACTGGGGCCAGCACTGGCTCGACGTGGCCCGCTTCGCCGAATCGACCGGCGGTGATGCCAATGGCATCCATCCTTATGCCTGGCGCTATCGCGATTATGTGATCGACAGCTTGAACGCGGACAAGGCATTCGACCGCTTCATTCGCGAGCAAATCGCGGGCGATTTGCTGCCGGTGGCCTCGGATCGGGAATGGGCCACGAATCTGGTAGCGACCGGTTTTCTCGCCGTCGGCCAAAAACTCGTCGGCGAGGTGGAGGATCGGAAATTTCACGCGGATCTCGTCGATGAGCAGATCGACGCCACCACTCGCGCCTTTCTTGGGCTCACCGCCGCATGTGCACGCTGCCACGATCACAAGACCGATCCGATCCCGCAGGCGGACTACTACGCGCTCGCGGCGATCTTCCGCAACACGGAGACGCACTACGGCCTCATCAAAGCGCAGTCGCGGCAGTATTCCACGCTGCTCGATGTCACTGGCATGGGTTTGTCTGCGGGCCGTGACGCGCTCTCCGCCCAACAGCTCGCCGAGATGAAGGCGGAGCAGGAGGCCGCCGCGCAAAAGATGGACGAAATCATGCGCACCATCCGTGGTGGCGATGGCATGACCCGCGCAATGCTGCGCCGCTCCCGCACGCAGCGGGATCAAAGCGAGGCGCTGATGCAATCCTACGATGCCCAAGGCAATCCGCTCACCTTCATCATGGGCGTGCAGGACCTCGATGCGCCGCTGGAGACGCGCATCCTCGAGCGCGGCGAGCTGGATAAACCGGGCGCATTGGTCAGCGCGGGCTTCCTCCGTGCGCTGCATCCCTCCTCCGCACCGCCGACACTGCGTCTGCGTGAGGGCAGTGGTCGATTGCAACTCGCCGACTGGCTCGCCAGTCCGCGCAATCCGCTCACGGCCCGCGTGATCGCGAATCGCGCTTGGCATTGGCTCTTCGGGCAGGGCCTGGTGCGCACAGTGGATGATTTCGGTGCCACGGGAGACAAGCCCACGCATCCTGAGCTGCTCGATCAACTCGCGCTGCGGCTCATTGAGCACAAATGGTCGCTCAAGGCCCTCATCCGCGAGCTGGTGCTCACGCGCACCTGGCAGCAGGCATCCACTTATGAAGCGGAGGACTTCGAGCGCGATCCCAGCAATGTTTTCCTCTGGCGCATGAGTCCGCGCCGTCTCGAAGCCGAGGCCGTGCGCGATGCGATGCTCGCCGTGAGTGGCAAACTCGACCTCACCCGGCCCGCGAAGCCACTCATCGCCGCCGCAGGCGAGGGCACGGTGGGCCAGGCCGTGTTCGAGCCGGAGATCCGCAAAATCGCCGCTCCCGTTCGCAGCGTGTATCTGCCGCGTGTGCGCAGCGTGCTGCCGGAGATGATGGAACTCTACGACGCGCCTGATGCCAGCAACGTGATGGGCGCACGCGAGACCACCACCGTGCCTTTGCAGGCACTCCACGCACTGAACTCCGCCTTCGTCCGCGAGCAGGCGGAGGCCTTCGCCGCACGGCTGGCCAAGCTCACCGTTTTTGAGCAACTCGATCACGCCTGGCTCTCCGCCTTCGGACGCCCGCCAACACCCAAGGAACGTGAACTCGCCAACGCGTTCACTTTCGAGTTGGAAGCGCAAAACCAAACCCGCACTTCACGCGAGGCGGCTCTCATCGCCCTCGCTCACTCATTGCTCTGCGCAGCGGAGTTCACCGTCATCGATTGAGCACTCAAACGCATCCATTTCATGAAAACGACCTCTTTCTGCCTAAACCGCACCGCCGCCGTGACTCGCCGCGATGCGCTGCGCTCGCTCTCCGCCGGATTTGGCTATCTCGCCTTTCAAAGCCTGGCCGCTGCGGCCACCTCGCCGCTCGCCAGCAAGCAGCCGCATTTCGCGCCGAAGGCGAAGCGCGTCATTTTCCTCTGCATGAGAGGCGGCCCCTCGCATCTCGATACCTTTGACTACAAGCCACGCCTCATCGCCGATGCTGGCAAAGCCTCGCGCTACCCTGGATCGCAGCTCATGCCGTCGCTGTGGGAGTTCAAGCAACGCGGACAAAGCGGGCTGTGGATTTCAGAAGCCTTCCCGAATGTGGCGAAGCACGCCGACGACCTCTGCCTGCTACGCGGCATGACTTGCGACCAGCCCAGCCATGCGCAGGCCTTCGTGCAGATGCACACGGGCGTCTCGCAGTTCGTGCGGCCCTCGCTCGGCGCATGGGCGCTCTATGGCCTCGGCACGGAAAACATGAACCTGCCCGGTTACATCACGATCAATCCGCCGAGTGCGAATGGTGGTGCGCAGAACTACGGCAGCGCCTTTCTGCCTGCCGCGTATCAGGGCACGAAGTTCCAAATCAGCGACAGCAGCCAGCGCAATCGCGCCATCGACATCAAACGCCGTGGCGAGGTGAACAACGACGGCCTCAACCATCTGCGCAACGAACACCTCACGTCCAAGCAGCAGCGCGGCCAGATCGACTTCATCAACGCGCTCAACCGCGAGAAGATCGCCCGCGACACCCACGCACCGCTCATCGAAGGAGCTATCGAGAGCTACGAACTCGCCTTTCGCATGCAGGACGCCGTGCCCGGCGTCATGGACCTCACGGGTGAATCGCCGCAAAAGCTCGCCCTCTACGGTATCAATGAAGACCCCACTGATGGCTTTGGCCGCCAGTGCCTGCTCGCACGGCGCTTTGTCGAGGCAGGCGTGCGGTTCATCGAGCTAGGCCACGGCTCCTGGGATCAGCACGCGAACATCCAGACCGCGCTCGGCCAAAACTGCGCCCAGACCGACAAGCCCATCGCCGGGCTGCTCGCCGATCTCAAGCAGCGCGACCTGCTCAAAGACACGCTCGTCATCTGGGGCGGCGAGTTTGGCCGAACCTCCTACTCGCCCGATGGCAACGGCCGCGATCACAACCACAAAGGTTACACCCTCTGGATGGCCGGCGGCGGCGTGAAAGCCGGCCACTCTCACGGCGAGACCGACGAGCACGGCTACGAAGCCGTCACTGGCAAAGTCCACATCCACGACTGGCACGCCACCATCCTGCACCTCCTCGGCTTCGACCACGAAACGCTAAACTACCGTTACGGCGGCCGGAACATGCGGCTCACGGACTTGTATGGGAATGTGGTGCGGGAAATTTTGGCCTGAAGGCTTGGCAAGGGACCCTGCGGCGCTTAGTTTCGCGCTGTCATGAACAAAAAATACGGATGTTTGATTGCGCTGCTGCTGCTGGCTTTGCTGGTGAGTATTGGTCTGAATTTTGGCCAGTTTCTTGGCAACCTGGATTTTGGCATGGATGCTGGGTTTTCGAGCGCGCAGCCAAAACGACATCTGCGCGAGACAGTTGTCGAAACGGCGAAGAAGACGACACAAGACAAAATCGTCCACATCGACCTCGAAGGGATCATTTCTTCCATGGAAATGGGCGGTTTGTTTGCCGAGGCGATGCCGAGCGTGAGTTTGATCAAGCAGGCGCTGGAACAGGCGGTGGCGGACAAAAACGTGAAGGCCATTGTACTGCGCATCAATTCGCCGGGTGGCGAGGTGACGGCCTCGGACATCATTTACAACGCGGTGAAAAAAGCGGCCAAAGAGAAGCCGGTGGTGGTTTACATGGACTCGATGGCGGCTTCGGGCGGTTATTACGTCGCCTGCGGCGCGACAAAGATCGTGGCGAGCGAGACGACACTGACGGCGAGCATCGGCGTGATCATCGAGACGATGAATTACAGCGAGCTGTTTGGCAAAGTGGGCCTGTCGATGACGACATTCACCAGCGGAGCCTTCAAGGACTCACTGAGTGGTGCGCGGCCGATGCGTGACGATGAGAAGGCGTATGTCCAGAACCTTGTGACGCAGATGTATGATCGTTTCCTCGGCATCGTCTCAGAAGCACGCGGCGTGCCGAAGGATCAGCTCAAAAATGTGGCTGATGGCCGAGTGGTGACGGGGCGCGAGGCGCTGGCGGCGAAACTGGTCGATCAAATCGGCTACGTGGAGGATGCGTATGCGCTGGCGCGTGAGCTGGGCAAGGCGGCCGATGCTGGTGTGGTGAAATATCGTCATGAGGTAAGCCTGTTCGATGCGTTTGGCATGGCTTCGGCCAAAGCAGCGCAGCAACCGGCGAAGGTGCAGTTTGATCTCAGCAGCGGTCTGCTGCCGAAACTGCAACCGGGGGTGCCTTACTTCCTGCCGCCGAGCTACGCCCGCTGATCATGCCCGATGTTCCCACAGTCGGGGTCTTGAGTGATCTCTCGGTGTTTGTCAGCATCGCCACGGTGTTGGCGCTGGTCGGTTATCGAATGCTGCGGCATTGGCGGCCTGAGGTGTCATGGAACCAAGAGGGACAGGTGCTGTCGCGTCCGTATGCCGCGCCGGATTTGCTGCTGCTGGCGGGATTGGGTTTGTTTTTCATCGTGGCCATGGCAGCACCGAGCGGCGGAGATTCAAGTGTGGCCAAAGAGAGCAGCTTGGTCGTAAGCATGGCCTTCAATCTCATCGTGTGTGCCGGGCTGCTGGTCTATCTGCACCGCTTGCGCGGCCTGAATCCGGCGGAGTTGTTCGGCCTGCAGCACATGCACTGGCGTTCGCTGGGACTGGTCGTGTTGATGTTCGCAGTGATCACGCTGATTTCGGTGAACCTCGTCTCCGCTGCCACGGTGAACTGGTTGAAAGACATCTGGCCGGAACTTGAGCCGCAGGAAACCGTGAAAGCGTTTCAGGAGTCCGGCAGCATCGGCTTCAAGATTCTCGTGGTCATCGCCGCTGTGGTGATCGCCCCACTGTCCGAGGAGATTCTGTTTCGTGGTTTTGTGTACGGTGTGTTGAAGCGCTACACGGACGCACCGTTCGCGGCGCTGAGTTCGTCACTCATGTTCGCCGTCATTCACATGCACGTCGGCAGCCTGCTGCCGCTGTGCATGCTGGCGGTGCTATTCTGCCTCGCCTACGAGATTACCGGTTGTCTGCTGGTGCCGATGCTGCTGCATGCCATTTTCAACGCGATGAGCATTCTTGGGATGCTGTTTCTGGAATAGCGTTCGGAGTCCCGCCTTCAGGCGGAAAAGGTTTCGTTAACATCCAATCACATGATTTACCGGGCAGCTTTGCCTTTGCGACAATTGGTGAGCCAGCGAAGGCGTTACCGGCTGAAGCCGGGACTCCGAACTCACATCACCATGCCGCCATCGACAGCGAGCACCTGACCCGTCACATAGCGTGCAGCAGGGCTGGCGAGGTAGAGGGCGGCGGCAGCGATGTCTTCGGCGGCACCGAGATCGCCGAGCGGGATCTTTTTCAAAATCTCTTCCTTCACCTGATCATTCAGCACATGCGTCATGTCGGTGGCGATGAAGCCGGGGCAGATGCAGTTGGCGGTGACGCCGCGGCCGGCGAACTCACGGGCGAGCGACTTCGTGAAGCCGATGAGGCCGGCTTTGCTGGCGGCGTAGTTGGCCTGGCCGGCATTGCCGATGAGGCCGATGACGGAGCTGATGTTGATGATGCGGGCACCCTTTTGCTTGAGCATGCTGCGCTGCACGGCTTTCACCATGTTGAAGGCACCTTTGAGGTTGGTGTCGAGCACGATGTCCCAGTCTCCCTCGCTCATGCGCAGGAGCAGGCCGTCTTTGGTGACGCCGGCGTTGTTCACAAGGATGTCAACGTGATCGAAATCAGCGAGAATCTGCTTGCCGACCTCGGCGCAGGCAGGACCATCGGCCACATCGAGCGCATAGGCCTTGGCGGCGCCGGGATGTGCGGCGTTAATGGCATCGGCGGCGCTTTGCGCGTTGGCCTGAGTGCGACTGACGACGGCGACTTTCGCGCCCTCGGCGGCGAAGGCTTCGGCGATGGCTTTGCCGATGCCGCGTCCGGCTCCGGTGACGACTGCGATCTTATCTTGAAGTTTACCCATGCATCATCCATGAACGGCGCTCATCTCTGCGCAAGAAGAAGGTGCAACCAAGCCAGACCAAGCCATGATCAAAACCATTGCCGATGAGTGACGACGTGCTGCCAACCGACAAACCTTCTCTTTTGAAAATGTCCGTCTCCTTCGGCGGATTTTGCGAGGTGGCTGCCGTTTTATGCCTTGCCATGACTTGGCTGGGAAGTTTGGGCCGCTACGGCTGGGTGTTTGATCTGCTTTCCCACTTTCGACTGCAATACATCATTGTCTGCGCGGTGGTGCTGCTGTTTGCACTGTTCCGTAGTCGCAACTGGCTGGTACTGATCGCGCTGATCTCGCTGCTGTGGAATGCGCAGATCATTCATGCCGTGCACCAGACGGCAGAGGTGGCGGAACGTGCTGGAGCCAAGCCACTGCGCGTGATGACCTTCAACCTCATGGTGGACAATGAGAATCACGTTGCCGCCATCGAGCATGTGTTGAAAGCGGATGCGGATATCGTTTGTCTGCTGGAGGTGGATGAAACATGGCGCCTGAGTCTGGAGCCACTGCGGGTGAAATATCCCTACCACGTCGAAGAAATGAACGATGGCCTCTTCGGCATCGCCTGCTACACACGGCTGCCGTTAAAAAGCAGCGAAGTGCGCCGGTTCACGATCTGGCGGCTGCCCGGCATCGTGCTCAATCTTGATCATTTCGGGGTTCCGCTTACTTTCATCGGCACCCATCCCAAGCCGCCGATCGGCGGATTCAATGCGAGTGAGTGGCGTGATCAGCTTTCCCAGATTGGTTCCATCGTCGAGGGCATCCAGGGTGAGGTCATTGTGGCCGGTGATCTCAATGCCACGCCCTGGTGTGATGGCATGCGGCGGCTGTGTGAGAACAGCGGCCTGCGATTCCGCTCAGTCGATCCCGTCTGGCCGCCGACGTGGGGTTTGAAACTGCCGGTGATGATTCCCATCGACCATGTGCTGGTCAAAGGCGAACTGAGCGTGCAGAAGCGGGTGATCGGGCCGGAGATGGGGTCAGATCACCGGTCGGTGATGGTGGAGATTTGGCGGAAAAAATAATCACGCCAGCACCGCCTTCACCGGATGATGCTCTTCCACGCCGGTGAGCCGCTGGTCGAGTCCCTGGAATTTGAAGGTGAATTTGCGGTGGTCGATGCCCATGAGTTGGAGGATCGTGGCGTTGAGGTCGTTGATGTGCACGGGGTCTTTAACGATGTTGTAGCTGAAGTCGTCGGTCTCGCCGTGCTCGACGCCGCCTTTCACTCCGCCACCGGCCATCCACATGGTGAAATTGCGCGGATGATGGTCGCGGCCGTAGTTGTCCTTCGTCAGCGTTCCCTGGGAATAGACCGTTCGGCCAAATTCACCGCCCCAGATGACGAGCGTGTCTTGCAGGAGGCCGCGTTGCTTCAAATCCATCACCAACGCGGCGCAGGCCTGATCGGTGTCCTTCACTTGAGCGGCGATATTTTTGGGCAAACCACCGTGCTGGTCCCAGCCGCGGTGCAGGATCTGCACAACGCGGGTGCCACGCTCGATGAGCCGCCGCGCCATGATGGCGCTGTGCGTGAAGCTGCCGCTGCGGTGCACGTCTTCGCCATACATCTCCAGCGTGGCCTTGCTCTCCTTGCTCAGATCAGTGAGTTCCGGCACGCTGGTTTGCATGCGGAAGGCCATTTCGTATTGGGCGATGCGCGTTTGGATTTCGGGATCACCCGCACGTGCAAAGTTGATTTCGTTGAGCTTGTTGAGGCCATCGAGCATCGTGCGGCGGTCCATGGCATCGACACCGGGCGGATTCTTCACGTAGAGCACAGGGTCGCCCTGACCACGCAGCGCCACACCGCTGTATTTGGTGGCCAGGAAGCCGCTGCTCCACATGCGGGTGAACAACGCTTGCGCATTGCCGGTGGCGGGGAAACTGGGGGTGAAGACCACGAAAGCGGGGAGGTCGTTGCTCTCACTGCCGAGACCATAGGCGAGCCAGGAGCCGATGCTGGGCTTGCCGGGCACCTCGCTGCCGGTCATGACGAAGGTGCAGGCAGGATCGTGATTGATGGCGCTGGTGTTGACGCTTTTGATCACGGCCATTTCATCGACGATTTTGGCCGTGTGGGGCAGCAGCTCGCTCACAAAGCGCCCGCATTGGCCGTGCTGCTGGAATTTAAAGATCGACGGTGCCACGGGGAAGCGCGCCTGGCCGCTGGTCATGCCGGTGATGCGCTGGCCGTTGCGCACGCTGTCGGGCAGGTCTTTGTCGTAGTGTTGCTGCAACTGCGGCTTGTAGTCCCACAGATCGAGCTGGGAGGGAGCGCCGTTCATGTGCAGGTAGATGACGCGCTGGGCCTTCGGTGCGAAATGCGGCAGGCCAGGCAGCGGCGGATGCACTGCAGCTGATGCCCCATGCGCCAAGCGTGATCCCATCATGCTGGCGAGAGCGACGCCACCGAGGCGCAGGCCAGTGTGACCGAAGAACTGGCGGCGGGTCTGGGCCAGATGGAATTCGAGAAGGGGATTCATGATTACAGTACGAGCGCTGGGGTGGAAAATTTGCGGGCAGTACTGCATCTTTGCTTGGATCAGAAAACTCTGTCTGTCACCGTTTCACTGCATGAAACGCTGCGTTTCACGAAGTTCAGTTTCACCAGGGAGCCGACTTTGGGAAATCTCAGGTGCTGAGGACCAGAATGAACGCTGTAGGGCTGTTCCAGCAGCACTTCCTGGGAGGGGCCGCGAAATTGGATGTCTTGCGCCTGGGCGGTGAAGGTGCCGTAAGGTGTGATGATGGTCACTCTGGCACCCGTGGCGCGGGCAAGCATGACCGGCCCGTTTTTGCCAGATCGTGTGAATCGGATGCTGTTGCCTTCCAGCAACACAAAAGGCGATTCGCACAGAACCAACTGCCTGCGTGGCTTTGTTGGCTCCATGCC
>JAYVIO010000127.1:0-15441 GCA_043770175.1 Verrucomicrobiales bacterium | reverse complement strand
TGAGGTGAAGGGGAAAGGAGGGGGATCATCCTGATCCCCCGTGTAGGAAGGGGCAGGTTACACCCATGGCAGAAGAGGGATCAAGATGATCCCTCTCCTTGATGAGAGTCCGTGTGGTTGCGGCAGCGGTGGGCAATGAAAGTGGCGAGTAGGCTGCGCCATACTCGCGCTCCATGTGGTGATGCGCGGCCCTGCCCGCACCGCTGCGCGAAGCGTTGCGGGCGGCGGAGATCACCAGTCCACTGGATGATCTGTGAGGTGAAGGGGAAAGGAGGGGGATCATCCTGATCCCCCGTGTAGGAAGGGGCAGGTTACACCCATGGCAGAGGAGGGATCAAGATGATCCCTCTCCTTGATGAGAGTCCGTGTGGTTGCGGCAGCGGTGGGCATGAAAGTGGCGAGTAGGCTGCGCCATACTCGCGCTCCATGTGGTGATGCGCGGCCCTGCCCGCACCGCTGCGCGCAGCGTTGCGGGCGGCGGAGGTCTTCAGCGCGCTGGGTGTCGGCGAACGACGATGGCTTGCAGCGTTCTCCCATCCCGGTCAGGCGAGTTAGAAACTCGGACTGCGGGGCTGGCGGCTCCGGATGCTGAGAAATGAAAGCGGCGCGGGGGAGGGGATTCTGCGGAGCCGCACGATCTCATTCCGCACGGCAGGTAGGAGGCTCGGTGTGCTCACTACCTGATGTCTGCAGACAGGCGGCTGGCTTGGGCACGCCGCAGGCCAATCCTTGTTGGTGGACAGGAGACTCGGGAGCGTCGCGCCTCAATCCGTCCTGACAGTCAGGAAGGTCCGGTGCGTGAGTTGCTGATCGTTTGCGCCACCTCGGAGGCTCCGGCATGACGTTTCCTGATCCTTTGCGCGAGCTGGGAGGCTGCGGCGCGTCGATTCGTGATCTTTTGCGCCAGTTGGCAAGCAAACACACGCCGATTCGTGATCCTTTACGCTAGTCGGGAGGTTTAGGCATGGCGTTTCCTGATCTTTTGCGCCAGTTGGCAGGCTCAGGCGTGGCCATTGCTGGTCCTTTGCGCCACCACCGAGTCTCGGAGCTGCCGATTGCTGATCGTTTACGCCGATACCGAGACTGCCGGGTGACGTTTCCTGATCGTTTGCGCCACCTCGGAGACGCGGGAACCTTGAGCCGCAAAGCGTTGTCACGTTCTGGAGCGGGCACGCCGACAGATCGTGTTGGATGCCCCCGACAGCCCAGCGGGTGAAATGGCAGGCGACAAAAAAAATTGCTTTCTGAGGCGGTTCCACGGTAGTTTTTATTTCATGCCCAAGCGCAGCCTTTCACCTGCCAGTGCCGCCGATCCTACGGCGCGGAACCGGGACGCCATCTTCGCCCTTTTGGCTGATCCGGTGCGGCGGCGCATTCTGGAACTGCTCGCCGACGGTCAGCCGCACACGGCCTCGGGCTGCGCCAAGCAGGTGAGCCGTCGCCTGGATGCGGCACTGAAGCACCTCATCGCCCTGCGCAATGCCGGAGTCGTGACCACCCAAGCGGACCCGGTGGATTCCCGCCGCCAACTTTACACCCTGGTGCCGACGATTCCGGTGCAGCGCACAGCAGCCGGACGCGTGGAGATCGACTTCGACTGCTGCTTGGTGCGGTTGTGAAGCCAGGGCAAGCGGTGCACCGCAGCAAGGCCGGCCTAACCGCCGCAGCGCGTCAGCGCAATGAGGAGCAGCAGGAGCACAGCGGCCCCGGCGATGATGATGGGTTTTTTGTTCACGGCAGGCGCCGCCGCCGGTGGTTTGCGCGGCGGGGTATAGGGCTTGCGTGGCACCTGACCGGGCACCGGCCGCCGCGGCATGGTGGTGGCCACATGCGGGCCGACGGCGATGGGGATGGTGCTCGACGTGGCGTGCGAGGGATGGGCGGAGGGCAGCATCACCGGGGCGGACACTGGATGCGCAGTCAGGCTGACGGGCGGGGTGCTGGAAGCCGCCGGAAGCGCTTCCGACTGCGGCGGCAGTTCCGGCAGGTTGGGGGCCTCCCGCCGTTCAAACAACTCGCGTGCCGCCGCCGCTTTGCGCGGACGCTGCTCGGGATCGGCGGCCAGCAGGTGCATGACCCATGCGCACATCCAGCCCGGCACATGGGCGGCGAGTTTTTGCAGCGGTGCCAGATCGTGGCCGATGTGCTTGCCCCGCAGCTCCTTGAGCACTTTGCCATCGAAGGGCGGGCGGGCGGTAAGCGCCTCATAGAGCACGCAGCCCAGCGCATACACGTCCGAGCGGCGGCGGGTGGTGCCATCGAGCCATTGTTCCGGTGCGGTGCAGCGGTAGGCGCGGATTTGCTCCTCCTTGCTGTCATCACGCCCAGCGAAACCCTGGCCGAAGCCGAGCAGCGTCACCTGCCAGTCGGCGGCTTTCCCGCCGGTGATGCGCACAAAATCGGGCCGCAGGCTGCCGTGTACGATGGACTGCTCATGCAGCAGCTCCAGCACCGCCAGCAGTTGCAGCGCCACCGTTTCAAACTCTGCCAGCGTCAGCGGTCCACGCTCCAGCACGGTGGTCAGCGTCTCGCCCGGCAGCGGGCCGGCGACGATGGTGTAGAAGCCGTCTTTGTCCGCGCCGAAGTCGATCACCCGGTCCAGGTGCGGGCTCTGGAGCGCGGCAAGCTGGCGGAACAGTTCCTGCAGGCCTTCGATCTCTTCCGCTTTCGTCGTTCTGAAGCGCCGCAGGCGCAGTTCATCCCCGCGTTTGTTGTCGCGGACGAGGGACAGCTTGCTGGCGGTGTCCTCCTCCAAGGGCCGCAGAATTTCAAAACGGGGTGACATTCGGCCAAGCTCGTTCGTTCCAGCGAATCCCGCAAGCTCCTTGCCATGTTCATTGTTTACGGGCTACTGTCCCATTCCACCCACATGGACGATTTTCTTGTCATCGACCACGTCTCCAAATCTTTCGGTTCCCTGCGTGCCGTGGATGCGGTGTCGCTGACCGTGGCACAGGGGGAGGCGTTTTCGCTGCTCGGTCCCAGCGGCTGCGGCAAAACCACGCTGCTGCGCATGATCGCCGGGTTTGAGCGGCCTGACAGCGGGCGCATCCTCGTCGGCGGGCAGGACATCACCGCGCTGCCGCCGGAGCAGCGCCCGGTGAACACGGTGTTTCAAAACTACGCGCTCTTTCCGCATCTCAACGTGTGGGAAAACATCGCCTTCGGCCTGCGCATGAGCCGCCGCCCGCGCGAGGAGATCCGCAGCGGGGTGGACCGCATGCTCGAGCTGGTGCGCCTCTCCGAACATGCGCGCAAACGTCCCGCGCAGCTCAGCGGCGGCCAGCGCCAGCGCGTCGCCATCGCCCGTGCGCTGGTGAACCGTCCGCAGGTGCTGCTGCTCGATGAACCGCTGGCCGCGCTCGATTTGAAGCTGCGCCAGCACATGCTCATGGAGCTGAACGCCATCCACGAGCAGGTCGGCACCACCTTCATCTACGTCACGCATGATCAAGGCGAGGCCATGAGCCTGAGCGACCGCATCGCCGTGATGAACCAGGGCAGGGTCGAGCAGATCGACACGCCTGCGCACCTGTATGAAACGCCACGCACCAGCTTCGTGGCCTCGTTCATCGGCGATGCCAACTTCTTCAGCGGCACTGTCGTCGAACTACAGCACGAAGGCTACGTGCGCGTGATGGTCGAAGGCCTGGGCAGTCCGCTGGTGCTGAGTAACGGCACGATCACCGCGCAGCAGATGCTGCGCCTCATGGTGCGGCCGGAAAAAATCAGCCTCACGCTCAAACGGCCGCCCAGCGGCGAACGGGTGAACGCGTTTCGCGGCATCGTCGAGGACATCGCCTACTTCGGCTCGCACACACGCTACCGCATCCGCGCCGGTGAGCACAGCATCCTGGCGCAACTGCAGCGCAGCCGCTTCAGCGGCGGGGACATCGATCCGGTGCGCGGAACCGAAGTCTGGATGACCTTTCATCCTGATGAAGGACGCGTGGTGTTGTTGGAGAATGAAGCATGAGATCCACACACGAACACTCGAAGCAATGGTTGCTCACGCTGCCGTCCTTGGTCTGGCTCGACGTGTTTTTCGTGATCCCGGGCATCCTGGTCATCGTCACCGCGTTTCGTCCGGCGGATCTGCAGGGCGGCGTTGGAACAGGATGGACGCTGGAAAACCTCCAGGCGCTACGTGATCCGGCCTATCTGCCCATCGTCTGGCGCACCGTGTGGCTCAGTGGCGTCACCACGCTGGTCTGTCTCGCGCTCGCCCTGCCGATGACTTTTCAAATGGCACGCGTCGGGCCGCGCATGCGGCAGGTGCTGCTGCTGCTCGTGGTCATTCCGTTCCTCTCAAACTTCCTTATTCGCATCTTCGCGTGGAAGTCCCTGCTGCATCCCGAAGGGCCGCTCACGCGCCTACTGCACTGGCTGCACCTCATTCCCGAGGATGCGCTGCTGCTCAACAACGCCGGCGCGGTGCTGCTCGTGCTCATCTACACGCAACTTCCCTTCGCCATCCTGCCGCTCTACGCCGCCGCTGAGAAGTTCGACTTCGGCCTGCTCGATGCCGCACGTGATCTCGGTGCCGGGCCGTGGCGTTCGTTTGCCAAAGTCTTCGTCCCCGGCGTGCGGCGCGGCCTCATCTCTGCCGCGCTCATGGTGTTTGTCTGCTCGCTCGGTCAATACGTCATCCCGCAGATGGTCGGTGGTGCGTCGGATGAAATGCTCGGCAGCAAAATCGCCCAGCGCGTGTTTGCGGACCGCAATCTGCCACACGCCAGCGCTCTTGCGGCCGGTTTGATGCTCGCGGTGCTCGTCCCCATGTTCATCATCGCCGCATGGCAGCGCTTTGGCCGGAAGGAGGCCGCATCATGAAACGCTCCTGGCTGCCATCCATCATCACGCTGGTTGTGCTGGTATTTTTGTTCGCGCCGCTCGTCGTGCTCGTCACGAACTCCTTCAATGCCTCGCGCTTCGGTGGTGAGTGGGAAGGCTTCACTTGGAACTGGTATGAAAAACTGTGGGCGGCGGATGAAGTGTGGGAATCGCTAGCCGTCACGCTCAAGATCGCCGTGACTGCCTCGCTCGCATCAATGATTCTCGGCACGCTGGCCGCGTATGCGCTGCACTGTTTCCGCTCCTGGCTGCAAAACGTGCATCAGATGCTCATCACGCTGCCGCTGGTCATGCCGGACATCCTCATGGGCATGTCGCTGCTGGCGCTATTCGTTGTTAGCGGCGTCCAGACGGGCCTGCTCACCATCTGGATCGCGCATGTGACGTTTTGCCTGAGCTTTGTCACCATGGTCGTGCTCGGCCGCCTGCAGGATTTTGATTTCACCCTGCTCGACGCCGCCCGCGATCTCGGCGCCACACGTGCCCAGGCCGTGCGCAAGGTGCTGCTGCCGCTGTTGCTGCCCGGCGTGCTTGCAGGCGGCCTGCTGGCCTTCACACTCTCGATTGATGATTACGTCATCACCTTCTTCGTTTCCGGTCCTGGCACCACCACGCTGCCGCTGCGCGTTGCCAGCATGATGAAAACCAGCCGCAGCCTACCTGTCATCAATGCCCTGAGCACGCTGCTCATCGCCAGCACCTTTTTCCTCGCCGCCCTGAGCTTCCGCCTGCAACGCCGCACATGATCTCCTTCCTCAAATCATTGGTCGATCTGCTCGAACCACCCGGCCTGATCTGGCTGGTGCTCATGATCACAAGTGCGCTGCACATCCGCCGTCGGCGCTGGAGGCCGCTTTGGCTGACGGGGTCGGCCTGGCTGCTGCTCACTCTCACGGGCGCATTGCCGGTGCCGCATTTGCTGCTGGCTTCGCTCGAAAAAGAGTGGCCGCCGGTGGATCTGGCCGCCTTGCCGGAGTGCGATGCCATCATGGTGCTCGGTGGCGGTCTGGAACCTTCCACTCAAGAACCTGCCGGCATTCACTTTCATGGTGGCGCGGATCGTTTTTTCACCGCACTGACGCTGGCCAGGCTGGGAAAGGGAAAAAACCTGATCATCGGTGGTGGCGCCTATAAAACCACTGCTGGGAGTTGGGAGTCGGAGGCGGACAGCGCCAGAGCATGGCTGAACCAATGGCAACTGACGACGGTTCCAGTGCATAGCCTCGGCGGCTGTGCCGACACGCATGATGAGGCCGTCAAGGTTGCTGCCTTGGCAAAACAAAATGGCTGGCAGCGCATCGCACTGGTGACCTCTGCTTACCACATGCGTCGGACCCGGGCGGTCTTTGCCAAGGCTGGTATTCCTGTCGTCCCAGTTCCATGCAACTACGAGAGCGCCCCGGCGCGCGGTCGTCCGCTCAACTGGTTCAGCGTTCCCAATGCCTCGAATCTGTTGCTGTTTGAAGCTTGGATGCACGAAGTCATCGGCTGGTGGGGGTATCGTCTGCGTGGCTGGATTTGAGTTGCGCTCTTAGCGATGAGGCTGTGGCAGCAGTGGCAAAGCCGAATTCCAGGCATGCGTCAAAAACGTTGCGCCAGCCGCCCACATCGAAGGAATGAAAGCTTGCGAACTCACTCATTCTGCGGTTGCTTAACCTTCACATGACTAGTGGCCTGGCTTTAGCCGATTCCATCACTCTTGGCGGTAGAAACAGGACGGGCACTGAGCTAATCCTGGCCACCAAAAATTATGCCGAGGACAACACCGCGAAAAGCTGGTGGTGCATCCTTTCCACCACGGCGCTGCTGGCGGCGGCGGTCACCGGGACACTGCTGCTCTCACATATGATGTTCAGGATCGCCTGCAGCGTGCTGTCTGGACTTTTCCTGCTGCGCCTGTTCGTCATCTATCACGATCAGCAGCACAACGCCCTCCTGCCCAAATCAAAGCTGGCGGAGTGGCTCATGCGTGGTTTTGGCATCCTGGCTCTCAGTCCCAGCAGCATCTGGCGCAGTTCGCACAACCATCACCACCACCACAACTCGAAGATCAAAGGCTCGCACATCGGCTCGTTCCCGATCATGACGAAGGACCATTATCTGAAGGCGTCCAAGTCCGCTCGCATGATCTACCTGTTCATGCGCCATCCGCTGACCATCCTGTTCGGCTACCTCACGGTGTTCCTGCATGGCATGTGCCTGCGGCCTTTTATCACCAAGCCGCGGGAGCATCTCGACTGTCTGCTTGCCCTGCTGGTGCATGCCGGCATCGCGGCGCTGCTGCTGGTCAATTTTGGCTGGCAGGCCTGGCTGCTGGCCCAGGTACTTCCGCACTTCATCACCTACGCGATCGGTTCCTACCTGTTCTATGCACAGCACAACTTCCCCGACGTGTCGTTTTACGACAAGGCGGGCTGGACCTATGAACGTGCCGCCTTGGACTCTTCCAGCTACATGAAGACCGGGCGTCTCATGGCCTGGTTCACCGCCAACATCGGCTACCATCACATCCATCACCTCAATGCGCGCATTCCATTCTACCGGCTGCCGGAGGTGCTCCGCGAGATCCCTGAATTGCAAAAGCCGAAGATCACCACCTTGCACCCGCGCGAAATCCTGCGCTGCCTGCGCTTGAAGGTCTGGGATGTGGAGCAGCAGCGCATGGTCGGGCTGCCGGAATCAGCACGTTGAGGCCACCTCTCGCTTCCGACTTCTCATGTTCACCGTCGCCTACCTTGCAGAGCAGATCGGTGGTGAAGTCGCCGGTGATGGCACGATGACGATCACCGGTATTGCACCAGCCGATGGCGCGCGTGCGGGTGACCTGACTTTTGCTGAAAAAGAGAGCTACATGGCCGCTGCTGAAGCCAGTCAGGCCAGTGCGATCATCGTTCCTGCCGGCTTCGAGTCCGCGACGAAGGTTCTGATCCGCGTCAAGGACGCCCGCATCGCCATTGCCAAGGTGCTGCCCTTGTTCTTCCCGCCGGAAACGCCCGCCGCCGGTATTCATCCAAGTGCGGTCGTTGATGCCACTGCCGTCATCGACGCCGCCGCCACCATCGGCCCGCATTGCATCATCAGTGCCGGTGTATGCATTGGCCCGCGCTCGGTCTTGATGGGCGGCAATCACCTTGGTCCTGGCTGTCAGATCGGCGCGGATGTTTGCCTGCATCCGAACGTGGTGCTGTATGCTAAAACGCAGGTCGGCAATCGCGTCATCATTCATGCCGGCACGGCGATCGGCTCGGACGGCTACGGCTATGTCTTTGATCAAGGCCGCCACCGCAAAATGCTGCAAGTCGGCAATGTCGTCATTCACGACGATGTCGAAATTGGTTCCAATGCGTCCATCGACCGTGGTGCGCTCGGCTCCACTGTGATTGGGCAGGGGACCAAGATCGACAACCTCGTTCACGTCGCCCACAACGTCGTCATGGGCCGTCATTGCCTCATCATGGGCCAGGTCGGCTTCGCTGGCAGCACGCAACTCTCTGACTACGTCGTCATCGCCTCGCAGTCTGGCATCGCCGGTCATCTCAAACTCGGCACACAGGCCACCATCGGTGCCAAATCCGGCGTCATGCGCGACATTCCCGCCGGTGAAACCGTGCTCGGCTATCCTGCGGCCCCCGATAAGCAGGCCAAACGCCAATGGATCGCCATGGCACATTTACCTGACGCCTTGCGTCGTTTGAAGGCGCTGGAGAAGCAGTTGAACGGATCAAAGCTCGCTGATCGCAGCAGCAACTCAGTCCGCGGCTAAAACTTCACTGTCGCACCAAGGTTGGCACCGAAGCCGGGTTCGTTGGAGCCGGAGCCGTGGTAGCGGTAGGTTTGGTTGAGCAGGTTGTCGAGGGAGGCGGTGAGCAGGAGATGCTCGCTGACCTGCCAGCCGCCACGCAAGGTGAGGACGAGGAAGGAAGGCGTGCCGTTGGGCGGGACGCGCTGGGTGTCGAGCTGGTCGGAAGTGTTGAGGCGGCCAGCTTCGCCGTAGGTGAGGCCGACGAGTTCGGTCCAGATGCGGTTGCCGGTATTCTGCCAGCGCACGCCACCATAGCCGACCAGTGGTGAGATTTTGCCGAGTGGTTCGCGGCGCTTCTGCGTGGTGGTGCCGATGAACTGATCCGCCTCGCCTTCGACCCAGGCGATGTGGCCGAAGACGCTCCAGTGCTGGTCGATGTGCCAGAGGGCCGCGACCTCAAAGCCTTGCATGTAACCGTCGCCGCCGTTCGCTTTGGTGTCCTGCAACGGCACAGCGGTGGAACGGCGGATGATGAGGTTGTTCAGTCGCGTGTGGAAGTAGGCGATGCTGGCGGTGAGGGTGTCGGTGTTGGCCTTGAGGCCGATTTCATAGGTCAGGTATTTTTCCGGCGACAGATCAGTGGCCGGTGTCTCGGTGCGGCCTGATAAGGCCACGTCAAAACGGGAGAGGTCGGAGAGATTCGGCGCACGGAAGGCCTGCGAGACACCGCCATAGAGCGTGTAGCGGTCGCGGTCATCGAGATCGATCACGAAGCGCACGCTGCCGGAAAGATTGTCCCAACTGTTGGCAAAGGAGCTTTGCGCCAGCGTGAAGGGATTGCGGAAACTGCCGAGGTTCGCCGTGGCGTGGGTGAAACGCTCGCCGAGGAACAGATGCACACGCTCGCCGATGTCGATGGCGTCCTGGATGTGAACGCCCAGCAGGCTGTAGGTGGAGTTGTCCGCCACGGCACCTTGGAAGGGATTGTCTGAGGCATGCGACTGCACGAAGTCCTCATAGTAGTCGATGCCATAGACGAAGGTGCCGATGGGTGAGTCGCTGGTGAACTGAAGATCGGCGCCGAGCGTGGTGAGATCGACCTTGTTGTAGGACTGCACGCCGGGACCGGTGACGCGGTATTGCTGCTCGCCCGCCGTTTGCAGCGAGACGGTGAGGCTGGCGTTGTCGATGAAGCTGTTCAAGTCATCGCCGACGAGACGGACATAGGACAGGCTGCGCTCCTGGTCGAACAACCGCACGCGATCCGTGCCGATGACAGTGCCCGCAAACGACACACCCGAGGTGGTGGAATGCGTGCGCCACGCATCATTCTGCCGCGCCTGCTGATGCACGGCGGTGAAGGCCCATTGGTCATCCAGCGCCACATCCAGCCGCACATCGAAGGCCCATTGATCGTAGCCCGTGTTGCGCAGCTTGCGGCCGTCACCATCGGTCACGTCACCAAACTGGCTCAGCGTGACCCCGGCATGCAAGCCCCACTGCTGACCTTCGCCGAGGCTCGTTTCCAGATGCGCCACATTGCTGTGCTCCGCCGTTGAATAACGATGGCTGGCAAGACCATGAGTAAAAAAACCGCCCTCCGCCTCGCTGAGATAACCGGAGTCCTTGGTGAAAGCGTTCACCGTGCCGCCGACCGCGTCGCTGCCGTAGAGTACGGAACCTTGCGAAGGCAGCACCTCCACGCGGCTGAGCGCTTGTTGGTCGAGGGTGTTCCAGTACTGATTCGGCCCGTCACGGAAGGTGGAGTTGTTGAAGCGGATGCCGTCGATCATCAGCAGGTTGCGGAAACCGGTGAAGCCACGGATGAAGGGCGAACCCTGGCCGTTGGAGGTCTTCTGAATCGCCACGCCCGGTGTTTCCCGCAGCGCCTCAGGAAAAGTGCGCACCAGACGTTCCGCCATCTGCTGTTGATCCAGCGTTTTGACCGCCGCAGGCACTTGGGCAAGCGAACTGGCACTGCGCGTGGCCGTGATGACGACTGCGGGAATGTCCTGCGGCTTCTTCGGCTTGTTTTTCTTCTCTTCCGTCACTTCGACGGCGAAGCTGGCGGTGGAAAAGGCGAACAGCAACGGGAGGGCGTATTTGCGCATGGGTTGGTTTCGAAGGAGAGTGCAATCAAGCAGGCGCTCCGCCTCTTGTCTTGATCCGCCTCGCAGGAAGTGCGGGCTTGGACAGAAATGCGCCTGCCACCGGCATGGGTGGTCGGAAATTGACCGCTGAGGGCGGGCTTGTTGCCAATCATACTCGTATGAAATCGGGAAGAAAGCAGCAGCCCTGCACCGGATTCATCCCATGCTTGCGTGATTGGCGCTTGTCACTGCTGCTCTTTTTCGCTAGAACCCATTCCCGCATGTCTGACGCCCCCGCTTCCGCCTCCGAGACACCGCCACCGCCACCGCGCACCACGGGGGGCGGCTTCCGCTGGGAGCCGCCGAGCGCTGAGAAACTCCAGGCCTTGATGCCCGGCTACACGATTGAAAAAATCCTCGGACGTGGCGGTATGGGCGCGGTGTATAAAGGCGTGCAGGAAAACCTCGACCGCACCGTCGCCATCAAGGTGCTACCACCCGGCGTGGAAAAAGAAGACCCCAGCTTTGCCGAGCGCTTCAAGAGTGAGGCCAAGCTCATGGCCAAGCTCAATCATCCCGCCGTCGTGGCCGTGTATGACTTCGGCACCACGCTTGGCGGCCAGTTGTACTTCGCCATGGAGTATGTGGATGGCAGCGATGTCTCGCAGATGATCCGCACGCAGGGACGGCTGCCGCCGGAGCACGCCCTGGCCATCACCGCGCATGTGTGCGATGCGCTCGCCGCTGCGCATGAGCTAGGCATCGTCCACCGCGACATCAAACCGGCCAATGTGCTGCTCAACATGAAGGGCCAGGTCAAAGTGGCCGACTTCGGCCTTGCCAAGGTCGAGGAGCCCGGTCAGCACGGCCTCACCAAGACCGGTTACGCCATGGGCACGCCGGACTTCGTCGCGCCAGAGGTGCTCATGCTCGGCTCCAGCATTGATGGCCGCGCCGATCTGTATGCCGTGGGCGTCATGCTCTACCAGATGCTCACGGGCGAGGTGCCACGCGGTGCCTTCAAGCCCGCCACCGCGCGCATCCCCGGCCTCGACCGCCGCTACGACCCCATCATCATCAAGGCCATGCAGAGCGACCGCGAGGAGCGCTACCAAAGCAGCGCCGAGTTGCGCCGCGACCTCGATGTCATCCTCACCGTGCCCTTGGTGAAGCAGGATGACACCGCCTCCGCCGCCATCCCCGTTTCCCAAGTCGCGCAGATGCCCGCCCAACGCAGCGCCGCGCAGAAGCCCGTCGGCAAGCCGCCGCAGCGGAGCGCGGACGCCCCCGTCCGCCAGCCAAACATCAAAGCGGGTGAGGGCACCCGCGCTCCTGCCAAATCCAAGACCCCGCTCTTTGTCGGCCTCGGAGTCGCCGCAGCCATCGGCATCGGCGCGTTCGTCATGTTCAGCGGCGGCAAAAAGCCCGCGCCCAGTGTGGTGCAGGCCTCTGGCTTGCCCGTCAAAGCAGCCGGGACGGCTGCAACACCTTCCCCAGCGCCCGCCAAGACCGCTGAGCCACCAAAGTCCGAGCCGAAGCCCGTCGCCAAATCCGCGTCCGTCACCGCTGCCACTATCTCCGCGTCTCCCAGACTCCCCGTCACCAAGGATTCCGATCCAAAGTTCCCTCCCGGCCAGTGGGTGAAGCTGTTCACCAAGGCCGAGGACTTGCCGAACCGTGGCTTGAAGTTCGAAGACGGATGGATTCGCTTCGGCAAAAAGAAGGACACCATCGCTCTCCCTAAAACTTTAAGTGGAAACTATGGCGTGCGATTGCGCTTCATCCGTGATCTGCCTATCAACGACGACAGCCGCGGACCTGTGGCAATTACCGTCAGGCAGCAACCAAACGGTTTCGATGGTTACAACGCCCTTCTTGCAACGACGTCCTTCGTCTGTAACCGGCGCGAACAGGGCAAGGACACCAAAGTTTTGTCAGTCATCTGTCCTGAAATCCCCAAGACCGGAGACGAAGGAACGCTGGAGTTTTTCGCGGTTGGCTCGCGTCTGATCGGACGTGCTGGAACAGCTTTTGTTGCAAGCACCACCGATGCTCAATGGGCGAGGGGCAGTGCCAAGATCAGCGGCTCCGAAGACATCCGCGACATCGAAGTCATCAACCTCGACGGACTGCCCGAGGCCGAAGCGCTCAAGATCCTCGGTGTGGATGAGAAGGGCAATGACACGCGGGCGGCTGCGTTGGCGGCGGAGAAGCTGGCGATGGAGCAGAAGCAGGTGGCGCAGGCGGCGGCCAGCATCCCGGAGCTGGCCACGCTCGACGAGCAATTCAAGAAGCTCACCGCCGAGCGCGTGACCGCGCCGTTCGAGGCGGAAGTGGCGAAGCTGAACAGCGGCTACCTCGGCGGACTCGACCGCAAGATGGCGGAGGAGAAAGCCTCCGGGCATCTCGACAGCGTGCTGGCGCTTGAAGCGGAGAAGCAGCTTGTGCAAGGAGCGGGAGTTGCCAACTCCCGTGCTTCAGGCGGGACTTGGCAAGTCCCGCTCCCTGAGGACGACGCCACCTCGACCACCACGCCCGCCGTGCTCAAGGGCCTGCGTCAGATATACCGAGACGCGTATGCCAAGCTCGAAGCCACCCGCGCCGCCAACCTCAAAGCCCTCACCGACCCGCTGACCACGCGGCTCAAGCTGCTCGAATCCGATCTCACCAAGAAGGACCGCATCGCCGATGCGAAGACGGTGAAGGAGTATCGGGAGGGGCTTGGTAATGCGGACACTCCTGTCCGCAATCAGACAACAGGCGGCGAAGCCGCGAAGATTGGGGAAGCGGACAGGAGTGTCCGCGTTACTGCCGCCGCCCTCAAAGACGGCTTCACCAACAGCCTCGGCATGAAGTTCGTCCCCGTGAAAGGCACCGATGTTCTGTTCTGCATTCACGAGACACGACGGCAGGATTATGCCGCTTATGCGGCGGAGAATCCTGGGATTGCATCAAATTGGAAGAACCCGCTAATTGATGGTGTGCCAATTGGCGAAGAGGACGATCACCCAGTAGTGGGCATAACTTGGAATGATGCTCAAGGGTTCTGCACTTGGCTCAGCAAGAAGGAAGGGCATGTGTACCGTGTGCCCACTGATCGTGAATGGAGCTATGCCGTGGGCATCGGAAGTGACGAGACCAAACGCGACCTACCATCGAGTCTCAGCGGGAACATTCGAGATGAGTATCCATGGGGCACGAAATGGCCGCCCCCACAAGGCGCCAGTAATTACGCAGACTCGTCAACAAGCGAGAAACACCCCTCCACGGTAGGCATCAAAGGTTACACCGATGGTCATCCAACTACGGCTCCCGTGATGAGCTTCAAGCCAAACAAGCTGGGCCTCTTTGATTTGGGGGGCAATGTTTGGGAGTGGTGCGACGCTTGGTATGACGATAGAAAAACTGACAAGGTGACTAGAGGGGGATCGTGGTCTGATAGCACCCCCACTTATTTGCTCTCATCCTATCGTCGCAGTGGTTCCATTGGTGGTAGCCCGCAGTCGAATTTTGGCTTTCGCATTGTCATCGAAGCGAACAGCAAGCCCACTTCCGTCAAGCCCGCCCCTACGACGACCCCGCCCCCCATCGTGCCACCACCCGCGCCCGCCACCGCCGCCAAGAGCGACTTCAGCAACAGCCTCGGGATGAAGTTCGTCAAAGTGCCCGGCACCCAGGTGCTCTTCTGCATCCACGAGACGCGATACAAGGACTACGCCGTATATGCGGCCGATGCTCCAGGTGTGTATAGCGGCTGGAAGGACCAAAGCGCTGATGGTTTCACACCCGCCGAGAACAAAGAAGACCATCCGGTAACGATGATGAATTGGGACGATTCAAAAGCCTTTTGTGTCTGGCTGAGCAAGAAGGAAAGCCGCACCTATCGCCTGCCCACCGACAAAGAATGGAGCTACGCGGTCGGCATCGGGCGCGAGGAAAAATGGACCAAAAACACCATGCCAGAAAGCCTGAACCGGAAAGTGACCAATGAATTCCCCTGGGGCAGCAAATGGCCACCGCCGAAGGGTGCCGCCAACTATGCAGACACCGCATTTCAGGAGTACAACCCATCCCGTCCCAGCATCGAGGGCTATACCGACGGCTTTCCCACCACGTCTCCAGTCATGAGTTTTGAAGCCAACAAGCTGGGTCTTTACGATCTCGGCGGCAACCTGACGGAATGGATGGAAGACTGGCTGACTGAGGCACAGGCAGGGCATGTGTTACGCGGCGGTTCTTATAGGACGTCCTTGCTCCCCGAAATTTTGTCTTCGTCTCGGGGGGCTCTTGCACCCGGTCAACGCGACAAAGTTCTCGGCTTCCGCATCGTCGTCGAACTGACCGCACCATAGCGGCGGCAGGTGAGAACGGAGGATGGGCCTGCGGTCCGTGTGGAAAGGGACAGGAGGCGATTCGTGACAAGAGCAGGGTGAGTTGCCGACGCTGGATATATGAGGGCGGAAGCCTCTCAACTGATCCGGAAAGTCTCTCAACTGATCCGGTAAATCTGTGCTTGCAGGGTGGGAGCCCGCCCGCCTTTCATCCCTGCTTGCCCGGCCCCATCATCAGCGGACACGTTTGGACCGGCTGCGGCACTTCCGGATGCTAACCTTCGACCCGCAGCGCGAGCCACCTGAATGCCTTCACGGAGATTTATCACTTCCCTCTTGCCCCGGCATCGCGATTGCTGATAGAAAGGCTGGTCTCTTTCTTTTTGCTCCTCCGAGACGAAACGCCTCCCCGATGCCTGACGAT